>NZ_BAAASJ010000044.1:140891-178091 GCF_039532825.1 Streptomyces vastus
CGAGGTGGTTGAGCGGGAAGGACCGCCGCTAGAGCTTGCGAAGTCCACTGAGCACCCTTTCGAGCAGTGTCACGTCTGGCTGGCCGCCGGCGTTCTCGTCGCCGCCGGGCTGATGGATGGCGACCAGGCCCGCCTCCGCCAAGTCGGCGACGAGAATCCTGGCCACGCCGAGAGGGATGGTGAGCAGGGCCGAGATCTCGGCCACCGACTTGATCTCCCGGCAGAGGTTGCAGATCCGCTGATGCTCGGGCAGCTGGCCCTGCATCTGGTGCGGCTGCGCGGTGGTGTGCACCAGCGCCTCGATGGCGAGCTGGTACCGCGGCCTGGTGCGGCCGCCCGTCATGGCGTACGGGCGCACCAGAGGGTTTGACGCCCCGCCGGCAGGGGACGGCTCAGGGGAGCGGCGCTGCGGGTGCACGGGCTGGATGCGCGGCGCCTGCGGCTGGTCGTACGGCGAGGGACCAGGGCCCTGGGGGCTCTGGGGCGCGTACGGCTGGCGCTGCCGGTGGCTCGGCGTGGAGGGGAAGTTGTACCGGTTCGGGTTCTGTGAACCGGCACCCTGGTCCTGGCCCTGGCCAGGACCGTAAGACCAGTTGCCCGAAGACGAACCGCCTGGGGGTGTTGCCACTTTCTCCTCCTCCGACTGTGCCGGGCACCCATCACTCTGGATAGCCGTGTCCGAAACCTTACGGCCACGGGACGCCAAAATGTATCGCTTGTCTGCTAGTTGAGAAGGCTGCCCTGGAGCTCAGCACGCAGATCAGGCGTCAGAACCGTACCGGCACGGTCCACCAGAAGGGCCATCTCGTACCCAACGAGACCGATGTCCGCTTCCGGATGTGCAAGGACCGCGAGCGAAGAACCATCGGAAATGGACATGATGAAGAGGAATCCTCGCTCCATCTCCACAACGGTCTGGTTCACACTGCCACCCTCGAAGATGCGGGACGCGCCCGCGGTCAGCGAGGTAAGACCCGACGCGACGGCCGCCAGCTGGTCGGCGCGGTCGCGCGGAAAGCCTTCGGACATCGCCAGAAGGAGTCCGTCGGCGGAGACCACCACCGTGTGAGACACCCCGGGGGTGTTGTCCACGAAGTTGGTGATCAACCAGTTCAGGTTCTGCGCCGCCTGGCTCATCGGGCTCACACTAACGCTCCTGGTTGTAGGTGCTGTCAGGACCGAAGCCCTGGCCGTTCGTTTCACTACCTGCGTTACGTCCCCGCTGGACGCCCCGGCGCAGGTTGCTCAGCCTGCCCCGGACATCCTCGGGGGCGCGGGAGACCTGGGGGCCGCCCTGGTGCGTGGATTCGGCGGTGCCCTCGACCAGGTTGGCCTTGGGTACCCGCCGCGGCAGGCCGGAGGAGGTGACCCCGCCCGCCTTGGGCTTCTTCAGCTGTTCGGCGCGCTGCCACCGCTGGTCGTTGGCCGACCGCCAGTCGCCGCTGCCGTTGCTGCCGCTGCTGTCCGAGGTGGCCGGCGCTTCCTGGCTCACGGGCTGCCGACTGTTCGCGCCGTTCGCGGCAGCACCGCGGCGCGGAAGCCCGGCGTCGGTCAGCTCGTGCGCGGCGGAGGGGGCCGGTCCCGGACGATCGAAGCCTACGCGGTCCTGCTCATCCACGTCAGCGGCCTGCGCCGATTCCGTTTCCGGAGCGTACTCGGACCGATACCCGTTCCGGTATTCGTCCTGCTGAGGCCAGTCGTCCTGGTAGGACTGGCCTTCGAACGGCGAGAACCTGTCCTGCGGGGATCCGTGGGCCTGCGGCTGCTCCTCCTGGACCGGTTCCGTATAGGAGGGTTCGGGATAGCCGCCGTTCGACGGGTTCGGCGGGAAGTACGTCTCGTCGTACGTCGGCCGCTGCTGCTCCTCGTACGCCGTTTGCTGGTCGTACGCGCTCTGCTCGGTGTACGCGGCCGGTGCGCCGTCGTATGCGGGCCTGCCCTCGTCGTAGGCGAGCTGCTCGGTCTCGTAGCCGGACTGGTTGCTGTCGTAGCCGGACCTGCCGTCGTCGTAGCCGGACGTGCCGTCGTCGTACCCGGGCTGCTGCCGGTCGTAGTCCTCGCGGAACGACCCGGCCTCGAGCTCCGGTTGCTGCGACTGGGCCTCAAGGGCCGCTCGGCGCTCCTCACGCATCAGGGAACGGCCGACGGGGTCCAGCTCGCGTATGTCGTCCGGGACGTTGTCGTAGCGGCTGTCGTCGAAGCCCAGCTCGGCGGCCGTGCGCATGGGCGGACCCTGGAAGTTCTCGCCCTGGAAGGACTGCTGCTCCGGGATGATCTGCGAGACGGTGAACTCGTCGCCCTGGAGGTTCTGATCGCCACCGCCACCATGGGTGATCGCGTCGGGCAGCATGACGAGCGAGGTCGTACCGGCCTGCTCGCCGGAGGGGCGCAGCTGCACCCGGATGCCGTGCCGGTCGGACAGCCGGCCGACCACGAACAGGCCCATGCGCTGCGAGATCGCGGCGTCCACGGTCGGCGGGTTGGCCAGCTTGTGGTTGATGTCCGCGAAGTCCTCGGCGGTGAGGCCGATCCCCTTGTCGTGGATCTCGATCATCACGCGGCCGTCGGGAAGCCGGGTCGCGGTGACGCGGACCTTGGTCTGCGGGGAGGAGAACGTGGTGGCGTTCTCCAGGAGCTCGGCGAGCAGGTGCACGAGGTCGGTCACGGCGCGGCCGTGGATCTCGGCCTCCGGGACGCCGGAGAGCTCGATGCGCTCGTACTGCTCCACCTCGGAGGAGGCCGCGCGCAGCACGTCGACCAGCGGGACCGGCTGGTCCCAGCGGCGGCCGGGCTCCTCGCCGGCGAGGACCAGGAGGTTCTCGCCGTTGCGGCGCATACGGGTCGCCAGGTGGTCCAGCTTGAAGAGGCTCTCCAGCTGGTCCGGGTCGGCCTCGTTGTTCTCCAGTTCGGTGATCAGGGTCAGCTGGCCCTCGATCAGCGACTGGTTGCGGCGCGAGAGGTTGGTGAAGATCGCGTTGATGTTGCCCCGCAGCAGGGCCTGCTCGGCGGCGAGCCGGACGGCCTCGCGGTGGACCTGGTCGAAGGCGCGGGCGACCTCGCCGATCTCGTCCGTGGAGGTGATCGGGATGGGTGCGACCCGGGTGTCGACCCGGCCCGGGTCGGTGCGCGAGAGCTGGTCGACCAGCATCGGCAGGCGCTGCTCGGCGACGCCGAAGGCCGCGTTGCGGAGCTGGCGCATCGAGCGGCTCATCTGGCGGGCCATGAGCGAGGCGATGATGAACGCGGCAAGCAGGGCGATGATGACGATCGCGCCGTTGATGATGGCGTCGCGCTGGGCGTCGGAGGCGATCTGGCCCGCGTCCGTGACGGCCCTGTCGATGAGGTCGGCCTCGATCTGGTCGTAGCCGTCGAACTTGGCCGTGGACGCGGCCATCCAGGTCGCCGGGGTGATACCCCGCGTGGCCAGTTCGTCGGGGCTCCCGGCGGCGACTCCCTGGACCATCTCGTCCAGCGGGGGCGGGGCCACGAACTCGCGGCCCGCGGCCTCGGACTGCCGCTTGGCCTCGGCGACCTGCTGCTTGCCCTCCTCGGTCTTCTGCGCCATGACCGTACGGAGCTTCTCGGCGTCCTGCGCCGTACCGCCGGAGATGTACTCCTGGACGGCGATGCCCTCCAGGTAGGCGTAGGAGGTGAACGCGACCCGCTGCCGGTTGTACTTGGCCTCTTCCTCGCTGGGCCTGACGAGCAGGTGCATGCCGATCGAGCGCTGCAGCGAGGCGGCGCCCTTGGCCAGCGCGACGGCGTACACGGTCCGGCCGTAGCTGGTGATGTTTCCGGTGCCGAGGCCCAGCTCGTTCGCGAACTCGAGCAGATAGTGCTCGATGTCGACGTAGTCCTCTTCGGTCTTCACCGGGTCCTGCGACGTCTTGTACGCGTTCTCGCGCAGGTCCGTGAGCTTCGGCTCGGCCCCCTCCACGAGGCGGAGGCGGCGTTCCAGGCCGTATCCGGAGGGCATGCCCTCGACGGACGCGTGGAAGGCGTCGGCCTTCTCGTCGGTGGTGGCGCGGACGTCTTCGACGAGTTTCTCGTCCTCGGCGGACGGGTTCTCCTTGAGGCGCGGCTCCGCGGAGAGGTCGCGCTCGTTCAGCAGGGCCGCGGCGTACTCCGAGGCGGAGGCAACGATCTGCGCGATCTTCTCGGCGTCCTGAGCCTCGTTCCAGGTGTCGATCGAGCTCTTGACGTTGAATCCGCCCATGACGAGGCCGACCAGCACGGGTATGAGCAGGATGGCATTCAGCCTGGTCGGTACGCGCCAGTTACGCGGAGACAGCCGGCCCCCGCTGGACGGGGGTGGGGCCGTCGGCTCCGCCTTCCGGGGCGCGGGTGCGGGTGCCGCTCCGCGCGGCGGCGGGGTGAAGTTGCCCCGCGCCGACGGCTCGGGACCGTTCTTGCTTCGCCTCACTCGACCAACAACCTCTCGGCGTCGGCACCAACGTTGTGCCGCGTGTGTCTTCCCAGCCCTGGGCTACCGGGCAGTTCAGGCATTCCAGCACGTCAGGCTGTGCTCGTCCAAACACTCGGAACCGATGATTCCGGGCTGCGTAAACCCCAGATAAAACGGTCATAAAGAGCGAGCCCCGCCAAAAGGCGGGGCCGATGTGAGCACAGCGGCACCATGCGACCGCGACGCGTGTTGATACCACTCAATTTCTCTGTCGAAACGTTATGAACAGCCTGGCCGGCCGTGTCAAAGGACACAGCCGGCTCCAAAGCTTCTACGACAACTGCCGTATGGCATGGCTGATTCCGGTGCTACCGAAGACGCGCCATGAGCGCGTGTTCGACCAGCGTGATCAGCGCACTCTTGGCATCAGCCCGGTGCCGGGCGTCTGTCGTGATGATCGGGGAGTCGGGGCCGATTTGCAACGCCTCCCTCACTTCGTCGGGGGTGTACGGCTGGTGCCCGTCGAAGCCGTTGAGGGCAATCACGAAGGGCAGTCCGCTGTTCTCGAAGTAGTCGACGGCCGGGAAGCAGTCGGCGAGACGGCGGGTGTCGACCAGGACGACGGCGCCGATGGCGCCGCGTACCAGGTCGTCCCACATGAACCAGAAGCGGTCCTGGCCGGGCGTACCGAAGAGGTACAGGATCAGGTCCTGGTCCAGGGTGATGCGGCCGAAGTCCATGGCGACGGTGGTCGTCGTCTTGTCTCCGGTGTGGGTGAGGTCGTCGATGCCCGCGGACGCGGACGTCATGACGGCCTCGGTACGCAGCGGGTTGATCTCCGAGACGGCCCCGACGAACGTGGTCTTGCCCACGCCGAAGCCACCCGCCACCACGATCTTCGCGGAGGTGGTCGCCCGGCCTCCGTCAGAGCTTGCGAAGTCCACTGAGCACCCTTTCGAGCAGTGTCACGTCCGGCTGGCCACCAGCGTTCTCATCGCCACCGGGCTGGTGGATGGCGACGAGACCGGCCTCCGCGAGGTCCGCGACGAGAATCCGTGCCACGCCCAGGGGCATGGACAGGAGCGCCGACACTTCGGCGACAGACTTCACCTCACGGCAGAGGTGGCAGATGCGCTGGTGCTCGGGGAGCAGCCCCATCAGCTGCGCCGGGTCGGCCGTGGTGCTGATCAGTGCCTCTATGGCGAGCTGGTAGCGCGGCCGGGTCCGGCCGCCGGTCATCGCGTACGGACGTACCAGCGGCTGGTCGCCCTCGTCCCCGTACGGCTCTGCGTACGGATCGTGAGAGGCGGTGGGCGGGGTCATGAATCCTCCGGGCGGGACAGCATGTCGGTCATTCGTGCCGTCGATGAGGGCCGGTGGGGGAACGGGCGGCCTGACGGTGGTCTTGCCTTATGGGGCGATCTAGTGCAACAGGCTGCCTTGCAGTTCGGCCCGCAGATCGGGCGTCAGTACGGCGCCCGCACGGTCGACGAGCAGGGCCATCTCGTATCCGACGAGACCGATGTCGCAGTCCGGGTGGGACAGGACCGCGAGCGACGAGCCGTCGGAAATGGACATCAGGAAGAGGAAGCCGCGCTCCATCTCGACCACCGTCTGCGCCACCGTGCCGCCCTCGAAGATCCGGGAGGCACCGGCGGTGAGCGAGGTCAGTCCGGAGGCGACGGCCGCGAGCTGGTCCGCGCGGTCGCGCGGGAAGCCCTCCGACAACGCCAGAAGTAGACCGTCGGCGGAGACTACGACGGTGTGGGACACCCCGGGGGTGTTGTCAACGAAGTTGGTGATCAACCAGTTGAGGTTCTGTGCTGCCTGGCTCATCTGGCTCAACTAACGCTCCTGCTGGTGAGTGGGGCTGGGGAAGCTGCCGGTCTGGCCCGAACCGGCCTGGCGACCCTGCTGGATGCCCCTACGAAGATTGGTCAGCCGACCGCGTACGTCATCGGGCGCACGCGAGACCTGCGGACCGCTTTGGTGCTGTTGTTGCTGAGCCGTCCCCGCGACAAGGTTCGCGCGGGGGACCCGGCGCGGCAGACCCGAGACGGTCACGCCACCCGCGGTGGGCTGGCGCACCTTCTCGGCCTGGCGGCCGAGTTCATCATTGGGAGAGGCCCGCCAGGACGACGTGACGGCCGGAGCCGGCTCCGGCGCCCGGCGCTGCGGGGCCGCGGGTGCCCGGTTGGGCTGCGGCGGGGTGTCCATGGAGGACGCCGAGGACGCCGACTCGGTCCGGGAGCCGTTGCTCCGGCCCTGGTCCTGGTCCTGACCTCCCTGACCCTGGTGGAACCAGTTGGTCTCCAGGGTGTCGTACAGCGGTGTACGTCCGTCGCCGGGACCCGCCGCCGGGGGCAGACCCTCCGGCTCACGCGGGGGATGCGACGGCTGCGGGGGGAGCGAGGGGCGCCGGCGCGGCTGCGGACGCTGGGGGCGCCGGCTGTCGTTCGTACCGTTCGTTCCGGGGCGCTCGAACTGGCCGGTGTCTCCACCGCCCTGGCGCTCGCCGCGGCCGTCCCGGTCCGTGGTGGAGCCGTTGTAGCCGGACGCCGGGGGCTGCCCGTTCGAGGGCTGGTCCTGGCGGCCATCGCGACCCGGCATGGGGAACTGGCCGGTCGAGGTCGGGTTCTGCCCGGCGGAAGGATTCGGCGGACCGAATACATCCGGGCGTACGAACTGCCCGGTGCCCTGGCCGGGACCCGGGATGCCGAAGTCGGCGGGACCCGCACCAGCACCGGAACCGGGACGCTGAGCGTCGAAGTCCGGCCGGGCGTACTCACCCGTGGAACTCGAACCCTGGCCGTCGTCGATCCGGGGGATCTCCTCGGTCGAGCCCCTACCCTGACGGTCGTCCACGCGAGGCATGCGCGAGGTGGCGTCCGACTCCTCGTGGCCACGCGGGCCGTCCATCGAGTCGCGCCGGCCCGGCTCGTCGCTCCAACTGCTCACGCGCGGCTTGGGGTTGCCCCCGGGCAGCTCGGCACGGGGACCACCGGGCGGCGGCAGTTGCGCCTGCCCGGCGGCATGACGGCCCTGCTCGGCGTTCCCGCTGTCGGGGCGCCGCGGCGGCGGTACGGAACCACGGGCGCCGAACGCCTCCTGGCGGCCACTGTCGCCGAAACCGTCGAAGCCCTGCGGAGCACCCGTACCAGCGGCCTGAAGACCCTGCGGCGCACCCGGCGCGGCACCGGCCGGAGCCTGCCTGCCCTGCGGGGGCGCGGGCGGCATGGGCGGCTGCGGTCCACGCGAGCCGCCGGGCCCGCCCGGACGACCGCCCGAGTCGCTCCCGGTCAGCGCAGGCCGCGGACCCGAGCCCGCACCGACCTGCCCGCGCTGCGGCCCGGCGTTCAGGCGCCCGGGGCCACCGGGCGCGCCTGCACCAGCACCCGCGCCGAGCGCGGGACCGCTGCCGGCTCCGCCACGACGGGCTGCCGCGACACCGGCCGCGGCCTGCGCGGCGGCCGGGCCACCGGAACCCGCGCCCTGGCCCGGCTTGCCCGGCACCTTCTTGCCGCCCTGGGCGACATCGACGGGGAGCATGACCAGCGCGGTCGTACCACCGGAGTCGGAGGGGCGCAGCTGGATGCGGATGCCGTGCCGCTGCGAAAGCCGGCCGACCACGAACAGACCCATACGACGGGAGACCGAGACGTCCACGGTGGGCGGCGAGGCGAGCCGCTCGTTGATCGCCGCGAGGTCCTCGGGGGAGAGGCCGATACCGGTGTCGTGGATCTCGATCAGTACGCGGCCGTCGGGCAGCGCGTGACCGGTGACCTTGACCTTGGTCTGCGGCGAGGAGAACGAGGTGGCGTTCTCCAGCAGCTCGGCGAGAAGGTGCACGAGGTCGTTGACGACCCGGCCCGCGACCTCGGTCGCCGGGACCGAGGCCAGTTCGATGCGCTCGTACTGCTCCACCTCGGAGGCGGCGGCACGGAGCACGTCGACCAGCGGGACCGGGCGGGTCCAGCGGCGGCCGGGCTCTTCACCGGCGAGAACGAGGAGGTTCTCACCGTTACGGCGCATGCGGGTCGCGAGGTGGTCGAGCTTGAACAGCGAGGACAGCTGGTCGGGGTCGGCCTCGCGGGACTCCAGCTCGGAGATCAGCGACAGCTGACGCTGGATGAGGCCCTGGGAGCGCCGCGAGAGGTTGGTGAACATCGCGTTGACGTTGCCCCGCAGCAGGGCCTGCTCGGCGGCCAGTCGTACGGCCTCGCGGTGCACGTCGTCGAAGGCCGCGGCCACCTGGCCGATCTCGTCCTTGGAGTGCACACCGACCGACTGCACGGAGGTGTCGACGTCCTGCGGATCGGACTCGGACAGCTGCTTGACCAGCTCGGGCAGCCGGTCCTGGGCGACCTTGGTCGCGGTGTCCTGAAGCCGGCGCAGCGAGCGGATCATGGACCGGGCCACCACGAAGGCGCCGACGAGCGAGACACCCAGCACGAGCAGGATCAGCGCACCGGAGATGATCGCTTCCTGCTCGGATTCGTTGCGCAGCTCGCGGGCCTTCTGCTCCATCTGGTTGAGCAGCGTGAGCTCGATCTTGGACATTTCCTGGATCTTGGCCGAGTCGGCGTCGACCCAGTCCAGGTACGAGCGCTTCTCACGCTGCTCGAGGCCGTCCTCCCGGCCGAGCACGCGCTGAGCGTAGTTGTCGGCTTCCTCGATGGTCGGGCTGCCGTCGTCGATCGGCTTCATCAGGGCCGACGCGTTGCCGTCGTAGATGCTGGCGAAGCCGGCGAGTTCGGATTCCTGGTTGTCCAGCGCGGAGCTGGCGTACTGCCGGTCGTTCTCCGAGAGAGAGCCGAACGTCTTGTTGGTCGCGGGCAGCGCCGCGGCGATCACGGCACGCTGGATGGACGCGTACTCCTTGGCGGAGGAGAAGGCCGCCAGGGCGCGCGTGCGCTGGATCATCTCCGGGTTGCTGGTCGCCTGCGCCATGTCCTGAGACAGGCCCAGCAGCCGCTCGATGAGCCGGTGGTACGCCTCGACCGTCTGGGAGGAGTTCTCGCGGTCGGTGTAGGCGACGTTGCGGATATTCTTGATCTTGCTCAGCTCGGAGACGATGGAGACGACGTTGTCGCGGACGCCGTCGAGGGTCTCGTCGTTGCTCGCGTCGTCGATCTCGCGCGAGCCCTCCATGAAGGCGGTACGCGCGCGGTCCGTCTTGTCCCGTACGCCCTTGACCGTGAACTCGGTGC
Organism: Streptomyces vastus; assembly: GCF_039532825.1. Taxonomy (NCBI): domain Bacteria; kingdom Bacillati; phylum Actinomycetota; class Actinomycetes; order Kitasatosporales; family Streptomycetaceae; genus Streptomyces; species Streptomyces vastus. Next base: position 150,507 of record NZ_BAAASJ010000044.1, read on the forward strand.
CGTCCGCGCCGTGCGAGAGCGGTCCGGCCGACTTGTCGCGCTCCTCCTGGAGCGCCGCGGCGAGCTCGGTCGCCTGCTTGGTCATGTCGGTCAGCAGCCTCATGTTGTCGAGCTGCTGGATGTCGTCCATGGAGTCGCTGATGCGCAACGCGCCGAGCGAGGTCGCGGCGACCACGGGGAGCGCGAGCAGTGAGACCAGGCGGGTGGAGATGCGCCAGTTGCGCAGCGCTATTCGGGAGCCGGGGCCGCTCGGGCTCGCCGGCTTGGCCACCGGGGCGGCGGGTGCCGAGGCGGCGGGTCCGCCGGGCGAACCTGCCAGGCCGGGGCGCGTGCCGCGATCACCGCTGTCGCCGGTCTGTGCCGGTCCTTGGTTCTGGGCGTGCTGGGGCGACGAACCGCGGTCGGTCCCGCCGTGCGGCTCCGCCGAAGCGCTGCCATCCCTCTTGAAACGTCCCTGCACTAGCGTCGCAACCTCTGGACCAGGCGTCCCTCCGCAGAACGGTGGGACGGTGTCGGCGTCGTACCGGCGCAATGCGCCTTTTGTCGGTCTCCGGTGACCGGCGCTGGCTTCCCTTTCCCGCCGCCACGCGGCGCTGCGTTGCGCCCCCTGTGCGCCGGTTCTCTCCCGCGGCGGTTCGTGGAATTCCAGCACAGTGCCGGATCTCCAACAAGGGCCACAGGTCATGCTGTGACCAACGTGACCCCTTGTGAGGGGCGAGTTACCGGTCGTAGAAAGTGATCCCCCGCAAAGCGGGCGCAATCCGGCGATCCGCTCGGGTGCGAGACGTGTCCCAGTCGCCATGATCAGGAGCGGAATGATGTCTTCAGTGGGGCAATGTCCCGTTTTGTTGGCGTGGAGGGTCGGCGTGAATTGACCGTTTTGACGGGCGGTTCGTGAGGAAACTCACACGGCGATCATGGGGTCTTCACAACTTTCCCCGGGAACCGGACGTTTAGCCTGAGGCTTTACAGGCACAGCAAATCCGACAACACGCGCTTGTGCGACGGCCGTTGGCCGCGCAGGCGCCCGTACTACGGGGTCAGACACCGCACATGAAGACGCTGATGTTCCAGAACATAGCCAATCCGCGACGCACCACGCTGGCGCATCTCGAAGACGCCGACGAGCTGCGCACGGAGCAGCGGGAACACCAGGAGCACACCGTCGAGCTCCCCGCCCAGACCGCCAACCCACGCCGCACGGTCCTGGTGGACGTCCCGGAGGGCGCGGGCGCCGAGCAGTAGGCGGCAGTAGGACTCGGAGTCGAGGACGAGCCCCACAGGCCCCGCGTAATTGCGTGAGGTGGCACCCCTTCCCCGCGTTAGCCTGGAGCGTCATACTCCGGCCGGCTCAGTAGAGGGGCGCAAGGTTCCCGTGCGCATCGCCAGGTTCTCCATCGACGGCAACGTCGCGTTCGGCGCGGTCGAGGGCGACAGCCCTCCTGGATCGACCGACGGGCTCGTCCTCGACATCATCAAGGGCATCCCCTTCACGGACTTCGAACTCTCCGGTACGAAGCTGCCGCTGAGCAAGGTCAGGCTGCTCCCGCCGGTGCTCCCGAACAAGGTCGTGGCCTTCGGGCGCAACTACACGGAGCACGCGAAGGAACTCGGCAACGAGGTGCCCGACGCCCCGTTCGCCTTCTTCAAGCCGTCCACCTCGGTGATCGGTCCCGGCGACGAGATCGCGTACCCCTCCTTCTCACAGGACCTGCACCACGAGGCCGAGCTGGCCGTGGTCATCGGCCGGATGTGCCGCGAGGTCCCGCGCGAGCGCGTCAAGGACGTCATCCTCGGCTACACCTGCGCCAACGACGTCACCGCGCGCGACGTCCAGAAGCGCGAGAAGCAGTGGGCGAGGGCCAAGGGCTTCGACTCCTCGTGCCCGCTCGGCCCCTGGGTGGAGACGGATCTCGACCCCTCCGACCTGACGATCCAGTGCACGGTCAACGGCCGGCAGCGACAACTGGGCCGCACCAGCGAGATGATCCACCCCATCGAGGATCTGATCGTGAACATCACGGAGGCCATGACGCTGCTCCCCGGCGACGTGATCCTCACGGGCACCCCGGCAGGGGTCGGCCCGCTCAGTGTCGGCGACGAGGTCGCCGTCACCATCGAAGGCATCGGCACTCTCACCAACAAGGTGATCAAGCGTGGCTAACGCGAACGTCCGCGTACGTTTCTGTCCCTCGCCGACCGGCAACCCCCACGTGGGCCTGGTCCGCACCGCCCTGTTCAACTGGGCGTTCGCCCGCCACCACGGCGGCACCCTGGTCTTCCGCATCGAGGACACCGACGCGGCCCGCGACTCCGAGGAGTCGTACGAGCAGCTGCTGGACTCCATGCGCTGGCTCGGCTTCGACTGGGACGAAGGCCCGGAGATCGGCGGCCCGCACGCGCCGTACCGCCAGTCGCAGCGGATGGACATCTACAAGGACGTCGCGCGCAAGCTCCTGGACGGCGGCTACGCGTACTACTGCTACTGCTCGACGGCGGAACTGGACGCCCGCCGCGAGGCGGCCCGCGCGGCCGGCAAGCCCTCCGGCTACGACGGCCACTGCCGCGCGCTCACCGACGAGCAGATCGCCGCGTACCGGACCGACGACCGCGAGCCGATCGTCCGCTTCCGCATGCCCGACGAGCCGATCACCTTCACGGACCTGGTCCGCGGCGAGCTGACCTTCACCCCCGAGAACGTGCCGGACTACGGGATCGTACGGGCCAACGGCGCGCCCCTGTACACGCTGGTGAACCCCGTCGACGACGCCCTCATGGAGATCACGCACGTCCTGCGCGGCGAGGACCTGCTGTCGTCGACCCCGCGACAGATCGCCCTCTACAAGGCGCTGACCGAACTGGGCATCGCCAAGTCCGTGCCCGCCTTCGGGCACCTGCCGTACGTGATGGGCGAGGGCAACAAGAAGCTCTCCAAGCGGGACCCGCAGTCCTCGCTGAACCTCTACAGGGAGCGCGGCTTCCTCCCGGAGGGCCTGCTCAACTACCTCTCCCTGCTGGGCTGGTCGCTCTCCGCCGACCAGGACGTCTTCTCGATCGACGAGATGGTCGCGGCCTTCGACATCAAGGACGTCGTGCCGAACCCGGCCCGCTTCGACCTGAAGAAGTGCGAGGCGATCAACGCCGATCACATCAGGCGGCTGGACGTGAAGGCGTTCATCGAGGCGTGCGGGCCGTGGCTGAAGGCACCGCACGCACCGTGGGCGCCGGAGGACTTCGACCAGGCCAGGTGGGAGGCGATCGCCCCGCACGCCCAGACACGCCTGACGGTCCTGTCCGACATCACGAAGAACGTCGACTTCCTGTTCCTGAAGGAGCCCGTTGAGGACGAGGCGTCCTGGACGAAGGCGATGAAGGAGGGCTCGGACGCGCTCCTGCGCACGGCCCGCGCGAAGCTGGAATCCGCGGACTGGACATCACCGGAGTCCCTGAAGAACGCCGTCCTCGCGGCCGGCGAGGAGCACGGCCTCAAACTGGGCAAGGCCCAGGCCCCCGTCCGCGTAGCCGTCACCGGCCGCACGGTGGGACTTCCCCTCTTCGAGTCCCTGGAAGTCCTGGGCAAGGACAAGACCCTGTCCCGCATCGACGCGGCCCTGGCCAGGCTGACCGCGTAGCGCGCCACGCACGGCGGGGCGGCACCTGCGCCGGGTGCCGCCCCGCGGTGTTGCGTGCCGGTGGCAGCCGTACCCGCATCAGCTCTCCCGATGGGTCCTGGGGCGGAGCCGCCAGTTTCGGGAAGGGGCGGGGCTGGGGAAGGTCACACCATGACGATCAGAGCCGTGGTCTGGGATGTGGACGACACGATCTTCGACTACACCGCGGCCGACCGGGCCGGAATGCGCGGGCATCTGGCGGCCGAGGGCCTGCTCGAGGGGTACGCGTCCGTGGAGCAGGCGCTCCTGCGGTGGCGGGAGATCACCGATCAGCAGTGGGCCAGGTTCGCGGCCGGCGAGGCCTCCTTCGAGGGGCAGCGGCGGGACCGGGTGCGGGCCTTCCTGGGGGAGGAGCTGACCGACGCCGAGGCCGACGCCTGGTTCCTGCGGTACATCGACCACTACGAGGCCGCCTGGGAGCTCTTTCCTGACGTAGTGCCCGCGCTCGACATCCTCGCGGTCAGCCACCGGCACGCCGTGCTGTCCAACTCCAGCCTCCACGTCCAGAACCGCAAGCTCCGCGTCCTCGGTGTACACGACCGCTTCGAGGCGGTGCTGTGCGCGGCCGAGCTGGGCGTCTCCAAACCGGAGGCCCAGGCCTTCCACGCCGCCTGCGAGGCACTTGCGCTGCCCCCGCACCAGGTCGCGTACGTCGGTGATCACCCCGAGATCGACGGACAAGGCGCGGCCGACGCCGGCCTCTTGTCGGTCTGGATCGACCGCACGGGCGTGAGTGCGGTCACCGACGCGGGCCCGGACGCCGGCGCACAGGCCGCTCCGGATCAGCCCGCCGGCCTGCGCCGCATCACCTCGCTGGCCGAACTCCCCGCGATCCTCGGGGCCGATACCCGTTTTGGAGCGCCGTCCACCTTCGGGTAATGTTCTTCCTGCGCCCACCGGGAGCGGGCCGAACGGCCGACCCGGAAGCGCAAACTAAGACAAGATCCCCGCCGGGGGTTGCGTTTCAGTGGCCTATGGTGTAATTGGCAGCACGACTGATTCTGGTTCAGTTAGTCTAGGTTCGAGTCCTGGTAGGCCAGCTCGCAGAGCTCATCTGCAAAGCCCCCGTTGTGTAGCGGCCTAGCACGCCGCCCTCTCAAGGCGGTAGCGCCGGTTCGAATCCGGTCGGGGGTACAGATCCTTCCCAGGGAGACAGTCCGGGTCGCACCCGCTGTTTCTCATGCAGGATCGCTAGGGCCCCCGTTGTGTAGCGGCCTAGCACGCCGCCCTCTCAAGGCGGTAGCGCCGGTTCGAATCCGGTCGGGGGTACAAACTGGTCTAAACCATATTGGTCTATGGTGTAATTGGCAGCACGACTGATTCTGGTTCAGTTAGTCTAGGTTCGAGTCCTGGTAGACCAGCTCGGATCTGCGGAAACGTAAGATCCTCGCCCCCGTTGTGTAGCGGCCTAGCACGCCGCCCTCTCAAGGCGGTAGCGCCGGTTCGAATCCGGTCGGGGGTACGTGACGAAGAAGCCCTCCCCAGCAGGGGAGGGCTTCTTCGCGTTGATACTCCGTGCTGAGTTGAACGGCAGGACAACCTCAACTCCAGCCGGTCGCTGCGGCGTTGAAGCGACCGGTCGGATCGACTCGGTGTATCAGCCGGTGCGGCGCAGCGCCTCCGAGAGGCGGGCGGCCGCGTCGATGACGGCCTGGGCGTGCATCCGGCCCGGGTGCCGGGTCAGGCGCTCGATCGGCCCGGAGACCGAGACGGCGGCCACCACCCGGTTCGAGGGCCCGCGCACCGGCGCGGAGACGGACGCGACGCCCGGCTCGCGCTCACCGATCGACTGAGCCCAGCCCCGGCGACGTACGCCCGACAGTGCCGTCGCCGTGAAGCGGGCGCCCTGCAGGCCACGGTGCAGGCGCTCCGGCTCCTCCCAGGCCATCAGGATCTGGGCCGAGGATCCCGCCTTCATGGTGAGCGTCGACCCGACGGGGACCGTGTCCCTGAGGCCCGACAGACGCTCCGCCGCGGCGACGCAGATACGCATGTCGCCCTGGCGGCGGTAGAGCTGCGCGCTCTCGCCCGTGACGTCACGGAGGTGGGTGAGGACCGGCCCCGCGGTGGCGAGGAGGCGGTCCTCGCCCGCCGCCGCGGCCAGCTCGGCCAGCCGCGGACCGAGAATGAAACGGCCCTGCATGTCCCGCGCCACCATGCGGTGGTGCTCAAGTGCCACGGCGAGGCGATGTGCCGTCGGCCGTGCCAGTCCGGTCGCCGCGACCAGGCCCGCGAGGGTGGCCGGACCGGACTCCAGGGCGCTCAGGACAAGGGCTGCCTTGTCCAGAACGCCGACGCCGCTACTGTTGTCCATGCAACGATACTCGCGTCTCACTCTGTGAAACGCAAGTTCAATTTTCCGTGGAACGCGCCACCCTGTACGTACAACGGCCCGTGGACCAGCGGGCCCGGCGGCAGACGTCCGGTGCGGGGGTGACGGACGCGGCCATCCCGAAGTCTCTAGTTGGGCCGGCGCCAGACAGGCCGGCCGGAGGGAAAGCGATGGGTAGGACACTCGCGGAGAAGGTCTGGGACGACCATGTCGTCCGGCGCGCGGAGGGCGAGCCCGACCTTCTCTTCATCGATCTGCACCTGCTGCACGAGGTGACCAGCCCGCAGGCCTTCGACGGCCTCCGCAAGGCGGGGCGCCCCGTGCGCCGCCTCGACCTCACCATCGCGACCGAGGATCACAACACCCCGACCCTCGACATCGACAAGCCCATCGCCGACCCGGTCTCGCGCGTCCAGCTGGAGACGCTGCGCAAGAACTGCGCCGAGTTCGGCGTACGCCTGCACCCGCTCGGCGACGTCGAGCAGGGCGTCGTCCACGTCGTGGGACCGCAGCTGGGCCTCACCCAGCCCGGCATGACCGTCGTCTGCGGCGACTCGCACACCTCCACGCACGGCGCCTTCGGTGCTCTGGCGTTCGGCATCGGCACCTCCCAGGTCGAGCATGTGCTGGCCACCCAGACGCTGCCGCTGGCCCGCCCGAAGACCATGGCCATCACGGTCGACGGTGAACTGCCCGAGGACGTCACGGCCAAGGACCTGATCCTGGCGATCATCGCCAAGATCGGTACGGGCGGCGGCCAGGGCTACATCCTGGAGTACCGCGGCTCCGCCATCGAGAAGCTCTCGATGGAGGCCCGGATGACCATCTGCAACATGTCGATCGAGGCCGGCGCCCGCGCGGGCATGATCGCCCCCGACGAGACCACCTTCGAGTACATCCAGGGCCGTGCCCACGCCCCGCAGGGCGAGGACTGGGACGCCGCCGTCGCGTACTGGAAGACCCTCAAGTCGGACCAGGACGCGGAATTCGACGAGGAGGTCGTCATCGACGCCGCCTCTCTCGCGCCGTTCGTCACCTGGGGCACCAACCCCGGCCAGGGAGCGCCGCTTTCGGCGTCCGTCCCCGATCCCGCTTCGTACGAGGACGCTTCGGAGCGCCATGCCGCCGAAAAGGCCCTGGAATACATGGGGTTGACCGCCGGACAGCCGCTGCGCGACATCAAGGTCGACACCGTCTTCGTAGGCTCCTGCACCAACGGCCGTATCGAGGACCTGCGTGCTGCCGCCGCGATCGTCGAGGGCCGCAAAGTCGCCGACGGCGTACGGATGCTGGTCGTTCCCGGCTCCGCGCGCGTGGGGCTGCAGGCCGTCGAGGAGGGACTGGACCTCGTCTTCAAGGAGGCCGGCGCCGAATGGCGGCACGCGGGCTGCTCGATGTGCCTGGGCATGAACCCCGACCAGCTGGCCCCCGGTGAGCGCTCCGCGTCCACCTCCAACCGCAACTTCGAAGGCAGGCAGGGCAAGGGCGGCCGTACGCACCTGGTCTCGCCGCAGGTCGCCGCCGCCACCGCCGTGCTCGGCCACCTGGCGTCCCCCGCCGACCTGTCCGACTCGTCGTCTGCCGTCCGTACGCCCGCTGGAGTCTGAGAACCATGGCCATGGAAGCATTCACCACACACACCGGACGGGTTGTCCCGCTGCGCCGCAGCAACGTCGACACCGACCAGATCATCCCCGCCCACTGGCTCAAGAAGGTCACCAGGGACGGCTTCGAGGACGGACTGTTCGAGGCCTGGCGCAAGGACCCGTCCTTCGTCCTCAACCAGCCCGAGCGCAAGGGCGCCACGGTCCTCGTCGCCGGTCCCGACTTCGGTACGGGGTCCTCGCGCGAGCACGCCGTGTGGGCGCTTCAGAACTATGGCTTCAAGGCCGTCATCTCGTCGCGTTTCGCGGACATCTTCCGCGGCAACTCGCTCAAGAACGGTCTGCTCACAGTCGTTCTGGAGCAGAAGATCGTGGACGCGCTGTGGGAACTCACGGAGAGCAACCCGCAGGCTGAGGTCACTGTTGACCTTGAGGCGCGTGAGGTTCGCGCCGAGGGCATCACCGCATCCTTCGAGCTCGACGAGAACGCCCGCTGGCGGCTGCTGAACGGGCTCGACGACATCAGCATCACGCTCCAGAGCGAGGCTGACATCGCCACGTACGAGTCCAAGCGGCCCGCCTACAAGCCGCGGACGCTCCAAGTCTGAGCGGCCGCTCTGGGGCCCGGAGTCCGAAGGGCGAACGGACCCCAAGCCCGCAAGGCTGATTCCAGCCACCTCTACAGACCTCAGTACCCCCAATCGTGGACGGTTGGGGGTACTGCCGTATGTGTCGGAGGGCGAGGTCAGGGGCCTGTTCTGATTGGCTTCAACTCCCCTTGTTTCAAGGGGGTTTGTTGGGGTAGTCGAGCCTTGGCACAGCCTTGTGCGGAGGGGTGCGGGAAGCGCCTGGGAGGCGGCAGTTACCCCCACCGCAGGCGACAACTCGCCCCAGATGGCACAATCTGTGCATGGAACACGACGGCCAACTCGAGCTCTATACGGCAGTCGCGTCCCAACTCAAGGAAGCGCACGCAAGGGTGCGCGCACTGCAAGTCCCGGAGGGCGTACGGATGGCGCTGACCCGGAAGCTGCTGGTCATTACGGCCGTGGCCAAGCACGACCTCGCCGATGCGACAAGGCGTCTGGAGCGGTTCACCGCGGACCTCGATGAGGGGCGATTCCCCGAAGAAGGTCTCTGAGGAACTCTGCGACAGTCCTGGTTCGTTGCGGCACTAGGGTGATTAGCCCGTTTCGTGTTTGATTTGCGGTATATATCTGCCTAACGTGCGAAAAAGCTTGAACACTTTCGTTCTGGCAATGTCTCCGAAGGGGAAGACGTGAACAAGGCGCAGCTCGTAGAAGCGATTGCGGACAAGGTCGGCGGGCGTCAGCAGGCCGCCGACGCGGTCGACGCCGTACTGGACGCCGTGGTCCGTGCGGTTGTCGCGGGGGAACGGGTCTCGGTCACCGGTTTCGGTTCCTTCGAGAAGGTCGATCGTCCGGCCCGCTATGCACGTAACCCCCAGACCGGGGAGCGTGTTCGGGTCAAGAAGACCTCCGTGCCGCGGTTCCGCGCGGGTCAGGGTTTCAAGGACCTGGTGAGCGGTTCGAAGAAACTCCCGAAGCACGATGTGGCGGTCAAGAAGGCGCCCAAGGGCAGCCTGTCCGGAGGCGCTGCCGCCACGGTCAAGAAGGCGGCGGCCAAGAGGACCGCCGCCAAGAAGGCGGCGACGCCCGCCAAGAAGACCACGGCCAGGAAGACGACCGCCGCCAAGAAGGCGACGACCGCCAAGACCGCGGCCAAGAAGACCACCACCAAGAAGGCGGCGACCGGCAAGACCGCTGCGGCCAAGAAGACCGCCGCCAAGAAGGGGGCCGCCAAGAAGGCGCCCGCGAAGAAGTCGACGGCGCGCAAGACCACCGCCAAGAAGACCACCGCCCGCCGGTAGACAGGGCGCTGGGACACTCACGCGCCGGGCCGGGCTCCACACGGAAGAGAGCCCGGCCCGCGGCGTATTCAGAGATCTTTGGGGCTTGGATACGGCCCTGAGGGTCTTCAGGGTGCCTTCAGGGGGTCATCAGGGCGTCTTCAAGGGGGCTTCAGAGGGTCTGCAGCGTGACCAGGGTGATCCGGCACGCGTCCCCCTCGCCCTCCGTCTCGATCCGCACCCGCTGCCCCGGCCGCAACAGCCTGAGCCCGCCGGCCTCGAACGCCGGGCCGTCGAAGGGCACCGGAGTGCCGTCATCGAGCAGCACCTGACCGCTACGGGTCTCGGGGTCGTACGTATACGCGGTCGCTTGCATGAGGCCCAGACTAGGCGACGTTCAAGTTTGCGACCGCCGCAGCCGTGCGAGGGCCCACACCCAGGGCCAGAGCCGCTCGCAGGTCGTCGCCGGTGTCCACGTCCTGACGTACGGAATCCACTGCCTCCAGGGGGAGTTCCACGGCGCCCGAGGCCCGGTGGCGGGTCCGGGAGTCCGGGCCGAATGCGGGGAGCAATTCACGGTCCGCGGACGCGGTCAGCAGAGTCGTGCCGGTTCCGGCGGCATCCGCGAGAAAGGCGCGAGGGAATTCGGTGGCCGCGTCGAGGACGCGGGCCAATTCCAGGGGGCGCAGTGCGGGGAGATCGGCGTTCAGGGCCGCCAGAGGGCTTCCGGGGCTTTGGGAGCGTACGAGCGACGCCCCGTGTGCGAGGGCGGCGTTCAGGCCGCCCGCGGGCTCGTCCGGGACGATCCGGGCGCCCAGCGCGGCCAGTTCGCGGCCGGCCAGCACGTCGTCCGTGACGACCGCCACATCGGTTACCGCGGCGCAGGCGAGGGCCGCCGCCACGGTGTCCTGCGCGAAGGCGAGGGCGAGCCCGGGGCGCAGTCCGTCGGCGGCGGTGTCCGACAGCCTGCTCTTCGCCCGCGTGAGGGCTTTCAGGGGTATGACCAAGGTCCACTGCACCAGCGTTCCGTCCCTCTCTTGTAGCGCCCATTGTGACCTGGACAGTGAGTGAGACGCCGTGGCGGGGGCAGCGAAGAGGGAGGGGGGCGAAGCTCCTTGCAAGGGCGGTGGCGGGAGACGGGCGGGCGTACGGTGTTCTCGACAGACCGTCGGCCTGGAGCGACACTTGTGCGGCCCACCCAGGTCCTGGAGAAAGGTGTCCGCGTGCCCCGCCGCAGAATCGGCTTCTGGTACCGCTTCGCAGCGGTCCTCTGCAAACCACCGCTGGTGGTTCTGGTCAAGCGGGATTGGCGTGGAATGGAAAACATTCCGGCTGAGGGCGGATTTATCACCGCGGTGAACCATAATTCACATGTCGATCCGTTCGCCTACGCGCATTATCAGTACAACACCGGGCGCGTTCCACGTTTTCTGGCGAAGGCCGGGCTTTTCAAAAAGGGATTCGTCGGGGCCGCGATGCGCGGTACTGGACAGATTCCCGTGTACCGCGAGAGCACCGACGCGCTGAGCGCCTTCCGGGCCGCTATCGACGCCGTGGAACGCGGGGAGTGCGTCGCCTTCTATCCGGAAGGCACCATTACGCGCGATCCCGGCCAGTGGCCGATGACCGGCAAGACCGGTGCCGCACGTGTCGCGCTGCAGACCAAGTGCCCGGTGATTCCGGTCGCCCAGTGGGGAGCCAACCTGCTGCTGCCGCCCTACGCCAAGAAACTCAACATCCTTCCCCGCAAGACCCATCACGTGCTCGCGGGTCCCCCGGTGGATCTGTCGCGCTTCTACGACAAGGAGATGACCCCGGAGGTCCTGAAGGAGGCCACCGAGGTCATCATGGCGGCGATCACCGCGCAGCTGGAGGTGATCCGCGGCGAGAAGGCACCCCAGACGCCGTACGACCCGAAGCAGGTACGCATCGAGCAGCGGCGCAGGGCGCGGGCCCACGAAACGCGGCCACACGCAAAGACTGAACAGGAAGAGGGGCACGGCAAGTGACGACATCCGGCAAGCCCGTCAGGGCGGCCGTCTTCGGGACCGGATCGTGGGGCACGGCCTTCGCCATGGTGCTCGCCGACGCCGGATGCGAGGTGACCCTGTGGGGACGGCGGGCCGACCTCGCCGAAGCGGTCAACTCCACGCGTACAAACCCCGACTACCTGCCGGGCATCGAACTCCCCGAGAACCTGCGCGCCACCACGGACGCGGCCGAGGCGGCGCACGACGCCGACTTCACCGTGCTTGCCATCCCCTCGCAGACGCTGCGCGGAAACCTCGCCGAATGGACCGGTCTGCTCGCGCCCGGCACCGTACTCGTCTCGCTCATGAAGGGCGTCGAACTCGGTTCCGCGATGCGGATGAGCGAGGTCGTCGAGGACGTCGCCAAGGTCGGCGCGGACCGCATAGCGGTCGTCACCGGCCCCAACCTCGCCCGGGAGATCGCCGCCCGGATGCCGGCCGCCGCGGTGGTCGCGTGCAGCGACGAGGCGGTGGCCCAGCGCCTGCAGGCCGCCTGCCACACGCCGTACTTCCGCCCGTACACCAACACCGACGTGGTCGGCTGCGAACTCGGCGGTGCCGTCAAGAACGTGATCGGCCTCGCCGTCGGTATCGCGGACGGCATGGGGCTCGGCGACAACGCCAAGGGGTCGCTCATCACCCGCGGGTTGGCGGAGACGACCCGCCTGGGCCTCGCCATGGGCGCCGACCCGCTGACGTTCTCCGGACTCGCGGGCCTGGGCGACCTCGTGGCCACCTGTTCCTCACCGCTCTCGCGCAACCACACCTTCGGCACCAACCTCGGCAAGGGCATGACCCTTCAGGAGACCATCGCGGTCACCAAACAGACCGCGGAGGGCGTCAAGTCCTGTGAGTCCGTGCTGGATCTGGCCCACCGCCACGGCGTCGACATGCCCATCACGGAGATGGTCGTCGGCATCGTCCACGACGGCAAGCCGCCCGTGGTCGCCCTCAAGGAGCTGATGGCGCGCAGCGCCAAGCCGGAGCGGCACTGACACTCGGGAGCCCGGCGGGCGCTGACTCATCGCACTACCAACGGGTACTCTCAACGCGATATGAGCACCGAGAACCTCCCCCAGAGCCCTGGGCAGAAGCCTCGTAAGCCGCGTGTGGCCGTCGTGTTCGGCGGCCGCAGCTCCGAACACGGGATCTCCATCGTCACCGCCGGCGCCGTCCTGCGCGCCATCGACCGGACGAAGTACGACGTCCTGCCGATCGGCATCACCCAGGACGGCCGCTGGGCGCTCACGGCGGACGAGCCGGAGCGGATGGCCATCATCGACCGGCGCCAGCCGAGCGTGGAACAGCTCGCCGAGTCCGACGAGGGCGGGGTGATCCTCCCCGTCGACCCCTCCAACCGCGAAGTCGTCTACAGCGAACCCGGTTCGGTCCCCAAGGCGCTCGGCGAGGTGGACGTCGTCTTCCCGGTGCTGCACGGCCCGTACGGCGAGGACGGCACCCTCCAGGGCCTCCTGGAGCTGTCCGGTGTCCCATACGTCGGCTCGGGTGTGCTCGCTTCGGCCGTCGGCCAGGACAAGGAGTACATGAAGCGGGTGTTCACCTCCTTCGGGCTGCCCGTCGGCCCGTACACGGTGATCCGCCCCAGCGAGTGGGAGCGCGACGAAGCGGCGGCACGCAGGAAGATCGTCGACTTGGCGGGCGAGCACGGCTGGCCGCTTTTCGTGAAGCCCGCGCGCGCGGGGTCGTCGATCGGCATCACCAAGGTCGACGATCTGGGCGGTCTCGACGAGGCGATCGCGGCGGCCCAGCAGCACGACCCGAAGATCATCGTGGAGGCGCTGCTGCGCGGTCGCGAGATCGAGTGCGGGGTCCTGGAGTTCGAGGACGGGCCGCGCGCCTCGGTGCCCGCCGAGATTCCGCCGGTGCAGTCCCACGAGTTCTACGACTTCGAGGCGAAGTACATCGACTCCGCCCCCGGGATCGTGCCCGCGCCGCTCACCGAGGAGCAGACCGCCGAGGTGCAGCGGCTGGCGGTCGCGGCCTTCGAGGCGGCGTCGTGCGAGGGTCTCGTACGCGCGGACTTCTTCCTCACCGAGGACGGCCACTTCGTGATCAACGAGATCAACACGATGCCGGGCTTCACACCCATCTCCATGTACCCGCGCATGTGGCAGGAGAGCGGGGTCAGCTACCCGGAGCTGGTGGACCGTCTGGTGCAGGCGGCGCTGCGGCGCTCCACGGGGCTGCGCTGAGCCCTGGCGATCCCCTTCGTGGAGTGCGATCTAGTCGGCGATCCCTTCGGGGATCGCCTTCTTGATGGGCTCGGCGAAGTCGACGAGCGGGCCCGCGCCCTTCGCGGCCTGTTCCTTGTTGAACGCGACCTCCACGTACGCCCTGCGCAGGCCCGTGGTGAAGACGTACGAACCGTCGTCCTGTTCCTGTACGAGCCAGGCCACGCCGTTCACCTCGGTCGTGGACGCCTTGGGGTCGAGCATCTCGGCGGGCCGTCCGACGCCGCAGCGCAGTATGATCGCCGGGCCTCCCCAGCCCGCGGTCAGCGTGGACCGGGGCTCGGGATCCTCCCGGTCGAGACCGTCCACCTTCGGCGGCAGCCGTTCGTCCAGGTTCTGGCACAGCTTTGTGACCAACGCGCCCGGGCTGGGAACCGCGGCCGACGCGCTGTCGTCTGCCGAGGAGCAGCCTGTGGCGGAGATCAGCAGGACGAGGGCGGGAAGACCGAACAGCCGGGAACGGAACAAGTTCACCGGCACAGGGTAGACGGGGGCTACAGGTGCACCACCGGGCAGGTCAGGGTACGGGTGATGCCGTCCACTTGCTGGACTTTCGCGACCACCAAGCGGCCGAGATCATCCACGGTGTCGGCTTGGGCCCGCACGATCACGTCGTACGGTCCGGTCACGTCCTCGGCCTGGATCACCCCCGAAATCTTGCTGATCGTCTCAGCGACGGTCGACGCTTTGCCGACCTCCGTCTGGATCAGGATGTACGCCTGTACCACGGAACCTCCAGGGCGGCCACGAGGATCATGTGGGGAAAAGGAACGCCACGGTATCGCGTCGCCGCTCACCGCGGGGAGACCCGCGGGGGCCGATCTTGCACGCCGAGGTGCATGGACGACAGAAGTTGCCGGTCGACTCGACCGTACCCAGGACCGTGACGGCTCGCGACCGGGCAGCGGCAGGTAACAGGCCAGGCAGCGGCAGTGACAGAAGGAGACGTACGACAATGAAGGGAACCGTGGGCGAGTTGGGGGAGTTCGGGCTCATCAAGGAGCTCACCTCACGGCTCACCACCACCCCGGCGGTACGCGTCGGGCCGGGCGACGACGCCGCCGTGGTGGCCGCCCCCGACCGCAGGGTCGTGGCGAGCACCGACATCCTCCTGGAGGGGCGGCACTTCCGTCGCGACTGGTCCACGGCGTACGACGTCGGGCGCAAGGCGGCGGCGCAGAACCTCGCGGACATCGCCGCCATGGGCGCCGTACCCACCGCGCTGCTGCTCGGTCTGGTCGTCCCGGCCGAACTCCCGGCCACCTGGCCCTCCGAGCTGATGGACGGCCTGCGCGACGAGTGCCAGGTCGCGGGCGCGGCCGTGGTCGGCGGCGATGTCGTGCGCGGCGACACCATCATGGTCTCGATCACCGCACTCGGCGATCTGCGCAACCACGAGCCGGTCACCCGCGCGGGCGCCCAGCCCGGCGATGTCGTCGCCGTCACGGGCTGGCTGGGCTGGTCCGCGGCCGGCCACGCGGTGCTCTCGCGAGGCTTCCGCTCGCCGCGTGCCTTCGTCGAGGCCCACCGGCGGCCAGAACCGCCGTATCACGCGGGCCCCGCGGCCGCCGGGCTCGGCGCGACCTCGATGACGGACGTCAGCGACGGGCTGATCGCCGACCTCGGGCACATCGCGGAAGCCAGCAAGGTACGGATCGACATCCGCTCCGGCGCCGTCGACATCCCCTCGCAGATGAACGACATCGGGCAGGCCGTCGGCGTCGATCCGCTCCAGTGGGTGCTCACCGGCGGCGAGGACCACGCGATCGTCGCCACCTTCCCCTCGGACGTGAAGCTGCCCGCCCGCTGGAAGGTGATCGGCGAGGTCCTCAACCCCTCGGCGCTGCCCCAGGTCACCGTCGACGGGGCGCCGTGGACCAGTAAGGGCGGCTGGGATCACTTCGGGGACATCGAGTCATGAGTGCTCCGCCGCGTGTGCTGACGGTTGCGGGTTCCGACTCCGGTGGAGGGGCCGGAATCCAGGCCGACTTGAAGACGATGCTGGCGTTCGGCGTGCACGGCATGAGCGTGCTCACAGCGGTCACCGCCCAGAACTCCCTTGGTGTGCAAGGCGCTTGGGAGCTGCCGGTGGAGGCGGTGCGGGCCCAGTACCGCAGCGTGGTCGACGACATCGGGGTGCAGGCGGTCAAGACCGGGATGCTGGCCTCGGCCGAACTCGTCGAGACCGTCGCCGAGTTGATCGGGGGCACGGAGGCGCCCGCCGTAGTGGACCCGGTCGGAGTGTCGAAGCACGGGGACTCGCTGCTGGCCGCATCCGCCCTGGATTCCGTGCGCACGAAGCTGCTGCCCGTCGCCACGGTGGCGACGCCGAACCTCGATGAGGTCGCCCAACTCACCGGCGTACGGGTCGAGTCGGAGGACGGGCTGCGGCGGGCTGCGGCGGCCCTGCTCTCGTACGGCCCCAAGTGGGCGCTCATCAAGGGCGGCCACCTCAGCGGTGACGCAGGGCGGGTGGGCGGTGGCCAGGCCGTGGACTTCCTCACCGATGGCTCCGAGGAGCACTGGCTGCGTGCCCCCCGGCTCGACAACCGGCACACCCACGGCACCGGCTGCACCCTCGCGTCCGCGATCGCCTCGGGGCTGGCGAAGGGGCAGTCCGTGCCGGAGGCGGTGGCGGCTGCCAAGGAGTATGTGACCGGGGCGATCGCCGACGGGTTCGCGCTGGGAGGCGGGATCGGGCCGGTGGATCATGGGTGGCGGTGGAGGACGGGGCGCGCGTAAACGCTTGCGCAAGCCTTTGCGTAAACGCTTACGTCGTCGCTCGCGCATGCGCCTGGACACAGCAAAAAGCCGGCCCACCCTCAGGTGGACCGGCCATGCAGCGAACCAGCAGTGGCCGCGCGCTAGCAGAGCGTCAGCGCGAGACCTTGCCGGCCTTGATGCACGAGGTGCAAGCGTTTACGCGCTTCGGCGTCCCGCCCACCACGGTACGGACGCGCTGGATGTTCGGGTTCCAGCGACGGGACGTACGGCGGTGCGAGTGCGAGATGTTGTTGCCGAAGCCCGGCCCCTTGCCGCAGACGTCGCAGTTGGCAGCCACGGGTCACTCCAAAGACTTCAGATGCTCTTACGGTTGATCCCGGCATGCCGGGATCAAGATCTAGGAATCCAGGATCTGAGTGGCGGTGCCAGGGGAAGGCCCGATCGGATCGGGCAACCGGAGCAGCATACAACGACTGCGTCCGTGCAACGAAACTACCATGGTCGGCCCGGGGGCCCGCCCCGGCCCACTGCCGGCGGAAGCCTGACCCGGGTCTACGCTGCGTCCCACGTTCGCTGCTCAAGGAGGCGCAGGTGCCGCAGACATTGGACGCTCTCGCGGTGCGCGCCTGGTGCGGACTCGCGCTCGAGGCACTCGGCCGCGCGCGCGAGGAGATCGACGCGATCAACGTCTATCCGGTCGCGGACGGGGACACCGGTACCAATCTGTATCTGACCGTGGAGTCGGCGGCCGGGGCGGTCGAGGCGGTGTTCGCGGCGCACGCGGTCTCCGGTGGTGCCTCCGAAGTCTCTGGTGCTTCCGGCGCTTCTGGCGATTCCGGTGCCTCCGGCGAAGGAGCGGCGGGGGCGGTCGAGCGGCCGACGCTCGCCGACGCGGTACGTGCGATGGCGCACGGCGCGCTCATCGGGGCCCGAGGGAACTCCGGGACGATCCTCGCGCAGCTCCTGCGGGGCATGGCCCAGGTGCTCGCCGCCGACGGCGAGAGCGCCCACACCGACGGCCGGGGACTGCGGCTCGCCCTCAGGCAGGCGGCCGACTCGGCACGGCATGCCGTCGCGCACCCCGTGGAGGGCACGGTCCTCACGGTCGCCTCGGCCGCCGCGGACGCGGCCTCCGGGGCCGAGGGCGACTGCGGGGCGGTGGCACGGGCGGCGTACGAGGGCGCCCGGGCCGCCCTGGCGGCGACTCCGGGGCAGTTGGCGGCCCTGAAGCGGGCCGGAGTGGTGGACGCGGGCGGGCGCGGGCTCGTGGCCGTACTGGCGGCGCTGGTCGAGACGTTCACAGGGGAGGCGCCCGGCGCCTCGGGGGCGGTGCCGGTTCTCATGGGGCACGCGCGCGTGGAGGCCGCTGCCGTGGAGCCGCTCGGAGACGTGGGGGAGTGCGCGGACCCGGCCCCGGCTCCGGAGGAGGGCGGGCCCGCGTTCGAGGTGATCTATCTCCTGGAGGCGGAGGACGCCGCCGTGGACCGGCTCCGGGAGCGGCTCGACGGGCTGGGCGACTCGCTCGTCGTGGTCGGCGGTGACGGGCTGTGGAACGTCCATGTGCACGTCGACGACGCGGGCGCGGCCGTGGAAGCGGGCGTCGAGGCGGGGCGGCCGTACCGGATCCGGATCACGCACTTCGGGGCCGGTGACGCGCATATGGCGGGCGCCGCCGGGCGGCAGGTCCGCGAGCGGGTGCAGCGCGCGGTCGTGGCCGTGGTCCCCGGAGAGGGGCTGGCCGGGCTGTACACCGAAGCCGGCGCGACCACCGTCCTCGCGCGCCCGGAGGAGCCCCCCGCGAGCGGAGAGCTCGTCGAGGCGATACGGCGGGCGCACGCGCGCGAGGTGGTGCTGTTGCCCAACGACGCCGAACTGCGGCACACGGCTGCCGCCGCGGCCGAGCAGGTCCGCGCGGACGGAGTCCGGGTCGCCCTGATTCCCACGCGTTCCGCGGTCCAGGGGATCGCGGCGCTCGCCGTGCACGAGCCGGAGCGCCGCTTCGACGAGGACGTCGTCTCGATGACCTCGGCGGCCGGGGCGACCCGCTATGCCGAACTCGTCGTCGCGGAACGGGAGTCCTGGACCATGGCGGGCATCTGCCAGGCCGGGGACATCCTGGGCCTCATAGAGGGCGATGTCGCGGTGATCGGCTCCGGCATCACGGCCACCGCCGAAACCGTCCTCGACCGCATGCTCTCGGCGGGCGGCGAGATGGTCACCCTGGTCCTGGGCGAGGAAGCTCCCGACACGATCGCCGCCCACCTCGAAGCCCGGGTACGCGAGTCCTACCTGGCCGTCGACACGGTGGTGTACCGGGGCGGTCGACAGGGCGCGTTGCTGCTGATCGGCGTGGAGTAGCCCGGGAGCCGAGGGCGTGGGTTCGGGCAAGCCGAACCGCTCGGGAGCGGAACCGACTGACCAGCGGATTTCCGGGACGTATACGGCATTGTCAGTGGTGTGGTGTGCAATGGATCTCGTGCCCGCGCTAGATGAACCACTGAGGAAAGTGCTCGGCCCCGCAACCGCGAAGGTGATGGCCGAGCACCTCGGCCTGCACACCGTCGGCGACCTGCTGCACCACTATCCGCGCAGGTACGAGGAGCGTGGCCAGCTCACCCACCTCGCCGACCTGCCCATGGACGAGCACGTCACGGTGGTCGCGCAGGTCGCCGACGCCCGCCTGCTCACATTCGCCTCGCCCAAGGCGCCCCGCGGGAAGGGCCAGCGCCTCGAAGTGACCATCACGGACGGCAGCGGCCGTCTCCAGCTGGTCTTCTTCGGCAAGGGCGCCCACAAGCCGCACAAGGATCTCCTGCCGGGCACGCGCGCGCTGTTCGCGGGCAAGGTATCCGTCTTCAACCGCCGACTCCAACTCGCCCACCCTGCATACGAGTTGCTCCGTGGAGACGGTGAGGAGGCCATCGACAAGTGGGCCGGATCGCTCATCCCGATCTACCCGGCAACCGCCAAGCTGGAGTCCTGGAAGATCGGCAAGTCCATCCAGACCGTGCTGCCGAGCGCCCAGGAGGCCCTTGATCCGCTGCCGGACTCGCTCAGGGACGAGCGTGATCTCCTCCCCCTCCCCGAAGCCCTCCTGAAGATCCACCAGCCGCGCACCCAGGCCGACTACACAGACGCCCGCGCCCGCCTCAAGTGGGACGAGGCCTTCGTGCTCCAGGTAGCCCTGGCCCGCCGTCGCCACGCGGACGCCCAACTCCCGGCCGTCCCCCGCAAACCCACCCCGGACGGCCTCCTCACCGCCTTCGACGCCAAGCTCCCCTTCACCCTCACCGAGGGCCAGCAAAAGGTCTCCAAAGAGATCTTCGACGACCTCGCCACCGAGCATCCGATGCACCGGCTGCTCCAGGGAGAGGTCGGCAGCGGAAAGACGCTGGTGGCATTGCGCGCCATGCTCGCCGTCGTCGACGCCGGTGGTCAGGCCGCCATGCTGGCGCCCACCGAAGTGCTCGCCCAGCAGCACCACCGGTCGATCACGGAGATGATGGGGGAGCTGGCCGAGGGAGGGATGCTGGGCGGGGCCGAGCAGGCCACCAAGGTGGTGCTGCTGACCGGGTCCATGGGCGCCGCCGCCCGCCGGCAGGCGCTTCTCGATCTCGTCACGGGCGAGGCGGGGATCGTCATCGGCACGCACGCGCTGATCGAGGACAAGGTGCAGTTCCACGACCTGGGCCTGGTCGTGGTCGACGAGCAGCACCGGTTCGGGGTCGAGCAGCGCGACGCCCTGCGCGGCAAGGGCAAGCGGCCACCACACCTGCTGGTCATGACCGCCACACCCATCCCGCGTACGGTCGCGATGACCGTCTTCGGTGACCTGGAGACGTCCGTCCTCGACCAGCTCCCCGCCGGGCGCTCACCCATCGCCAGCCATGTCGTCCCGGCCGCCGACAAGCCGCACTTCCTGGCGCGCGCCTGGGAGCGCGTGCGCGAGGAGGTCGCGGGCGGCCATCAGGCGTACGTCGTCTGCCCCCGTATCGGGGACGAGGAGGACGGCTCGGCCAAGAAGAAGTCCACCGAGGACGAGGCCGAGAAGCGTCCGCCCCTCGCCGTCCTGGACGTCGCCGACCAGCTCGCCAACGGCCCGCTCCAAGGGCTCAAGGTCGAGGTGCTGCACGGCCGTATGCAGCCGGACGACAAGGACGCCGTGATGCGCCGCTTCGCCGCGGGCGAGACGGACGTCCTGGTCGCCACGACGGTGATCGAGGTGGGGGTGAACGTCCCGAACGCCACGGTGATGGTGATCATGGACGCGGACCGGTTCGGCGTATCGCAGCTGCACCAGCTGCGCGGCCGGGTCGGCCGGGGCTCGGCTCCGGGGCTGTGCCTCCTGGTCACCGAGATGCCGGAGGCCAGCGCGGCCCGGGCCCGCCTCGGTGCCGTGGCCGCCACGCTCGACGGCTTCGAGTTGTCCCGCATCGACCTCGAACAGCGCCGTGAGGGCGACGTCCTCGGCCAGGCCCAGTCCGGCGTGCGTTCCTCGCTGCGCATGCTCACCGTCATAGAGGACGAGGACATCATCGCCGAGGCCCGCGAGGAGGCGACCGCGGTCGTCGCCGCGGACCCCGATCTCACGGGCCTGCCCGCCCTCCGCACAGCCCTCCAGGCCTTGCTGGACGAGGAGAGGGAGCAGTATCTGGAGAAGGGCTGACAGACTGGAACTGTCACAGCCGCTCGTTCCACGACAAGGACAGAGATGACCCGCGTGATCGCCGGCCGGGCCGGCGGACGCCGCCTGGCCGTCCCGCACGGAACCCGTACCCGGCCCACCTCCGACCGGGCACGCGAGGGCCTCTTCTCCACCTGGCAGTCCCTGCTCGGCGGCCCCCTGGAGGGCGAGCGCGTCCTCGATCTGTACGCCGGCTCGGGCGCCGTGGGCCTGGAGGCACTGTCGCGCGGCGCCGGCCACACCCTCCTGGTCGAGGTCGACGCCCGAGCGGTGCGCACCCTGAGGGAGAACGTGAAAACGCTCGGGCTGCCCGGCGCCGAGGTGAGATCCGGCAAAGCGGCGCAGATCATCCGCTCGGGGGCGCCGACAGCCCCGTACGACCTGATTTTTCTCGATCCGCCGTACGACGTCCCGGACGACGATCTTCGCGAGATACTGCTCACACTCGGTGCAGAGGGCTGGCTCGCGGGCGAAGCTCTCGTCACCGTTGAACGCAGTACTAGAGGCGGCGAATTCCGGTGGCCCGGCGGCTTCGAGGCACTGCGCTCCCGTCGTTACGGCGAGGGAACGTTTTGGTACGGTCGCGCCGCCTCTACGTGCGAAGACGCACGATGACCGGACCGGAGAGCGAGGGACCTCAGTTGCGCCGCGCCGTCTGTCCCGGGTCATTCGACCCGATCACCAACGGACACCTCGACATCATCGCCAGAGCGTCCAAGCTGTACGACGTCGTGCACGTCGCGGTGATGATCAACCAGTCCAAGAAGGGCCTCTTCGAGATCGACGAGCGGATCGACCTGATCCGCCAGGTCACCGCGGAGTTCGGGAACGTCGAGGTGGAAGCCTTCCACGGCCTCCTCGTCGACTTCTGCAAGCAGCGCGACATCCCCGCGATCGTCAAGGGGCTCCGCGCGGTCAGCGACTTCGACTACGAGCTGCAGATGGCCCAGATGAACAACGGCCTCTCAGGAGTCGAGACCCTCTTCGTCCCCACCAACCCCACCTACAGCTTCCTGTCCTCCTCCCTCGTCAAGGAGGTCGCGGCCTGGGGCGGCGACGTCTCCCACCTGGTGCCGCCGGTGGTCCTCGAAGCTCTCAACGAACGCCTCAGGAAGGACTGAGCCGGGCGCCTCGAGCAGACCGGGACGGGCCCTGCGGGCTGACAGTGCGTCACCCGGTGTCGGACGGTGCGGGAGTGGCCGTACAGTCGATCCGTCCGTCTCCATCACAGCTGTAGAGAGTGGCGAGCACACGGTGGACGTGCAGAAGAAGCTCGATGAGATCGTCGCGGCGGTCGGCAGCGCCCGTTCCATGCCCATGTCGGCCTCGTGCGTGGTCAACCGCGCCGAGCTGCTCTCCATGCTCGAAGAGGTGCGTCAGGCCCTGCCCGGCTCCCTCGCCCAGGCCCAGGAACTCATCGGCGGCCGCGAGCAGTTGGTCGAGCAGGCCCGCGAGGAGGCTCAGCGGATCATCGAGTCCGCGCACGCCGAGCGCGGCTCGCTGGTCTCCGGCACCGAGATCGCCCGCCGCTCCCAGAACGAGGCCGATCGCATCCTCGCCGAGGCCCGCAAGGAGGCGGAGGAGATCCGCGCGGAGGCCGACGACTACGTCGACTCCAAGCTCGCCAACTTCGAGGTCGTCCTCACCAAGACCCTCGGCTCCGTCGGCCGGGGCCGCGAGAAGCTCCTCGGCACCGGACCCGGCCTCGACGAGCACGGTTACGAGGACGAGGACGCGCCCGAGCGCAGCCACGACCCCCAGACCCTGCGCCGCAACGCCGATGAATACGTCGACGTCAAGCTCGGCGCCTTCGAGGCCGTCCTCGCCAAGACCCTGGAGGCCGTCGGCCGGGGCCGTCAGAAGCTGCACGGCCGTATCGCCTCCGACGACCTGGGCGCGCTCACGGACGACGGTTCGCCCGTGCAGCACACCACGGACGCCGAGTACCTGGACGGCCTCGCGGCCCCCGCGGACGTCCCCGCCCGGCCCGCCGAACCGGCCCCGGCCGTTCCCGCCCAGCAGCCGTACGGCGGGCAGGACCAGCAGCAGTACGCGTATCAGCAGCAGACCGACGCGTACGGCTATCAGCAGCCATACGGGCAACAGGATCAGCAGCAATACCCGTACCAGCAGCAGTCCGATCCGTACGCTGCCTATCCGCAGCAGGCCTACGACCCGAACGCCCAGCAGGCCGGATACGACCACGGTCAGGGGCAGCAGGCCTACGGGCAGCAGCAGCCCGAGCCGCAGGCGCACGCCCTCGACGAGACCAGCTTCTTCGACACAAGCATGATCAGCGCCGAGCAGCTGCGCCAGTACGAACAGGAGCGCGGCGGACGCTGAGGGATGCTCCCAGCGGCGTACGCCGGTGTCCTGGACGGCCGGTGCGCACCGGATTGGGCCGAGAGCGCAAGGTCCAGTATCCTGGCTCTTCGGTCGCGCGTTCGTCCGCGATCCACGCTGCCCGGGAACATCTGGGGCGGCGAAGCTCTGAGTTTCAAGATCGAAAGCAGGAATGGCCCTGAACGCCCGCCTCGACCACCGCAACCCTCTCGTGTTCGACACACACGAGCTGGGGCGACGTCCTGGTGCGCTGCAGCGGCTGACCCGCGCGGTCGGCGCTCCCAAGGACTTCGGTATCCAGGGAGTCATCGGAGTGCCGGAAGGCGCGCCGGTGGAGCTCGAACTCCGACTCGAATCGGTCATGGAAGGTGTGCTGGTCACCGGCACCGCCCGGGCCGTCGCCGAGGGGGAGTGCGTAAGGTGTCTGGAGCCGCTTCAGCTGGAGCTCGAAGCGGACTTCCAGGAGATGTTCTCGTACCCTGACGCCGACGACCGGGGCCGCCCGAAAGCGGAACCGGCCGACGACGCCGAGGAAGATGAGGACAGGCTTTTCATCGAGGACGGCTTGTTCGACCTCGAGCCTGTGCTGCGTGATGCGGTGGTGCTCGCACTGCCGATGCAGCCGGTGTGCCAGGAAGACTGCGAGGGACTGTGCTCCGAGTGCGGAGTGCGTCTCTCGGACGAACCGGGCCACCACCACGACGCCGTCGACATCCGTTGGGCGGCACTGCAGGGACTCGCCGGTTCACTCGAAGATGGCGAGAAGGACGAGATCAGCGGCGCCGAATCGGGCGTCGACGAGAAGCAGGAGAAGTAGCCGTGGCTGTTCCGAAGCGGAAGATGTCGCGCAGCAACACGCGCCACCGCCGGTCGCAGTGGAAGGCTGCGGTCCCCAACCTGGTTGCGTGTGAGCGCTGCCACGAGCCCAAGCTGCAGCACATCGCGTGCCCTGCTTGCGGCACCTATAACAAGCGCCAGGTCCTCGAGGTCTGAGCGGCTGGTGAGAGGCTTCATGTCTGACGCCAAGGCGGATTCGCACGCCAAGAAAAAGGCGGACAACACAGCCTCGTCCCACACGCTTCTGGAAGGGCGGCTCGGCTACAGGCTCGAGTCCGCCCTTCTGGTGCGTGCGCTGACCCACCGTTCGTACGCGTACGAGAACGGCGGTCTGCCCACCAACGAGCGACTGGAGTTCCTCGGGGACTCCGTGCTCGGCCTGGTGGTCACGGACACGCTGTACCGCACCCACCCCGACCTGCCCGAAGGCCAGCTGGCCAAGTTGCGGGCCGCGGTGGTCAACTCGCGTGCGCTGGCGGAGGTGAGCCGTGGGCTCGACCTGGGCTCCTTCATCCGGCTCGGCCGGGGCGAAGAGGGCACGGGCGGCCGGGACAAGGCATCCATCCTTGCCGACACCCTCGAAGCGGTGATCGGCGCGGTCTATCTCGACCAAGGGCTCGACTCGGCGGCGGAGCTGGTGCACCGACTGTTCGACCCGCTGATCGAGAAGTCCTCGAATCTCGGTGCCGGCCTGGACTGGAAGACCAGTCTCCAGGAACTCACCGCGACCGAGGGGCTCGGCGTGCCCGAGTACCTGGTCACGGAAACCGGCCCGGACCACGAGAAGACCTTTACTGCTGCCGCCCGCGTCGGAGGCGTCTCGTACGGCACCGGCACCGGCCGCAGCAAGAAGGAAGCGGAGCAGCAGGCCGCGGAGTCCGCGTGGCGGGAGATCCGCTCCGCCGCGGACGAGCGCGCGAAGGCGGTCACGGAAGCCGACGGGGACGTCGGCGTCCCCTCGACCGCGAGGCCGGACGCAGCTCCCGCCTGATACGCGGCCACAGCCGTCACCGATCGCCCGTCCCCGGCCGAGGGGGCGGGCGACCGTGTTCAGCAGCCCCGGCCGGGCCCGCCCGAGGGCAGCGGTACGCTGCGGGCGCTGAGCGGGCTTGCCGGAGTCCGGTGGGTCTGCAGTACCGCGCGCCCCATAGGGGCGCGGGGCTGTATCAATTTGCGGCTCCGCCGCGATGGGTCCTCCCGCTCATGGGGGTCCCCCGCTCGAGCGAAGCCAAGAGTGGGGGAGAAGCCGAGAGTGGGGAGCGACCAGCCACGGACGGCCCGCAGTTCTCAAGCCGCCCTTCCAGCGGGGCGCCCACGCATCCGGAGGAGAAACCGTGCCCGAGCTTCCTGAGGTCGAGGTCGTACGGCGCGGTCTGGAGCGCTGGGTCAGCGGACGGATCGTCGCCGACGTACAGGTGCTGCATCCGCGCGCCGTGCGCCGGCACATCGCGGGCGGCGAGGACTTCGGAGCCCGGCTGAAGGGGCACCGGATCGGGCTGCCTCAGCGTCGCGGCAAGTACCTCTGGCTACCGCTCGCGGATCAGCCGAGTGCCGTTCTCGCGCATCTCGGTATGAGCGGTCAGCTGCTCGTCCAGCCGGAGGGCGCGCCCGACGAGAAGCACCTGCGCATCCGCGTTCGCTTCGACGACACCCTCACCACCGAACTCCGCTTCGTCGACCAGCGCACCTTCGGCGGGCTCTCCTTGCACACGACCACCCCCGAAGGGCTGCCCGATGTCATCGCGCACATCGCCCGTGACCCACTGGACCCGCAGTTCGACGACGCCGCCTTCCATGAGGCGCTGCGGCGGAGACGTACGACCATCAAGCGCGCTCTGCTCGACCAGTCGCTGATCAGCGGCGTCGGCAACATCTACGCGGACGAGGCACTGTGGCGCGCGCGACTGCACTACGAGCGCCCGACCACCGGTTTCACGCGCCCGCGCACCGCCGAACTCCTCGGCCACGTACGGGACGTGCTGTACGAGGCCCTCACCGCCGGCGGAACCAGCTTCGACAGTCTGTATGTCAACGTGAACGGAGAGTCCGGTTATTTCAGTAGAGAATTGAACGTCTATGGGCGCTCTGACCAGGCATGTAACCGGTGTGGAACGAGGATCAGAAGAGCCCCTTTCATGAACCGCTCCTCCTACTTCTGCCCGAAGTGTCAGCCCATTCCGAAGAGTAGCGGCGGGCGTTTTCCCAGGTGAGAAGCGGTTCTACTTCGTTGGCGGCGTAGGGCCGACGTCGTCAAAGTTCAACTCCAATGAGGGAAGAGTCTGACTTCGCGTTGACGTTCATGTTCGGCGCTTGTCCAGGTGCTGTCACGTAAAGGTTGTGCCTGTACTGTCGCGGTGAGTCGGGCAGTTGGGTGGCCAGAGTGGGCTGTCGGCCCTGCGCGGCAGCCACAACTCGTGCCCTTGAGTGCTCCAGAGGGATCGATGGTGTGACTCAGGATTCCTGATCCTCGGGTTCCTTCCAGTAGTCGCCTCGTTTGAACTCCCCCGACGCAACTTCCCAGTCCTCGGGGTGAGAGATGGGCAGCAGCTTGTGCTGCTGTTCGTGCGTGCCGTCGTAGGGTGTCGTTGCGTAGAACTTCATTCGGCTGTGGTCTTTGATGAGTAGCATTTCGACCACCTGCGCTGCGGCCTGCAGATCTCCCGCGCCAGACGCAGCACGGCCGCGCTGCTGCACCGGCTCCCGCGCGGTGTGCTATGCCGGGCACGGCTGCTGGTGCGCCCGGACACTGTGCTGCGCTGGCACCGCGACCTCATCTCGCGCCGCCACGCGGCCCGTTCCCACCCCAAGCGCCCGGGGCGGCCGCTCGGCGATGGTCCCGCAGGAACACCCGGTCACTCGGGGCGAACCGCACCCGATCCTGGCCGAGTTGGCGTTCCAGCACCGTGAGTTGATGACGCAGCGCCAAGATCTCCGCGTCCTTGTCCTGGTTGCTCATCGGCAGCAGCCGCAGCAGGGCGAACACGTTCGCCACCCCCAGACAGGCAAGTCGAAGCAGCACGACAGATCATCCTGCCGGGGCACTCACCAGGTGCCCAGAGCACCCGCCCAAGCGCCCGCGCTCGACACCACCCATACACCAGCCCCCACCAGGACGGATGAGTTTTTCGGCAGGCGCAGGATCTTGGTGGTTAATTCCAATTGTCATGCGACGAGGCGTAGTTGGAGTCTGGCGAGGTGGCAATGATTGGTGCGGTCGAGGGGGCGGCCGTGCCACCAG
>NZ_BAAASJ010000045.1:0-65279 GCF_039532825.1 Streptomyces vastus
GCACCCTCACGGAACTCGGCGTCAAACGTCCGCTTCTCAGTTCCCATGAACCTCAACTTCCCCTGCAATCACGGACTCCACGCTACGAGGGGAGGGACACTCGCAGGAATCCCCGAACGAACCTGCTGGCAGCGACTGGCCCGCCACAGGAAATCCCTCGTCAGGCCCGCGTCACGGCGAACGCCGCAGCATGCCCCGGTGTCGGGTGCCCTCGTCGGTGGGCAGGGCCAGGATCTTTTCCGCCGCGGCGATGAATTGTCTGCGCGCATCAGCGAAGGCACTGTCCGCCTGGGCGTTCTGCACGAGGCGGTCGTCCAGATCCAGCCGCATGCGCCAGACGCCCGCCTGCCGGGCCGCCGCCGCATGGACGGCGTCGGCCAGTTCGCCCATAGGAGCGGGGCCGGTGATGGCGACGTTCGTCGCCGCCCGGCGCAGCGCGCCCAGTGCAGCGTCGGTCGACTGCCACAGCTCCCAGTGGGCGTCCTCGCTGCGCCATTCGAGAGCCATGCGGGCCTCGATGGCGGCGTTGATGCTGTGCCGGAACGCCTCACACTGGTCGAGCACGGTCGCGAAGGCGGCGCGTCGCTCGTCGCGCAGGCGGTGCCGGACCTGGAAGGCCTCCTGGTCCCGGGCCTGCCGACGTGAGGCCCTGGCCTGGAGAAGCGGTCCGGTCAGCCCGGCAGCCAAGGTCCCTCCGATACCCAGGGCGGTCGCCCAGATGATCGCGTCGGCTTGGTCCATGCCGCACATCATGCCGCCGCCGCACCCGTCAATGGCCGAACTCGACCGATTGCTATCGGACTTGGATCGCCAATGCCTCGGCGACGCACGCCATGCCGTGGGAACTGGCGAGCCGACCGTCACGGGAAGAACCTGGTGACCCCCCTGTGGACGTCAAACAACGGAGCGCCACGGCACCGGGTGTGGCGCTTGACACAAGCAAGACCGGGTGTGGCTCCCCGTACAAGGAAGGCGGCCGAGTGTGACCGTCACGAACATCCTGCTGTCATCGCACGGCTCCACAGCGCGGTCCGACACCTCTGCAGCGGAGAGGGGCCTCCTGAACGGCAACGGACGGTGGTGAATGCCAGGTGAGGATCTCGATGTCGGTGCCGGCCCTGTCGGCGAGGCGGTCGTGGGTGAAGTCGGCCTGCCAGGTCTCGTTGGGCAATTCGGCCTGGAAGCGGATGTAGGAGGAGCGGGGCCGTTTCCTGGGCGCGGGGAGCACCAGGCCGTGGGCGGTGAGATGGCGGCTGATCGTCGCCCGTGACACGCGCAGGTGATGCTGCTGCAGATGCCAGGCGATGGTCTCCGGCCCGGCGTCCAGGCCTTGTTCGGTCAGCTCCTTGCTGATGCGGACGCCACGAAGAGCTTGCACGCGTTGCCGTCGTAGCGCTCGGTGAGGCGTGTGATGAGGAGCTTGAGCAGGTTGGACTTGCCGGACTCGCTCTCGCCGAAGACGAGGAAGAACGGGTCCTGGTCGAAGTCGACGAACACCGGCCCCAGGTTGTCCTCGTCGAAGGCGAAGGAGATACCGCGGTTCGGGAAACGGTCGCCGGGAGGAAGCTGCGCCGCCGCGAACTCCCTGGGCAGCAGGCGTACTTCGGGCGCGCCCGGCTGCTGCCAGTGGCGGGCGACCTCGGCCGCCAGGGCCGTCGTAGCCTCCGCGAGGTCCGTGTCGGAGGACAGGCCGTCGATGCGCGAGACCGCCGCCATGACGTGCTGCTTCTGCGGGGTCTGGCCGCGGCCGGGTACGCCCGTGGGCACGTTGGCGGCGACGTTGCGGTCGAACTCGGAGTCCATCGGGTCGCCGAGCCGCAGCTCCAGGCGGTTCAACAGGTGGCCCTTCATGTTCGCGCGGACTTCCATGGAGCGCGAAGCGGTGAGGATCACGTGGATGCCGTAACTGAGGCCGCGTGCCGCGATGTCCAGCACGATCGGTTCCAACGCCTCATAGTCCTTACGGAAGTTGGCCCAGCCGTCGATGACGAGGAAGACGTCGCCCCAGGGCTCGTCGGTCACCGAGTTGTCGCCGCGCGCGGCGAGTGCGGAACTCCGCGATCGAGGAGATTCCCGCCGTGCGGAAGTACTCCTCGCGGCGGGTCATCACGCCGTAGACCTATGCCGCCGTACGACGGACCTTCTCGGGGCCGAGACGGGAGGCCACCCCGCCCACGTGCGGCAGGCCGGCCACGGCCGACAGGCCGCCGCCACCGAAGTCCAGTCCGTAGAACTGGACTTCGTGCGGGGTGTGGGTGAGGGCGAAGAAGGAGATGAGGGAGCGCAGCAGGGTCGACTTGCCGGACTGGGGGCCGCCGAGGATCTGCATGTGGTCGGCCGCGCCGCACCGGGCTGCTGGGCCGTAAGTCGGGGCGCGGCTTCCACGAGTACGCGCCCGTCCTCGCCGCTCCCTGAGGACAGAGCTCCTCCGGCAAGGCTCCGAAAAGGCGACCGGACCCGGGATATTTGACTCTGTTGGCGGCGCTCCCAGCCCATGAGGCTGCTCCCAGAAAGCACACCTCGGGTCCAACGGCCCCATACGAGGGGGCATTTCGGATAGCCACAGCCAGATCCCGCCCCTGAATGCCAAGGACCTCTGTAGGTGACACGTGCCAACGCGGCTGTCCGCATCGCGGAGCCGGGAGGCGGATCCGTCCGCCCCCCTCATGCCTGGGGCAGCCGCACCCTCATCGTCACATTCCGCCCCAGCCAGACATATACGAGCCATCAACGTCCTTCCCCCCAACTCCACGGCACCACACGGTGCCCCGAAAGGAAGCCGAATGAGCGCACTTGCAGCCTCCCCTGCCCAGCCGGCCCCATCGCACCGCCGACGGCGCAACCGAACCCTCCTGCTGGTCACCATCGGCATCACCGCGTTATCGGTCCTCGCCTACGTGCTGATCAGGCCCGGCTCCGCGGACGCCGCCGGAGAGGACCTGGAGTACGTCGTGAACGCAGACGGCACGAGCGTCGCCTTCTTCGACCAACTCAACGACTTCGAGGTCCAGATGGACCTCACCGCCCTCAAGCAGGAGACCGGCACAGCGGAAAGGGCCGACGTCGAAGCGGCGTTCGCCGAAGCCAACAAGGTGTCCCAGGAGGTCACCGGCTGGAACCTGGAGAAGGACATCCCGAAGATGAAGACGGAGGCCAAGCGGTTCCGCGACGAGATCGCCGGCGCGGACTTCGGGAGCGTTGACGAGAACAACAGGGTCAAGGACATGACCGTCGCGCTGTTCGAGAACAGCAAGAGCAACCTCGGGGCGGAGTGCCGCGACCGCTGCCTTGCCTCCCCGATCGGCACCGTGGTGGCCCGAACCGTGTTCCTGGGCGCCATCGCGACAATCGGCGCCCTCACCCTGTCGGCTACCGGCGTCGTCGGACTCCCCGCCGCCGGGATCATGGTGGGCATCGTGATGGGCGTCAACCTGCTGATCCTGGGCACGGAGCTCTTCGACCGCCAGCGGGCCAACGCCGATGCCGCCCAGCAGGCCGCGGTGCGGCAGCAGGCCAACCACGCCCTGGTCCAGATGATGACCCTCGGCCGGACCGCCGTGGAGCAGGCCGTCGAGCAGGCCGGCGGCGACCGCAACCGAGTCAACGTCCAGGCAGAGCGCACCGCGAGGGCCGCGGCCGCCCGCCAGAACGGCGGTGACCCCCAGCCCGAGCCCGACCAGGCGTTCATCGACGAGATGGACATGATCCTCGACCAAGTCTGACAGGCCCGCGGATCAGTCCCGCCTCTGTGCCGGCGACCGGCACAGAGGCGGGGCCCTGGCCATTCATGAGTAAACGGGCACACACCCGTCGTCGAGCGGGCAACAGCCTCCCGCCCCGCGGAACCGTCCACCGCATCATCCAGAGGGCTCCGCACTCCGAAATACGGGCACATTCGGTCATGAACTGCATGACGACGAACCTGGCCAGTAGGGGCAATCCCTTTGTCTGGATCTCCTCCGCCCGTCCTGGCCGGGCCAGCGAGGTCACCGCCGCCCGCCACGACCACATCACCAGGCATCTGCGCGAGGCCGACCTCGGCGCCCTGGCCGACCTTGGCTTCGTCGGCCTCGACGACGACCCAGACGATACTCCGGTCATCATCACCGGCAGCCGCAGACGCAGTGACCGTGCTGCCCGAGGACGCGCTGACAGCCGAGGTGGACACGCCGCTGGACGCCGTGGTGCTGTTCAACATGATCATGCACTTCTCGCCGGAGCAGCGGGCTCGGCTCTGGGACAAGTGGGCCCGGCGCACTCCGCCCTGGAGGAGCGCTGATCATGGAGTCGCAACACCCCCAGACGGCGACCGCCATCCCGCCCTCGGTGGTCCCTGGCGGCACGCTGGGACGGTACCGCTACGACACCCTCGCGCGGGCAGACGCCGTGGATGAGGACTTGATCCGCTGGGTGATGACCTACCGGACCTGGCGCGGCGACGAACTGATCCGGGAAGAGGCCGCAGGGTTCGACTGCCATGTCGTCTCCGACGAGACGCTGGCCGCCGAGTTGTCGGCGGTGGGGCTCGAACGACACCCGGCCGCGCCCGAAGGTATCCAGGCATGGCGGCGTCCGCAGGCCCTGTGAGCCTCTTCCCCAGGGTCTCATGCGTCAGCTCTCCACCTGCCCCCGCACGCGGCGGGAGGGAGTGAAGCCGTACAGGTCGAGGATGCCGGGCGGGGTGGCGAGCCCGGGCCCGCCCTGCTCGACCCAGGCGGTGATGTCGACGGCGGCATCGGCGTCGTTGACCAAGCCGAGCCACACGGGCCGGCCGCCCGCCGCGCGGCCGGCGGACGAGGGCTGCACGACGACGACGTTGGCGTGCTCGCAGGCGTCCAGGCAGTCGGTGACGCGGACGGCCGCGGTGCCGTCGAGGGCCCGGCGCAGGCCGCGCAGCTGAGCCGCGTGGTCGAAGCCGGGGATCTTCGGCGTGCCGCAGCAGCACCCCCGGCACACGGTGACCGTGCACCGCGCCGCCCCCGCGGACGGGGCGGAGGCGGCAGCGGCAGTACGGCGGGAACGCTTGCTCACGCTGTGTCCTTTCCGGGACTGGTCCAGGTGGCCTCGCGCAGCACGCGCAGACCGTTGAGGCCGACGATGACGGTGGAGCCCTCGTGTCCGGCGACGCCGAGCTGCGCACACGGCTTCGGGGCTCACAGCAGGCCGAGGTCCCGGGCGCGGAGTGCCGCCTGGGTGCGGTCGCGCAGGGCGAGGCGGGTGAGGATGCGGGAGACGTGGTTTTTGACCGTTCCCTCGCTGAGGTACAGCCGCGTGGCGATCTCGCGGTTGGTGTGGCCCTGCGCCACGAGCCGCAGGATGTCCGTCTCGCGTGGGCTCAGGACGACACTGGGCGCCTCGGTGGGGCGTGGGGTCGGCAGAGCGGCGGTCAGGTGGCGGGCGACGGACGAGTCGAGCTGGGTGACGCCCGCGCGCGCCAGGCGGACCGCGTGTGCGAGTTCCTCGGCCGGCAGGTCCTTCAGCAGGTAGCCGTGGGCACCGGCCCGCAGCGCCTGCACGACGTACTCCTCGTCGTCGAACGTCGTCAGCATCACCACCCTGCACTCCGGCGCCCGCCCGCGCAGGACGGCCACCGCTTCGACCCCGTCCATCTCCGGCATCCGGACATCCATGAGCACGACGTCCGGGCCCAGTTCCAGCGTCTTCGCCACGGCGTCCCGGCCGTCCACGGCCGTGCCGACGACGGCGATGCCCGGCCGGATGGAGAGCAGGGAGGCGATGCCGTCCCGGATCAGCCTCTGGTCGTCCACCACCAGCACCCGTACCGGCGGCGCCGGTTCCTGCTCGTCCACGCTCATCTCTGCCCGCCCTTCCCGCGCGGAACGGTCACCATCAGCCGGGTGCCGGCATCCGGGCCGCTGTCGATGTCCACGCTCCCCGCCACCAGTTGCACCCGTTCCCTCATCCCCAGTAGCCCGAACCCGGTGACGGCCGTGTCCGGTGCGAAGCCCCGGCCGTCATCGGTCACCATCAGCCGCGCACTGTCCTCGGCCAGGCGGACCGCCACCGTCACACGCGTGGCCCGCGCATGGCGGCGCGCGTTGGTCACACCCTCCTGCGCGGCCCGGTACAGGGCGGTCAGTTCGGCCGCGCCATAGCCGTCCTCGTCGCCCGTCACCTCGACGGTGACCACGGGCCGTGCCCCGCCGCTGTGTGCCAGGCCGGCGAGCGCCGCCGAGAGCGTGGGGTGCACCGCCTCGCCGCGCAGTGCGCGGACCGACTGCCGTACGTCGCCGAGCGCGAGCTTCACCGAGTGCCTCGCCTCGTTCAGCGCCTGCTGGGCCGCGCCGGGGTCCAGGGCCCGGAAGTCCGAGGCCATCTCCAACTGCACGGACATCGCGGTGAGATGGTGGCCGAGGCTGTCGTGGATGTCCCGCGCCAGCCGGTTGCGTTCGGTGGTGGCCGACAGTTCGGCCACGCGCGCGGCGTGCTCTTCCAGTTCGCGCCGGGCGCGTTGTTCGCCGACGGCCACGGCGGCCATCGAGAGCGCCAGCACCAGGCCGACGGCGAGCATCAGCAGGTCGGAGACGTGCTCCAGGTCGCGGTACCAGCCGGGAGCGGTCAGCACGTACGAGGTGAGTAGCCCCGCCAGGCAGAGCGCGCCCAGCGCGAGCGCGCATCGGCGGCCGAAGGCGAAGTAGGCGGTGAACGGCAGCAGCACGACCAGCACTTGGGACAGGCCCGAGGCGTCGAGGAGCACCGCCGCGCCGGTCAGAGCGCAGCGAGCCAGCAGCAGCGGCACCCGGGCCGCGGGCCTGCGGCCTCCCGCCGCTTCCAGGGCGAACAGCGCCCCGATCGTGGCGACGAAGCCGACCGTTTGCCGGACAGACGGCCCGGGGCCGTCCCCCAGGCCGGCCGCCGCGTAGTACAGACCGCCCGCGAGCACCGCGCCGTACAGCAGTGGCGCCACCCACCGCACGGGCCCATACGCCGCCATGCGCACCCCCTCACCCGCTGTCGCCAGGCTAAGCCGAACACGACGGCTGTGGGACATCGGCGCGGAAACTCCGGGCGGCTCGAGCCGAACGACACGTGCCGAACGGCCGGAGCCGCACGGGAGATGGTGACTTCCGGCCTCGGATGTACCCGTACTTCACCTCCTGCCGCTGAGCGGCCGCTCTCTACGGTTACGGCCTTGACCCACTGTCAGATCAATCCCGGAGCAATCGGAGTGGCCTCATGTCCTCGCCCATCACCTCATCGACATCGACGTTTCGGGCCGGCGCCCTGTACGGAGCCCTGTGCGGCGCACTGTCCGGCCTGCTGATCGCTCTGCCCGCGATGGTCGAGGCGTTCACCGGGGAGACCGCTGCGACCAGCATCCCGCTCGCCCTCTCCCCGGCGTTCGCTCTGCCGCTGCTCACCGCGCTGCAGCGGTGGCAGAGCCCGGCCACCGGCCGCTTCGGAGAGATCGCGCACACCGTGAACCTCATCGGTCTCGGCCTGTTCGGCTGTGCCGCGTTCGCCTCGAACCTGGTGCTGTTCTACTTCGACGACGACGTCATCGACGACGCGCTGACCGGCCCGACGATCCCTGCCCTCATCGGTTCCGCGGCCGTCTTCGCCGTGGGCTGCGCTCTGTTCGGCACGGCGATGATCCGCGCGCGGGTGTTCCCGAGGATTCCGGTATGGGGCTACGCCGTTGTCGTGCCTCTGTTCGCCTTCCTCACGGCGCTGCCCGACTCCCTGTTCACGAGCGGGCTGCACGTCCTGGTCGGCGGCATCCTGATCTGGCTCTCGGCCGCGCTGTGGCGCATGGCTCAGGACGTAGAACACGCCACGGACCCCACCCGCGTATCCGTCTGAGGCGTCCATATCACTGCCCGGGGCTCCGGGGTGAGGCGGTCCGGGACGGTCACGAGCGCGTCGGGCCGGTAGTGATGGTTGAAGCCTTGCGCTCAGCAAGGCACTACAGGGGTGGCGGGTCGAGGTCCGGGTATGGTCCCGGATCTTGGCCCGATTGCTGCTGCAACTCTCCCCGTGGGTCGTAGTCGTCGTCACCGGCGAAGTGCCGCAGGAACGCGGCCGGGGCGGCCTCGGCCAGCTCGGCACCGCACGCGCTCCGGTCCGTCCGCCGCTTTGCCGAACCTGCGCGCGAGGCAGTCACACGACCTTGTCGATACGCGGACGGCCTCTACGGGTCAAGCCTTCTTTCCGAAGACAAGCACCTCAGTGGAGGCGACGCCCATGGGGGCCAGGAAGCTGGCCTCCAGGCTGCAGTCGAGGGTCGCGAAGAGGTCCACGCATGTCTGGCGAGGCATGGCGGCTGGGTAGGAGCCGTGCCCCGCGCCGCCCTGCGTTGCCCAGGTACGCACCGTGGCCGGATCCAGGCAGGTCTCTGTCATCACGTCAAAGACGATCCGGCCACCGGGTCGCGTCACACGTGCCATCTCGAAGAAGTAGCGGGAGGCGAAGAGGAAGGTCACGGTGTTGAAGACCTTATGGGCCTGAACGAGGTCGACGCTGCCGTCGGGTGTCGAGGCGAGACTGCTTCCTGCGGTCGGTCGGGCGACCACGCCGAAGGTGTCCACCAGGTAGTTGGACCAGGGCGCTGCCGTCTCGTAGATCTCGTAGCGGCCTGGTGAACACTCCTTCAGCGTCTTCTCCAGGTACCGTCCGGACCCGGGGCCGATCTCCAGCACCGTGTCCAGGTGGGCGGTGAAGACGCCGAGATCGCGTAGTTCATCGATGGTGAACTGGGTGGCGCCAGGCGTCCCGTTCATGACCTCGTCGATGTAGTCACCGACCGACAGATCGGCTGCCCGAGCAGCCCGCATCGTTGCCTCGAACGGGATGAAGTCGTCCACTCCACCCCGGTTGTTGTTGGTGCGCACGATGTCGAATCCCGCACGTCCCAAGAACCGCTTGACCCCCGACTTCAATACTGACGTTCCCTGCCTTGCTGGGCTCACCAGACATGCCCCCCCCGGCTCGTCTCCACCCTCAATACCCAAGAGCATATGACCGCGGATGCGGACGCGCAGTGGGACGGCGAACTTGGCACGCGGCAGTGGAGGCCGGTACACGGCGCCGGGGTCTCGCGCCCGATATGCGCCTTCCCAGTAAGGCTGCTTGTCGATCCTTGGTGGCCGGCACGGGAGTCTCGGCCGGCAAGCACCTCGGACTCCGTCGCCCGCGCCCCGGCCCACTGCGCCGGCGCGCTCTCCGCTGTGGCCGGCGCCGCCTGCACTGAGTGGTGACAGGCGGACTTTCCGACGGCGGCGTGCCGCGACCGCATGGTTGGTTAGGGTGGCAAGGAGCGACTGATTGGCTCCCGCGTGGGGCAAGTCAGACACGAAGGGGGGCTCGTTGGTGGGGAGTTGGCGTCGGCAGAAGCCGAAGGCCACGGCGACCGGCGTCAGTGGCGTTGGACCGCTTGGCCGGAGCGGGCCTGGAAGTCGGCCCAGCCCAGTTCGCGCTTGACGTGTTCGCCATCTGGCTCGGCCCAGCCGTACGCAGCCCAGCCCGTACATCTGACGGTCATGAGAGGGGTGTTCGGCTCGACCGCCACCAAGTAGAGGGTCGCGGCGCGGTCGAGTTCGGTGATGAAGTGCGGGCTTCCGCCGGGACCGCATGTCGACCGGACGCGGTGGGCGTGTGACCGGCCGGTCGGCGCCCGCGGTGCTGCCCCCATTGCTGCGCGTGTGGCTCTGGCTGATTGCGGCCCTCGCCGCGCTGGTGGTCGTCGTGCTCGGGGTCCTGTACGCCGGCCACAGCGAGCCCGGCAGACTGGACAGGTGGATCATCCAGCCGACGGCGGACAGTGTGCGGCCGCCGTGGCGGAACGTCGCTCTGGCCACGGACTTCCTGGGGGAGCCCGCAGGAGCGGCGGTGCTGGTCGTGGCCACCGTGACGGGCTGCCTGCTGCTTCGGTGGCCTCGCGCGGCGGTGCTCATCGTCGCCGGTGCCGGCATGACCGTGGCGACGACGACGCTGCTCAAGCCCCTGGTGGGACGCACCATCCACGGCGAGGGCAATCTGTCCTACCCGAGCGGGCACACCGCTTTCCTCACCGCGTTCGCCCTCGTGGTGGCGCTGCTCGCGACCGGCCGGCTCGGCCTCGGCAGGACGGCCGGCACGTCACTCGTGCTCGCCGCGGCGCTGGTCGCCGGCGCCGCCATGGGCTGGGCGCAGGTCGCCCTGAGCGCGCACTACCCGACCGACGTCCTCGGCGGCTGGTGCACCGCGCTGGCGGTGATACCGGCGACCGCGTGGCTGGTCGACCGGATGGCTGACCGGCTGGTTGATCGGATGGCCGATCGGATGGCCGACGCCGGTCGGCGGGAGCATCGCTGACGTTACGTCACGTCAGGTCACGCCAAGCGGCGGAATACGGGCTTCACCGGTCGCCCGGCCAGCCAGGGGGTGGGGTCAGCGGCGTCCAGTGCCTTCCGGTACACCGCACATGCCTGGGCCACAACGTCGACGGTGTGATCGATGTCAGCGTCGCTGAGCGCGCTGCTCACCACGAACGACGGGGCCAGCACTCCGCCCGCGAGGAGCCGGCGCAGGAACAGGGTGCGGTACTGCTGCGACGGCTGCCAGTTCTCGTCGAGGGTGGCGAAAACCAGGTTGCTGGCCCGGCCCCGGACGACGACGTGGTCGCCGACGCCCATGGCGGCCGCGGCGTCGCGGACACCGGCGGCCAGCCGCTCGCCGAGGGCGTGCAGCCGCGCGGTGACGCCCTCCTCGACGTAGGTGGTCTGCACGGCCATCGCGGCGGCCAGCGAGTGCGTTTCCGCGCCGTGCGTGGTGGACAGCAGGAAGACCCGGTCGCCGGAGTGACGCAGCCCGCCCCGCTCCATCAGATCGCGGCGCCCGGCCAGCGCGGAGACCGCGAACCCGTTGCCCAGCGCCTTGCCGAACGTGGAGAGGTCGGGGACGACGCCGTACAGGCCCTGGGCGCCCGCCTCGGACCAGCGAAGGCCGGTGATCATCTCATCGAAGATCAGTATGCAGCCGTGCCGGTCGGCCAGCTCCCGCAGGCGGGCGAGATATCCGGGCGGCGGCTCGGTGTGGGTGGCGGGTTCGAGGATCAGGCAGGCGACCTCGTCCTGGTAGCGGGTCAGCAGCTCCTCCGTGGCGGCCAGGTCCCCGTACGGGAACGCCACGGTGAGCTCGTTGGTCGCCGCCGGAATGCCCGCGGACATCGGCGTGGTGCCGATGAACCAGTCGTCGACGGAAAAGAACGGATGGTCGGCGCAGATGGCCACCCGCGGGCGCCCGGTGGCGGCGCGGGCGAGGCGCACCGCGGCGGTGGTGGCGTCGGAGCCGTTCTTCGCGAACTTCACCATCTCGGCGGTCGGCACCGTGGCCAGGAAGCGTTCCGCGGCTTCGACCTCCACGATGGACGGCCGGACGAAGTTGCTGCCGCGGTCGAGTTCCCGCCGCACCGCCTCGATCACGCGTGGGTGGGCGTGGCCGAGGCTGACCGACCGCAGGCCGGAGCCGTACTCGACGTAGCGGTTGCCGTCGATGTCCCACACATGAGCACCGCGGCCGTGGCTGATGACCGGGGCCAGGTTCTCCGGGTACTGGTCGTCGCCCTTGGCGTAGGTGTGCGCGCCCCCGGGGATCATGGCGTGCAGCCGCTCGTTCGCTGCCCGCGACCGGGGCAGGGGGAACTCCTCGGTCTCCTCGGTCTCTTCCGTGCGTTCGGTGTGCTCGGTGGCTTCGGTGTGTTCGGTGTCCACGCCCACCCTCACTTCTCTCTGTGCTTCAGGACTTCGGCGAGGCTCGGCGCCTCCTGGTCCCGCTTGGACATGGATGTGGCCGGCAGCGGCCAGGGAATGGCGAGCTCCGGGTCGTCGAAGGCGATCGTCACGTCCTCGGCCGGATCGTGCGGGCGGTCGATCCGGTACGAGGTGTCGGCGGTTTTGGTCAGCGCCTGGAAGCCGTGCGCGCACCCCGCCGGGATGTACAGGGTCGTCTGCGTCTCGCCGGACAGCTCGAAGAAGGCCCGGCCCAGGTAGGTCGGCGAGTCCGGCCGCAGGTCCACGACGACGTCGAAGATGCTCCCGTACGAGCACCGCACCAGCTTGGCCTCGCCGGCGCCGGAGCGCAGGTGCAGGCCGCGCAGCACACCCTGGACCGAGCGGGACAGGCTGTCCTGGACGAAGGCGTTCGGGTCGATGCCCACCGAGCGGACCACGTCGGCGTCGAAGGTGCGGCAGAAGAAGCCGCGCTCGTCGGCGTACGGCGTCGGCTCGAACAGGTACGCGCCGGCGATCTCCGGGACTTCGGTCGCTTTCATGGGGCCTCCCGCATGGCGTGGGCGTGGGTGTGGTCGGTCGCCGGGAACAGGGCCGCGGTCAAGGCGGTGAACTGGTGCTTGAGTTGCTGGGCGGTGGCCAGGTTCCGCTCGGCGAGGGTCTGCCGCAGCTGAGCCGATCGCTGCTCCAGCGCCCGGAACTGCTCGAGCAGCCGGTCGGCGTCGACCTCGCGAGCCGGGTGACAGTACGCGGCAAGCCCCATCCGGTCCATGAGTGCGTCGCTCTTCGCCGCATAGCTGAGAGCGAGCGTCGGTGTGCCGGCCTTCAGGGCGCAGACCAGGTTGTGGTAGCGGGTCGCCACCACGGTGTCGGCAGCCGCCGTCTCCTGCATCAGGTCGGCCAGCGAGGCCGCCTCGGCAGCGGTGACCAGCGGCGAGTCCACCGCGTCGAGGATCGCGGCGACCACCGGCGCGTCGCACGCGTCGCCGGTGAGCAGCCGGACCGGCCTGCCGTCCTCGACCAGCGCGCGGACGAAGCGGGTCGTCCCGTCGAGGTAGCGCCGGTGGATCTCCTCGGCCCGGGCGCGGTCGTCGTTGCCGCCGTGGAAGTCCATGACGCCGACGCAGACTTGGCCCGGCGGGCACGGCGGACCCGAGGGCGCGCTCGCCGGCGGCGCCGGCAGGGCGAAGGCGAGGTCCGGGTAGACCTCGTCGCTCGCGGTGTCCACGCCCATCGCCCGCATCGCGTCGCGGGACAGGGCGTCCCGGTACGACCGGTACGTGGCCAGACGTGCCGACCAGCGCACCAGGGTGCGGGTCGGCCGGTTGCCGATCGGGGCGGCGCCGACGCCGACCAGCGCGACCCGGCTCCGTAGCAGTCGGCCGCTCGCGCAGAGCAGGAACAGCGAGTACGGGAATCCCCACGGCCGCAGCGGCAGCGTGGCCTCCAGGACACCCATGCCCGGCACGATCACCACGTCGTGCCGGCGCACCCAGGCGGCGGTGCGGACGGTGTCGACGAGTTTGCCCAGACCCTTCGCCGCGACCGCGCCCGCGCGCGACGCGGTCCGGTACTCCCCGCGGTACCAGTGCAGCCGCGTCGCGGGGATCCCGTACCGGGCCGTGACGACCTCGGGTCCGCCGCACAGCGCGTCCACGACCGCCTCCGGGTGCTCGGCGCGGAGGTAGCCGAGCACGGCCTCGAGCGACCCGTCGTTGCCGAGGTTGCCGGAGCCGAGCAGGCCGAACACCCCGACGCGCACCGGGGTTTCACCCGCGGAGGTCATGTCTGCCTCCCTGCACGATCTGCACGTCCTGCACGACCCTCACGTCCGGCGACGAGGGCGTCGACGGAGACGGTGAGCTTGGCCGGGTCGACCGGGGCGCGGTCCTCGACCCGCTCGCCGGCGCCCGGCCGGGCCCGGCTGGTCATCCAGGCGGCCAGGTGGCGGTAGCACGCGCGCCGGTCGGCCGCGGACAACGGCGCCCGCCGGATCGCCGAGACGAAGCCCCAGACGTACTCGGCGAGCAGCCGGGGCGTCGGGTGCAGCGGGCCCGCCCGGCGCGGGTCCAGGTTGACGCACCGGGAGCGCTTGCCGGGATTCGCCCGCTCGGCGCGGGTGGGGTGGTCGCGGCGGAAGTAGAGCAGCTCCGGCACCTGGTGGAAGGGCCCGTGCAGGCCGATCTCGGCGACGAACGTGCGGTCCGCGTGGTGGTAGCTGTCGTGCGGCTTCACCCGGCGCAGCACCTCGGCCCGCATCACCCCGTAGAAGTCGTCGCCGCCGGGCTCGAACAGCATGCTGCGGAAGCGCTCCGGTGCATGCGGCGAGGCGGTGGCGAGCGTGTACTCGTACGGGACCTTCACCTGGCCGTCCTCGTCGATGACCGCCTGGTCGGCGTGCGCGAGGATCACCTCGGGCCGCTCATCCAGCGCCTCCACGCAGCGCCGCAGCAGGTCGCGGGCGTAAAGGTCGTCGTGCGAGGCCCACTTGAACAGTTCGCCGCGGCACTCGGTGAACACGTAGTTGTGGTTCGGTGCGGCGCCGATGTTCCGGGGCAGCCGGATGTACCGGATGCGGGAGTCCTGCGCGGCGTACTTGCGGCAGATGTCCTGGGTTCCGTCGGCCGAGGCGTTGTCGGAGATGACCAGCTCGAAGTCCTCGTAGGTCTG
This sequence comes from Streptomyces vastus, assembly GCF_039532825.1. Taxonomy (NCBI): domain Bacteria; kingdom Bacillati; phylum Actinomycetota; class Actinomycetes; order Kitasatosporales; family Streptomycetaceae; genus Streptomyces; species Streptomyces vastus. Next base: position 14,400 of record NZ_BAAASJ010000045.1, read on the forward strand.
GCCGAGCAGGGCGTCGAGCGCCTCGGCGAGGTACTCCTCGCCGTTGTACACGGGCAGGCCGATGCTCAGCCGGGGATGGGCGGTCATGACGTCCTCACTTCGGGGATGGGGTTCTTGGGGCGCTCGCGCAGGGCGGAGCGCAGCTGCAGCCACCACGCGGCCGAGCCGCAGACGGTGGCGGCGGCGACGCCCCAGGCCGAGCCGGCCGTGCCGGCCGCGGCCGCGCCGCCGAGCCCGCCGATGACGTAACAGGCGGAGGCGATCAGCTGGCTGCGCAGGCTGCGCCGAGCCGCGCCGAGCGCGCGCAGCCCGGCCGCCGCGCCGGTGCCGAGGCCGGCACCCGCGACGCCGAGCGTGACCGGCACGACGAGGTCCGAGGCAGCGCTCCACACGCCGCCGAGTACGAACTCGCCGCCCCGGTCCGGCACCAGCAGCAGCGCCCCGCCCCAGAGCAGCGCGGCGACGGCCTGTCCGCCGCCAAGGAGGAGGCAGAACTTCCCCAGCCGCTGCGGGGCCCGCCGCAGTACCCGTGCCGCCTCCGCGACGGTGACCAGAGACAGCCCCATCAGCACTGCCGTGAACGGGCCGAGCAGGAGTTCGGCGCCCCGGACCACCCCCACCGCGCTGATGCCGACGATCGCGCCGAGCCCATACGCTCGCAGCTGGCCCGCGCCGCTGTTGCTGACGTTCTCGACCAGGTACCGGTAGCCGAGGTCGCGGTGCGCGCGAAGCCACTCGCGGGCTCCGGTCAGACGGGGCCGGACGCCGGACTGGAAGCAGCCGCACACGGCGGCCACCGCGGCGGATCCGCCCCAGGCGAGCACGAAAGCGGCCACGCTGCCCACGTGGGCCGCCACCACCAGGGCGGGGACGAGCGCGACGCCCCAGACGAGGTCGTTGACGAACGCCTTCCGCCCGGCGCCGGCGGCGAAGAACGCGAACCGCCACGCGTCCTGCAGCAGCAGCCCCGGCAGGACGACGCCGAGGCAGGCGAACGCGGGCCCCGCACGGCCGCCGAGAGCAAGGCCGACCACCAGAGACCCCGCGCCGAGGGCGGCGCCGACGCCGAGCGCAGCACCCGACGACCGGGCCACCGCCCCGCGCCAGGCCGCGTCCGACACGCCGCTGAAGCGCACCATGAGCGGGTCGGTGGCCAGTCCGCGGGAGACGTTGAGCACCACGCCGTAGGTCACCCAGGCAAGGCTGAACACGCCGAACGCGGTCACGCCCAGCGAGCGGGCCACGTAGATGCCCACCACGAAGTTGCCCATGCTGGAGGCCGCTTGGTCGGCCAGTCCCCAGGACAGCCGCCCGACGACGGCCCGCCTGGCGTTCGCCGCCTTCGGACTCGTCCCCTCCCCCTCGGTCGTCACTGCCGTCATGCCTTGATCAGCCCGGCGCCGTGCAGGGCTCCGGCCGCGGCGGCGACGGTGTCGAACGGCAGCCCGGACCGCTCGGCGACGTCCAGCAGACTGTGCTCGCCGTCGGAGAGGTTGAGCACCCAGAGCATGGCCATCTGGGCCTGCTTGGTGTCGCTGCGGCCGCCGAGCGCGTCGTACAACCCGCGTCGGCCCAGCTGTGGTTCGCCGTAGGGGCTGAGGTTGAGGTACCGCCGGTTGCGGTCGAGGACGGCGAATGCCTCGCGGCAGACGGCGAGGGTGTCCGCCATCGCTTCCGGGGAGACGAAGTCCAGGTTGTCCGCCGAGGTGTGGTACTCGGGATAGCCGGCGTACGGGGTCCGGGTGAGCGAGCCCACGCCGAGATCGAACCCGGGTGAGCAGAACTGCCGCTCGTCGTAGCCGTACGGAGTGAACTCGGTGACGTGGTGCGGGCGTTCGGAGGCGGCCAGCACGTGCCGCATTACCCGGTCGATCTCCGCGTCGCCGCGTCTGCTCTGCTTGTACGTCAGTTGGCCCGGGTCGCCGGCGCAGGCCAGCACCAGGCCGTGCTTGACCCTTCCCCGAGCTCTCGGCTCCGCTCGAGCAGGGGATACCCCAATCACCCGCTCCTTGTTGCGGGCCAGCCAGGTGATCGCCCCGATGGTGCCGGGCGCGAAGATGAACCGGTAGGTGTAGTACGGCGTTTGCCGGGCCAGCGCCCGGGCCAGGAACGTCGCCACCGCGATGCCGGCCAGGTTGTCGTTGGCCAGCGACGGGTGGCAGACGTGGCAGGAGACGATCACCTCGTCGGGGACCTGCCCGGGGACCACGTGCTCGGCGTAGGTGAGGTGTCCGTCGGCGAGGGCGGAGTCGATGCGCACCTCGTACTCGCCGTCCGGCATCGCGTCCAGCGTCTCCTGGGCCAGGCAGAACCCCCATTCCGGTTTGTAGTAACTGGTGCGGTACGGCACCCAGTTCGGGTGTTCCGGAAGGGTGTGCAGGTGTTCACGCAGCTCGGCGAGCGGCATGGTCGCGGACACCGGCACGCTGTAGCCGAGCACGTGCAGGCTGGAGTCGGCGAAGTCGACGACCCGGTTGCCGGCAGTGTCGGCGATGTACGCGTCCCGGATGTTCCACTCCTGCGGCACCGTCCAGTCGAGCACCTGGGTCCCGGTCGGTACCTCGTGCACCTGCAGCGGGATGTACTCGCCGACGATCTGCAGGGTGGCGCGCACACCGTCGCCGGTGATGCTCCGGCACAGCGGGTACAGCCGTTCCACCAGCGCGTACATCTCTTCGCCGGGCGTGGTCACCGGCTGGTCGCCGGCCGCGGTCATCGGCGCCACCGCAGGGTCTCGTCGACGGTGCCTGCGTCGGACGCCGCGCGCAGCACGGCGAGGCGGGTGAAGCGTCGCTCGAAGTCCTCACGGGTCAGGCCGAACTTCCCGTAGAGGTCGGCGAGTTCGAGCGCGCCCTGCTTCACCGTCCACTCGCAGTCGAAGCCGGGTATCGCGGCGCGGAACCGGGAGAAGTCCACCCGGTACGACCGTGGATCGGCACCGTGCTCCCCGGTGATCACCACCTTCGCGCCGGACACCGCCTCGGCGACCTGCTCGGCGATCTCGGCGACCGTGACGTTGTTGATCTCGCTGCCGATGTTGAACGCCCGGTCGTGCACCGCTTCGCGCGGCGCCACCAGCGCGGCCGCGAAGGCCCGGGCGATGTCGGCGGCGTGCACCAGCGGGCGCCAGGGGGTGCCGTCGGAGAGCACCAGCACCTCGCCGGACAGGAGCGCGTGGCCCACCAGGTTGTTCAGCACGATGTCGGCGCGCAGCCGGGGCGAGTAGCCGAAGGCGGTGGCGTTGCGCATGAACACGGGCGTGAAGTCGCCGTCGGCCAGCGCGTGCAGGTCGTCCTCCACCCGCACCTTGGACTCGGCGTACGGCGTCACCGGGCGCAGCGGTGCGTCCTCGCCCACCAGGTCGTCGCCGCCCGCGGCGCCGTACACCGAGCAGGTCGACGCGTACAGGAAGCGCCGCACTCCTGCGTCGCGGGCCAGCCGGGCAAGGCGTACGGACGCGTGGTGGTTGATGTCGTAGGTGAGGTCCGGCGCCAGCGATCCCAGCGGGTCGTTGGACAGCGCGGCCAGGTGGATCACGGCGTCCACCCCGGCCACGTGGTCGGCCGTGACGTCGCGCAGGTCCACCCGATGCCCCTGCGGGTCCGCGGGCGTCGGGCCGAGGACGCAGTCGGCGAACAGGCCGGCGTCAAGGCCGACGACTTCGTGTCCGGCGGCCGTGAGGACCGGGGCCATGACGGTGCCCAGGTAGCCCTGGTGTCCGGTCAGCAGTACGCGCAAGGTTCAATCCCCCAGGTTGAGCGTGAGTTTGGTGACTGCGAACGCCTCGGCGTAGCGCTCGTGGCATTCGATGCCGCGGATCCGCGCAAGGCCGAGGAAGGCCTCCCGGTCGTACCAGGGACGGTGCCGCTGCGAGGGGTAGTGCTCCTGCAGCAGGTGCACCTTCTGTTCGGCGATCTGAGGCGACAGCGGCTGGTACGCCGCCGGACGGCCGAGATCGCCGTCCCACTTGACGATCTCGTAGCCGAGGACCAGGTGGTCGCGGAACGCGGTCGGTATCAGTTGCGCCAGGCCGCGGTGGTCCTGGTGCGCGTCATCGGTACGCGGGGCGAGGACCAGATCCGGGTCGGTCCGCTCGCGCAGCTCCTCGACGGCGGACTTGGCCTCCTCCCAGTGCGCGGGCAGCCGCCCGTCCGGCAGCTTGTGCACGGTCAGCCGCAGGTCGGCGCCCGGGCAGAAGGCGGTGAGCGCGGCCGCCTCCTCCTGCTCGCGCTCGCTGCCGCCGCCGGAGAGCACCAGTGCGTCGACACGTACACCCGGCCGCGCGCGGCACAGCGTCAGCAGGGTGCCGCCGGCGCCGATGGCGATGTCGTCGCAGTGCGCGCCCACCGCCACGATCCGGTCCAGGCGCCCGGCCCCGAGCCGGATCACGCTCTCGCTCCGGAGCCGTTGCCGCTGCCGGTGGCACCCTGGAGAGCAGCCCCTGCGCCGTCGCGTTCCCACACGGCCCACGGGCGGTCGCCCCGGGCGTAGGCGGCGTCGAGCGCCGCCCGCTCCTTCACGGTGTCGGTCGGCTTCCAGAAGCCGCGGTGCTGGTGCGCCACCAACCGGCCGCGCTTGGCGAGTTGGGCGCATCCGTCGGCCACCAGGTCCCCGTTCTCCGGGATGTGGTCGAAGACCTCCTGGCGGAGCACGAAGTAGCCGCCGTTCTCCCACAGCGGCAGCTCGCTCACCGCGGTGATGCCCCCCACCAGGCCGTCCTCGCCCAGGTCCACGCAGTGGAACGAGGACTGCGGCGGCACCACCATCATCGACGCACCGGCGTCCCGCTGGGCGAACCGGTCGATCATCTCCGGCAGCGGGGCGTCGGTGAGCACGTCGGCGTAGTTGGCGAGGAACATCTCGTCGCCGTCCAGGTGGTCCCGCACCCGGCGCAGCCGCTCCCCGATCGGCGACTCGATGCCGGTCTGCGCGAACGTGATCGTCCAGTCGGCGATGTCGGCGGACAGCAGCTCGGTCCGCCCGCCCCGCAGCACGAAGTCGTTGGACACCGTCTCCTCGTAGTTGAGGAAGAAGTCCTTGATGTGGTGCGCCCCGTACCCGAGGCACAGGATGAACTCCGTGTGCCCGTAGTACGCGTAATAGCGCATGACGTGCCAGATCAGCGGCCGCGGGCCGACCATCGCCATCGGCTTGGGCATGTCGTCGGAGGTTCCGTTGCGCATGCGCAGCCCATAGCCGCCGCAGAACAGTACGACCTTCATGACTTGACCTCGACAATGCTCAGTTCCGGTATGGGAAAGACAAGTCGGCCGCCCCAGTCGTGGACGAAGGACAGCTGCTCGACCAGCTCGGCCCGCAGGTTCCACGGGAGGACGAGGACGTAGTCCGGTCTGTCGGCGGCTATCTGCTCGGGCGGCAGGATCGGGATGCGGGTGCCCGGGGTGAACCTGCCGTGCTTGTAGGGGTTGCGGTCGACCGTGTACGGGAGCAGGTCGGGCCGGATGCCGCAGTGGTTGAGCAGGGTGTTGCCCTTGCCCGGGGCGCCGTAGCCGACGACCGTCTCGCCGCGCTCGGCCGCCTCGATGAGGAACCGCAGCAGATCCCGGCGCACCTTGGCCACCCGGGCGGAGAACTCGGTGTACCCGGACAGCTCCTGCAGCCCGGCGGCCTTCTCCCGGGCCAGTACATCGGCCACCCGCTGCGTCGGCTCGCCGGCCACCTCGGCCGGCCGGGCCCACAGCCGGATGGAGCCGCCGTGCGTGGGCAGCAACTCGACGTCCACGAGCGTGAGTCCGCCGCTCGCAAGGGCCCGGATCGCGGACGCGACCGTGTAGTACTGGAAGTGCTCGTGGTAGATCGTGTCGTACTGGTTGTCCTCGATCAGGGTCAGCAGGTGCTGCACCTCGATGGAGACCCAGCCGTCGTCGGCGACCAGGGAGCGCAGCCCCCGGGTGAACCCGACCACGTCGGGGATGTGCGCGTACACGTTGTTGGCCACGACCAGGTCCGCCGGGCCGTGCTCGGCGCGGACGGCCGAGCCGGTGTCCGGGTCCAGGAACTCCGTGAGTGTGGGCACACCCGCATCCCGCGCCGCGGCGCCGACGTTCACCGACGGCTCGATGCCGAGGCAGCGGATCCCGCTGTCCACCACGTGCCTCAGCAGGTACCCGTCGTTGCTCGCGACCTCGACCACGAAGGCGTCGGGGCCGAGAGCAAGCCGCTGTACGGCGTCGGCGACGAACCTGCGCGCGTGCTCCACCCAGGAGGTCGAGTACGAGGAGAAGTACGCGTACTCCTTGAACGTCTCCTCCGGCGTGATCAGCGGCGGGATCTGCGCGAGCCAGCAGTTGGTGCAGACCCGCAGATGCAGCGGGTACGCCGGCTCTGGCTGGTCCAGTTGGTCCGCGGCGAGAAAGCTCTCACACGGCGGGGTCGCCCCCAGATCGACGACGCTCGCCAGCGTCGCCGAGCCGCAGAGTCGGCATCGTGTCATCTACTGCCCCCATCCCGCTCGCGCGGGTGCCCCCACCGCGAGCCAGTGTTTCCGTCCCCCAACGGCGGCGGGCTGTCCCCGCCGCCGGACCGACCCGCGATCGCGGTGCGGTACTCATCCACCAGGCGCTCCAGCCCGACATCCGGGCTGAAACTCTGCTCGTAGCGGCGCCGGGCCGCCTGTCCCATCTCCCGGTTGCGGGCCGGCTCGGCCGTGACCCGGCGCAGGCAGGACGCGAGCGAGGCGGGATCGCCCGGCCGGTGCAGCAGCCCGGTCACCCCGTCCTCGACGAGTTCGGTGAAGCCGCCGTGACCGGCGGCGACGGCCGGGACCCCCGCCGCCATCGCCTCCGCGACCACCAGGCCGAACGTCTCCAGGACCATCGAGGGAGCCACCACGGCGACCGACCGCGCGACGGCCTGCCGGCACTGAGCCGGGTCGAGCAGGCCGACGTGGCGCACGTCGTCCCGGCCCGCCGCCCAGGCGGTCACCTCTCGCTCCAGTGGCCCCGCGCCGGCGAGCACGAGAGGCACGCCCACACCGCCGTCCGCGGCGATGTCGTCCCACGCGGCCATGAGCAGCCGTATGCCTTTGGCCTCCGCGAGTCGGCCGAGGAAGAGCACATGCTCGCCGGCGCCCGTTCGGCAGGCGCCCGGCTCTGGTACGAAGTTGTGCTTCACCGTCAGCCGCTCGGCCGGCATGCCGGCCCGGACCAGGACGTCGCGTTGCGCCGCGGAGATGCACAGGAACCGCTCCACGCCGGACCACCACCGCCGCCGGTTGACCGTCAGGCTGATCGCGAGCGGCACCGTCGCGAGGCGGGAGTTCCGGTAACAGCCGTGCCGGACGGCGGGCAGCGACGCCTTCGACCCGACGCAGTCGGTGCACGGCCGGCCATCCCTGTGCAGCGTGCCGGGCGGGCAGACCTGGGTGTAGTTGTGCAGCGTGGCGACGGCGGGCACGCCGGCGTCGGCACAGGCGGCAAGGACCGCGGGCGACAGGAGCGGGAAGACGTTGTGGATGTGCACCACGTCAGGGCGTGAGGTGCGCAGCCGGGCGGCGAGCTCCGCGCGGACCGCCGGGTTCCACGGCACAAGGAGCGGCACCGCGGCCTTGCCGGGGAGGGACCGGCCGGCGATGTCGTCGCTGCGCCGTTCGAACACCTCGACCCGGTGGCCGGCCGCACGCAGCAGCCGCACTTCCTGGTCGACGACCCTGTTCTCCCCGCTCGGCTGCGCCGAGGAGTAGTGGTTGTGCACCACGAGGACATGCATGCTCAAGGTCACCTCCGGGCCCATCGCGGGATACGTCGTTGACGGGCTGCGGGCGCGGTGACGGGCGTGGCCGTCCTGAGGTGGCCGGGCGTCGCGAGGGGCGTGGCCGCGGCAGGTGTCGCGAGCAGCGAGGCGGCCAGGGCCAGATGCAGCAGATACGGCGAGGCGTCGCCGAGGCCGGCCTCGGTGTAGGACGAGATCGCGACATAGCTGATCAGGAAGATCGCGCAGGCCCTCGGCAGCGACGGTGGTCGCAGCAGGGCGACGCCGGCAAGGATGACGAGGATCGCCGCGACGAGGGTGACGCCGATCAGACCCTGCTCGTTGTAGACGGCCAGCCAACTGTTGTCGATCGGCAGCCCGCCGAACGACTTGTCGCCCAGGCCCATGCCGAACACCTGCTCCGCGGTCGACCGGGGCGCTGCCAGCAGGGCGTCCCAGACCTTGGCCCGGCCGGTGAGGCTGGTGAAGTACTCCTTGCTCTGTCCGCGCAGGAACCACGCCTGGAGCGCGGAGGCGAACCCCACCACTGCCACCGTGGACACCAGCACCGCCCAGGCGAAGAACCGGCGCGCGGCGGCGCTGGTCAGGACGAGCGAACCGATCGCCAGCACAAGGCCGATGAGCATGCCGACCGTGGCCGTGCGGGTGTGGGTCAGCGCGAGCAGGACGAGTGACGGCACGATGACCATGGCCGCGCTGCCCCCGGTGGTCCTGCGACCCAGCACGAGCAGCACAGTGAGCCCGATGATCACTGCGGCGTACTGTCCGATCTGCGGCGGGGTGAGCGGCCACAACGCGCCGACAAGCCGGCCCCCGTAGGTCTCGGGCAGGGCCGCGCCCGGTGAGATGACCAGGCCGGCGGCCGCCGTCATGAGCACCACGAAGTACATCCGGATGTGGTGCCGGACGAACGTCAGGCTGCCGTCCCACCATCGGCTGAGCAGCCACAGCGTGCCGACGAAGAGAGCAAGGCGGGCGCAGCGGAACAGCGCGCCGTACCCGACCTCCAGGTTCGCGCTGGAGATCATGCTCGGCACCAGCAGCAGGGTGAGCAGGAACAGGAAGGCGCCGGCCCGGATGCGCAGCCGGAGATTGAGCGCGAGCGCCAGTGAGAACGCGGCGACCAGCGCGCCCATGGTGACCATCTGGATGAGGGAGCGGGGCAGCGTGACGATGGTCTTGGCCCCGGCGGATCCGAGCGTGTTGAGGCCCAGTAGCGCCCAGACGATCCCGACGGCCTTCGGTGTGCCGGCAGGGCGCGGTTCGGCGCCGGGCTGTGTGCGCGCCGTTTCCGGTCCGACCGGCAGGACGCCGTGCTTCACGTTCCCGTCCACATCAACCACCGGCCCGTGGGGCGAAGGTGCTGCCCGCGTCCTGCCGGTACGGTGTGCCCTGCCACTGCCCGGAGTCGAGCTTCTGGTCCGTGTCGACCGGCGTGAAGTTCCACGGTCCGCGGTAGACGTTGTCGTGCCAGCGGTTGTGCTGCTTGTGGGTGATCGCCTCGGCCACCCGCTTGCCCTTGTACGGCGACCAGTCCGGATAGGTGCCGTAGTTGGAGAGGACCGCCATCCGGGCGCATGTGTCCGTGCACTTGACGACGGACGTGTCCAGCAGGAACTGGTTGTCGTGGATGTCCACCCGCTGGGTCTTCCACCGGCAGTCGGCGTAGAGCGGCGCGGTGGCGATCGCCGGCTTCGCACAGCGCTTGGTGTCCTTCACCAGCAATGTGCAGTAACCGGTCGAGGTGTTGGCCGGGCTGTTGCAGAACCGGTCGGCGTTCTCCCACAGGGTGATCCCGTTCCAGTTGTTCTCCAGCACGTTCCGGTAGATCTCGATCTTGTCCGTGCGCGCGCGGATCCGTGGTTCGCCGCCGGCCTCGGACACGTAGATGGTCGCGTACGGGAAGTTGTCGCCGCGCTCTGCGTACTTGCGGCCCTCGACCCAGTTGTTCCGCCGGATCGTGTTCTTCCGGATGACCGCGTTGTAGCTGGTCTCGTACATCAGCGCGGCACCGGCGTTGGCTTCGAGCAGGTTGTCCTCGATGAGGAAGTCGTTGTTGTTGTTGTCCGCCCACAACCCGGCCCCGCGGTTGTCGTGCACCCAGTTGCCGCGTATCTCGGCGCCGTTGACGGCCCAGAACTTGATGCCTCCGGTGCAGCCGCAGCCCGGCTTCTTCCGCTCCCAGTCGTCGGTGTTGTTGCCCACGATCTCGTTGTCCTCGACCACCAGGTCGCGGATGGAGTCGCCGGTCTTGTACGCGTTCATTCCGTACTGTCCGTTGTTGCGCAGACAGCTGGCGCGGACCTGCTGGCGGGCACCGCCCATCAGCCCGCCGCCGGAGTTGTACTGGATCTTCGCGTGCTCGATCACCCACCCGTCGGCCATGTCATGGTTGACCACCCCCTCATCGGGCGGCGCGACAAAACGCTGCACGGTCAGGTAGCGGATGGTGACGTCGGGGGCGGTACCGCTGAATGCGTAATTGTTCTTCTTCCCGCCGTCGAGCACCGCGCCCGGCGCGCCGAGGTAGCGGTTCCCCTTCTTGGTGATGACCTGGGCGTAGCGGTCCGGCTCGAGCCTGTGCTTGCCCGGTCGAAGCCAGAAGGTGGTGCCCGGGGGGCTGCTCTTGGTCTTCTCGGCCAGGTCACCGACCACCCCGGGGTCGACGGTCACCGCGCCCGCCGGCGCTTTCGCCGGCCCGGCCGCGGGCTTGGCGCACACCCGGGCCACGGACGCGGAGGGCGCCCTGGACGCGGAGGACGCATCGGTCGGCTCCGCCTCGGTGTCCGGCGTGCTCGTACAGCCGGTCGCCGCCAGCAGGACCACCGCCAGCGGCGCCGACGAGCTCGCCCAGTTCCGCCACTTCATCCCCACGCGTCCTCCCTAGCCCCGGAACCTGAGCACGGTGGTGAAGCCCTCCGCGCCGTCGGCGAATCCGGTGCCGACCAGCGTTGTCGAGGGTTCCTTGCGCCCGAATCCGGCGGAGTACCAGCCCAGCGGCGGATCGGTCCCGCCGCGATGGGCCTGCCAGTTCAACTGCCCGGGCAGGTCGAGCACTGCGGAGCGCTCCTCGCCGTCCCGCGTCCAAGTGAGCACGGCCCGGCTGTCCGCCAGGTCCGCGGCGATCGCGGGGCCGAGGTGGAACGCCAGCCGCACGGCCCGGCGCAGGCCGTGCCGGCCGCGGACCTCGTCGACGATCCTCAACTCCCGGCTCGCGGCCGTCAGTTCCACCCGGCGGCGGTGCACGGAGGGCTGGTAACCGTCGTGCTCGGCGCACCAGCGGACCGTCCCCCCCTCGGAGGCGCCGGATGCGTCCACGGCCAGGACGCGGCTGCGGGCATGCCGGGTCCACAGGAACGGGCCGCCGGAGACGGACTGGTCACCGCCCTCCAGTTGGAGGGTGTTGTGGCCGAGGGTCGAGCGGAAGTACCGCCGCCATTCGGGCTGCCCGTGGTAGCAGTACGTCCCCGGGTCGGCGAGCACGTCGACCCCGTCGTGCCGGACCTCCACGGACAGCGCGTCCGCGTGGGCGTGCGCGGCGATGGACAGGAAGCCGTGCGGTCCGCCGTCGCAGCGGCACCAGATCTCCTCCGGGCCGCGCAGGATGGTGAGCCCCGCGTCGGCGAAGTGGGCCGGTCGGCTGGCCGGGCGCGTGACGACCGGTGCGGTTCCGTTTTTCGCGTACGGCCTGATGAGCGCGGCCAGCAGCGGGGTGCGCACATCGGTGCCGGTCACCGCCGGCCACCAGGCGAGCCGGCCGAACACGGCGCCCCCGGTGGCCAGCAGCGAGCCCCAGCGGTCGGTGCCCGCGCCGTCCACGACCAGACCGTGCCCGTCGTCCGCGTCCCCCTGGCGCGGCGGCCGTAGCCGGCTGTCCACGACGGCCGCGAGCGCGTCGGTCATCCGCAGCAGCACCAGCCGGATCGACGCGGGGACCGGCCTGCCTGCGGCATCCGCCTCGGCCACCGCGGCCAGGCCCAACTCCAGTACGAGCCCGTGGTATTCGGTGGCCAGCTCGCGGTTGAGGCCGGAGTGGAAGGTGTTGCCGCGCAGGTGCCGCTCCAGCGACCGCAGCGCGTCGGCTCGCCAACGCGCCGATGAGGGGAACCACCCGAACGCGCAGGACGCTGCGAACTGCCCGGCGGCCTCGGCGATGACGTGGTTGTTCGCCGAGGACCCCCGGCTGGGGAAGGCGGCCAGCCAGCGCTGGTGGTGCCAGATCTGGTTCAGCGCCACCGGGTTGTCCTCGAACAGGCCGGCCGCGCCCGGCCAGCCGTCGAGCAGCCGGCGGACCCACACCCAGGACAGCAGCCGGATCCCCAGCTCGATGCCGCTGATCCAGTGCACGCCGCGCAGCGGTGGGTTGGCCGCCCACCACGACCGCAGGTGCTCGGCCACGCGCTCGGCGTACCGCTCGTTCCCGGTGATCGCGTAGGCGGCGGCGAGCTGGGTGAGGTACTGATGCCGGGACAGCTCCCAGATCTGCTTGATGTCCCCGACCGCGTCCTCGTTCCGGTACGGCACGTCGAAGGCGTAGCCCCACGGAGCCCGGCGCCCGGTCTTCGGATCGCACCACCAGTCCGGGTCGGCCAGGTCGTCGCGGACCACCCCGAAATACTCGACGTGCCCGTACATCAGCCGGTCCGCCTCGGCGATGAGACGTTTCGCGGCGTCCGGAGGTATCGCGGCGATCGTCCCGGCGGGCAGTACCGCGGTGAACCGGGCGCCGGTCACGCTCGGGCAGTTCGGCCGCGCCGACCGCCACCGCCGCCTGCGCACCGCGTCGCCCACCCGGCCGCCGACCTCCCGTGGTCCCATCCGGGACAGCCGCCGCAGGTACCAGCCCGGACTCCCCGAGCTCACAGTCATCGCGCCCCCGCCAACGTCACGGGCGCACCGCCGGACAGGCCGGCCTGCACGGCGAGAGTGGCCGCCGTGGTGGTGACCAGCGACTCCAGCGGCACCGGCATCGGCCCGCCGGTCCTCACGGCCTTGATGAACGCGGCCAGTTCGGCGTTCTGGCCCTTGTCCCGGGCCTTGGGAAGGCGCGAACTGACCCACCGCTTGCGCGCATACACCGAGGCCCGGACGAAGTCGTCGAGCCGCAGCACCTTGCCGTCCGCGACCAGATCCAGCGTCTCCTTGGGGAAGCCGGGCGCGCCGGTGGTGACGTAGCTGATGGTGGCGGTGGACCCGTCCGGGTAGCGCAGCACGACCTGCAGGTCCTCGTTGCCGGACGCGGCGACCGCGTACACCGATACCGGGTCGGCACCGAGCAGCCAGCTCGCCGTGTCGATGAAGTGTCCGCCCTCGCCGGCGAACCGCGAGCCCTCGCTGCCCTGTTGGAGGTACCAGCTGCCGTGCTGCAGCCGGCCCGCGTTGACCAGGTAGCGCAGGCTCGCTGGACCGGTCCGGGCGCCGAACCGCTGTCTGGCCTCCCGCAGCAGCGGCGCGAACCGGCGGTTGAAGCCCACCTGCAGCCGGTCGTTGCCGGACTCCTCCACCGCCGCGAGCACGCCGGCCAGCTCGTCCTCGGTGAGGGCCAGGGGCTTCTCCACGAACACGGTCTTGCCGGCCAGCAGTGCTTTTCGGGTCAGTTCGGCGTGCGAGCTGTGGCGGGTGACCACGAACACCGCGTCGATGTACTTGTCGCCGAGCACGGCGTCGAGATCGGTGGTCGCCTCGGCGAAGCCGAACTTCCGCTGCGCGTTGGCCGCGGACAGCGCCGTCGTGGTGACGACGGTCGACAACTCGACGCCGTCGCGCTGTGCCAGGTGCGGCAGCAGCATCGACGTCGCGTAGTTTCCCGCGCCGACGAACGCCAGCCGCACCGGCGCCTTGGCGGACCGGGCCGGGGCGGACACTCCGCCGTTGCGTCGCACCGCGGGCACGGCCATCGCCGGGGCCTCCGCTTCCCCCGCTTCCCCTGCGTGTTCCGGGTAACGGAACAGCACGGCCACGGCCTTGAGGTCGCCGTCCTTCAGGCGCTGGTACGTCTCGACGGCGTCATCGAAGTCGGCGATGTGGGAGACCAGGGGCTCCACGTCGACGCGACCGAGAGCGAGGAGATCGAGGAAGCACGCCAAATTGCGGCGCTCGGTCCAGCGCACGTAGCCGATCGGGTAGTCCCGGCCCTCGAGCTCGTACTCCGGGTCGTAGCGCCCGGGGCCGTACGAGCGGGAGAACCGGACGTCGAGTTCCTTCTCGTAGTACGCGTTCCACGGCAGGTCCAGGCGGCACTTGCCGATGTCGACGACCCGGCCGCGGTCCCGGCTCAGCTTGGCGGCCAGCTCGACGGGCTGGTTGCTGCCGCCGCCGGCGGCCAGGTACACCTGGTCCACGCCGTGCCCGCCGGTGAGCTCGGCGACGGTGGCTTCCACGGCCGCGGACGCCGGATCGCCGCAGGCCGCGGCGCCCAGGCGCTCGGCCAGCTCGCAGCGCACCGGGTCGGGGTCGACGCCGACGACGCGGACTCCCGAGGCGGCGAGGAGCTGTACGACCAGCTGCCCGATCAGCCCGAGGCCGATGACCAGTGCCACTTCGCCGAGCTGCGGTTCGCCTTGGCGGACGCCCTGCAGCGCGATCGACCCGACGGTGCCGAAGGCCGCGTGCCGCGGTGCGAGGCCGTCCGGCACCCGGGCGTAGAGGTTCTTCGGCACCCAGTTCAGCTCGGCGTGCAACGCGTGCTCGTTGCCGGCGCAGGCCACGAGGTCACCGACCGCCACGTCGTCGATCCCGGCGCCGACCTGCTCGACCACCCCGCACAGCGAGTAGCCAAGCGGCGTGTAGGAGTCCAGCTTGCCCATCACCTTGCGGTAGGTGGCGGGCACCCCGTTGGTGGCCACGCTCTGCATGACTTTGGCCACCTGGTCCGGCCGGGAGCGGGCCTTGCCCACCATCGACATGCCGGCCTCGGACACCTTCATGAGCTCGGTCCCGGTGGATATCAGCGAGAAGGCGCTGCGGACGAGCACACCGCCCGGCTTGCACCCCGGCACCGGCACGTCGAGCACCGCCAGCTCGCCGCTCTTGTAGTTCTGCACAACCTGCTTCACGCGAACTCCTCTGAATTTCCTAAGCCGTTAACCGAGTGCTCTGGCCGGACCCAGAGGTCGCGCCGCGGTACCAGTACTCGAGGGTCAGCACATGCCACAGATGCTTGGAGAAGTCCCGCTGCCCCGCGGCGTCCTCGGCGACCATCCGCGCCAGCGCGTCGCGGCGCAGGAGCCCGGAGCGGACGAGCTCGCCGTCGTTGACCACCTCGCGCACCAGCGGTGCCAGATCCCGGCTCATCCAGGCGCGCAGCGGGGCGCTGAACAGGCCCTTGGGCCGGTACACGATCTCCCGGGGGAGGACCGAGGTGGCCGCCTCCTTGAGGACGGCCTTGCCCTGCCGTCCGACGATCTTGCGATCGCCGGGCACGGCGAACGCCGCCTTGACCACCTCGACGTCCACATACGGCACCCGCACCTCGGTCGACGCGGCCATGCTCGACCGGTCCGTGTAGGCGAGGTTCAGGCCCGGCAGGAACATCCGGGCGTCGCCCAGGCACATGCGGTTGACGAAGTCGTCGAGGTCGTTGTCCTGGTAGATGTCCGCATGCTCGGTCAGCACGTCCTCGACCGTCCCGGCCAGGTCCGGATCGACCAGGGCGAGCAGCTCGTCCTGGTCGTACATGGTGTAGCTGCGCCGGAACGCGGTCTCCTCCGGCAGATCGGCGAAGGACAGGAATCGCTTCGCGAAGCGCACCGACCGGTACCCCCGACGGGCAGTGGCGACCGGCAGCCGGTCCACGGCCCTGGACAGCCCGCGCCGCAGGGGCCGCGGGACGCGCTGATAGCGCAGCGCGATCAAGTTGGCCAGGTGCTTGCGGTAACCGGCGAACAACTCGTCGGCGCCCATCCCCGAGAGCATCACCTTGACCCCGGCCTCTCGGGCGGCCGAGCAGATCAGGAACGTGTTGATCGCGGCGGGGTCGCCGATCGGCTCGTCCAGGTGGTACGTCATCTGCAGCAGCAGGTCGAGCACATTCGGAGCGATCTCGATCTCATGCAGGTCGACGCCGAACCGCTCGGCCACCTGCCGGGCATAGCGCAGGTCGTCCGGCATCGCCTCGAATTTGGCGTCCTCGGCGCGGAACCCGATCGTGTAAGCGGAGATCCCGGGTCGGTCGCGGGCCGCCAGCGCGGTCAGGTAGCTGGAGTCGAGGCCGCCGGAGAGGAAGGTCGCCACGGGTACGTCGGAGAGCAGGTGGCGCCGAGTCGACTCCTCGACGATGGCGGCTATGTCCGGCTGCTCGCCGGCCTGCGCCCGCTCCCGGCCCTCCGCGGCGACATCCTTGAGATTCCAGAACCGGCCGCGCTCCACCCGGCCGTCGGGCCGGAACCTCATCCAGCTCCCCGGCGGCAGCTTCTCCGCTTCGCGGAACGCGCAGCGCGAGTCCGGCACCCAGTAGTACAGCAGCGAGGCCACCAGTGCTGCGTGGTCCACCTCCAGCTTCCCGCCGGTCGCGGTGGCGAGCGCCTTGAGCTCGGAGGCGAACACCAGGCCCGCACCGCGCCGGAGCAGGAACAGCGGCTTGATGCCCAACTGGTCGCGGGCCAGCACCAGTTCACCTGTGCGCTCGTCGAAGATCCCGAACGCGAACATGCCGCGCAGCCGGGGCAGGCAGTCCGTGCCCCAGCGCCGCCAGGCCTCGAGGACCACCTCGGTGTCGGAGGTACCGCGGAAGCGCACCCCGGCGGCCGCCAGTTCGGCACGCAGCTCGGGCGCGTTGTACAGCTCGCCGTTGTACGTCAGGGCGAGGCCGCCAGAGACCATCGGCTGGGCGCCGGTCTCGGACAGGTCGATGATGGCCAGCCGCCGGTGCCCGAGCTGTACTTCGCCGTCACCGACGGGGTGGCCGTACCGGCCCGCCCCGTCCGGACCGCGGTGGGCGAGGGTATCGGTGAGCCGGTCGGTCACGACCTTGCCGTCCGGCCATCGGTAAGTGCCTGCGATGCCACACATGTCCTACCGAGCCTCCTGGTCGCCGTCCGGGCCCTGCGCGGCCCTCACCGGCAGCCGCTCCGTCCGCAGCCGGCCCTCCCCCACTGCCTGAACGGCGTGGGAGGTACCCCCACCGTTCTGCCGGGCCGGCCGCTCGTTCTGGCCGCGCAGCGCGGTGCCCAGCCCGTCCCACAGCGTGCCGTCGGTCCGGTCACGCGGATCGGGGTCGATCAGCACCACACCGATCACCGGAATGCGCTGGTCCGCGAGCTGCCGCGCCACGGTGTGCAGCCATGCGGCGCTGCCGTGCCCGACACGCACGACGAGCACGGTCTGAGTGCCGAGGCACTGGAGGTCGGTCCACGCAGTGCCGGGCGCGACCGAGCCGACACCGATCCGGCGCTCCTGATGCGACACGGCCGCGGCACGCTCGCCGCTGACCACGGTCGGGTCTCCCGGCTTCGGGCGGCGGCCTGCGAGCTGCAGGCCGGGCAGACCATCGATGATGACCACTGGCCCGTCCGCCGCCAGTGCCCTGGCGAGGTCCAGAGCGATCACGCTCGTGCCGCGCGCACAGCCCAGTTCCAGCAGCGACACCGGTTCGGCGGAGCCGCGCACGGTGCGGGCCAGGTGCGTGGTGAGCCGTTCGCGTGCCGCCCGGGTCCGTCGGCGCTGCCACAGCCTGCCCGACCGGCGGGGCAGCTCGGCGATGACCGAGGCGCCCAGGTTCGCCGCGATGTCCCGGCGCAGCACGGGGCGGTCCGCCACCACCGTGCGGACCGCGGCAAGGGCGAGCCCGACGACGAGCCCTAGGACGAGCCCGATCGCGGCATTGGTGACAGCGGCCTTGGGCAGGGAGTGCTGCACCGCGCGCGGCGCGTCCACGATCTGCGTGTTGGCGATGACCTTGGGCGTGCCGACGCGCGCCTCCTCGGCGCGTTGGTTGAAGTCCGCGATACGCGAAGTGAGTTCGGCCCGGCGGGCGAAGAGCGACTCGATGCTCGCCGACGCTTTCGGGTCGCTCTCCGTCTCCGGCGATCGGTCTTCGATGTCCTTGTTGACCTGTGCGAGTTCGTCCTGCATGCGGTCACGCTGGTCGAGCAGGGCCTTGGCCTCGGCCTCCGCGGTTTGCCGCATCCGCCTCACGTGGTCCGCGACGAACGCATCGGCCAGCGCCTTGGCCCGGGCCACCGCATCCGCGTCGCTTTCACCTGTCACATCGATCTGCAGCAGGTTGTTGGTCAAGCCGGTACCCCGGTAGTCCCGTATGAAGTCCTCAGGGTTTTCCGAGGACTTGAGGGACTGCAGGGCCTTGCCGGCGATCCGCGTGGTCCCCAGCAGTGCGACATCGGTGCGGATCAGCGTTCCGGTGTCGTTCGGCTGGTCCTCCCGGTGCGCGACCAGCACCTTGGTCACCGCGCTCGGCGGCGGCGGCAGCAGGACCGCCACCGCCGCGCCGGCCAGCAGCCCGAGGAGTGCCATGGAGCACCAGAGGCGGCGGCGCCTGCGCACCGCCACCACCAGCGCCTGCAGGTCGAAGAGCGGAGCGGCTGCCGACGACTCCGAAGTCGTGCTCGTCGTCACACCGAACCTCCCGTCGCGTGGCCGCGAACCGCGAGCGCCGGGGTGGCGTCGTCCGGAGGATGGCCGGCGGAACGCGTCGGACGGGCCAGCACCGTGCCGGCGACGACAATGCCGACTACCTCGTGCCCGCCGTCCGCACACGCCTCGGCGATGCCGGCGAGCTCCTCCGCGGTCCAGTTGCCCGGGCTGAGGACGACCAGGGCACCGGACTCGGTGCCGCGGTCCGGCACCGTCGGCCGGTCCACCGAAACCTCCACCACCCGCAGCAGCAGATCGCTCTCGGCCTCGGCGACGAGCTGCTCGGCGGCCCGGCGGGCGATCTCGTCGCCGTCCGGTACGACAACCAGCAGCCGCCGGGGGGCCGGCAGCTGGTTTCGGAGGCGAGCGCACACCCGCCGGTAGCGGATACGCCTGCCGGCCTCGTCACCGGACCTGAGCGGGGTCGGTATGTCCCACCGGGTGTCCACGCCGAGGAATCGGCGGATCCGGGCTCGTGGGCCCCCGCCTTCCCGCCGGTGCGCGCCCCGTTCACCGAGCACGTCGACGGTGGCGAGGACGGCCGAGCCCAGCGCCGCGGCGATCTCCGGTTCGGTGCGCGGCCGGCGACTCATCCGTGCGGCGGCGAGATGGCCGATGACCGCGACCAGGAAGAACAGCAGCGCCCCGGCGACGATGAGCTGCATCCTCGTCGGCGGCGCCTCGCCCGTCGGCCGGACCGCCGGCCCCATGACGACCATGCCGGCCTGGTTGGTCGCCGGGTCGGCCTCGTCCAGCTTCTTCATGGCCTCCTCCAGCGAGGTGCGCAGCTTCTCGAGCGTGGTGCGGGCCTGCACGCTCTCCACGGACTGCCCCGGATCGGACGCCCTGGCAAGGTCGGTGATGCGGCGGTTGGTCTCCTCCACCTTCTGCCGCAGCGCCTCGGGCGCCGTAGCCGCTTCGGAGTCGGTGCTGCCGCCCGCGATCCGCGCGGCGAAACCGACGAATTCCTTGGCCACCTGGTCGGAGAGCTGTTGCGCGCGCTCCGGGGTGTCGGCCGTACCCGAGATCTTGATGATGTTCCCGTCCGCGGCCTTGGCGCTCACTCGATCCCGCAGCTCGGTGCCGCTGACGCCGCTCCAGTCGAGAGCGGCGGCCACGCGGTCGACCACCGTCGAACTGGTCGCGATGTCCACCTGGGTCAGCAGCTCGCGCTCCTCCCACTGCCCCGGCAGCAGGACCGATGCCGACGCCGCGTAACGCGGCGGGAACACCACCGAGGCGCCGTAGCCGACGAGCGCGCCCACCACGGCGAGGACGGCGAGAAGCCGCCGGCGCCGCCGGAGAATCCGCCCGATCGTGGCCAGGCGGATCGTGTCATCGTTCAACGGCGCTGCCTCTTTCTTGTGCGGACCGGGTCGCCCGCCGACACCGGAATCTGGTCACGGCACGCAGCGGCATAGGCGGCGAGCAGCGATGCTTGCGAGTTCCGCCAGGAAAGCTGTCCGCTGATCCGCTCCTGGCCGATCTTGCCCATCCGGGCCCGCTTCTCCGGATCGTCAAGGAGCAGCGCGATGAGCCCCGCGAATTCGGCCTCGTCGTTGGCGGGCGCGTAGACGGCGGCGTCACCGGCGGAGACTCGCGCCTCCCGGAGGTCGAACGAGACGATCGGCCGGCCCATCGCCATGTACTCCAGGACCTTGTTCATGGTCGACACGTCGTTGAGCGGATTGCGCGGGTCCGGGGAAAGGCACACGTCCGCAGTGGACAGGTAGCGCACCAGTTCGGCGTCCGGAATGCGCCCGGTGAACTGCACCTGCTCGGAGAGCCCGAGCCGCCGGGACAGCTCCACCATCGCGTCGAAGGCGTCGCCGGCGCCGACGAACACCGCATGCCAGTCGGTCCGCCCCATCTCGTCGCGCAGCTTCGCGAGGGCCCGCAGGGCGTAGTCGACGCCGTCCTGAGGGCCCATGACGCCGAGGTAACACAGCAGATGAGGCTTGCCGCGCTTCAACTCGGGCTCGGGCGGCACCGGTTGGAACCGGTCGGTCTGGGGCGCGCTGCGCACCACGAACACGTCCTCAGGCCGCCGGCCGCCACGGCGCATCGCGACGTCCCGGTAGCTCTCGTTCGTGGCGAGGACGACGTCCGCGGCCCGGTAGGTCCGCCGTTCCAGCGCGCACACGGCGCGGTAGAGCAGATCTTCGCCGCGGTCGAACCGGGAGAGGTACAGCTCGGGTACCAGGTCGTGCTGGTCGAAGACGAACCGCGCACCGCGCCGCTTCAGCCACAGTGCCGGCAGGAACAGCAGGTCGGGCGGGTTGCAGGCGTGGACCACGTCGACCGGGCCGATCTTGCGGGCCAGCCGGGCCGTGTGCCACAACGCCGTTCCGTACTCCCGCAGGTAGCCGGCCGGCCCTCCGGTGGCCGCGCGCAACGGGTAGCGGTGGATCCGCACCCCGTCGATCACGGCCTCCGGCTCCGTGTCCCGCTTCTCCCCGCGGGGACAGATGACGTGCACTTCCCAGCCCGCGTCGCGCAGCGTCGTGCACTCCTGCCACACTCGCCGGTCGAACGGCACCGACAGGTTCTCCACCAGGATCAGCGCGCGTCGGTCCGGCCGGTCGCCGCCGGCTGTGTCATCAAACGATGTGTCACCAAGCAAGGCCCACGTACCCCGGTTCGGTCCGACGCGCCTCGGCGTCGGGAAGGCGGATGAGGTCGATGAGTACCGGGCCGTCGTCGCCATGGGGCAACGCCGACAGCACGGCCGGATCCCTGGTCCCGACCAGGCACACCTCGGCGTGCTCGAGCACCTCGTCGACGGAGTCCGCGAGCAGCTGCGCGAGGTGCGGCAGCCGGGTCTCGATGTACTCGCGGTTCGCGCCGATCAGCCGGGAGAGGCTCACGTTGGCGTCGTGGATCCGCAGGTCGTACCCCTTGCCGAAGAGTCTCTCCGCCAGCTCGACGAGCGGGCTCTCGCGGAGGTCGTCGGTGCCGGGTTTGAAGGACAGCCCGAACAGACCCACCCGGCGCTTGCCGGTGCGCTCGACCAGCTCCACCGCGCGCTGCAGATGGTCGGAGTTGGAGGGCAGTACGTGGGCGAGGATGGGCACCGAGACATCGGCCCGCTGCGCCGCGTAGACCAGGCTGCGCAGGTCCTTGGGCAGGCAGGAGCCGCCGAAGGCGAAGCCGGGCCGCAGGTAGGCGGGGCTGATGTTCAGCTTGCGGTCGGCCAGGAACACATCCATCACCTGGTGCGAGTCCACCCCGAGCGCCTGGCACACCGCGCCCAGCTCGTTCGCGAAGCCGATCTTGAGGCCGTGGAACGCGTTGTCCGCGTACTTGATCGCCTCGGCCGTCGGGACCGGCACCCGGAACACCTCGCCGGGCAGGCCGTCGTACAGCGCCGCCACCGCGTCGCC
This sequence comes from Streptomyces vastus, assembly GCF_039532825.1. Classification (NCBI taxonomy): domain Bacteria; kingdom Bacillati; phylum Actinomycetota; class Actinomycetes; order Kitasatosporales; family Streptomycetaceae; genus Streptomyces; species Streptomyces vastus. The sequence goes on from NZ_BAAASJ010000045.1 coordinate 36,104, forward strand.
GCTTGCCGGGTCGAGCTCGCCGATGACGGTCTTGGGCGGGTCGAAGAAGTCCCGCACGCTCGTGCCCTCGCGCAGGAACTCCGGGTTGACCGCGACCCCGACGTCCACCCCGGCCGTGCCCCCGACGTACTTCTCCAGGATCGGTACCAGCAGGTTCAGGCAGGTGCCCGGGAGCATGGTGCTGCGGAACACGACGGTGTGCCGGCCCCCCTGCTTGGCCCCCTCGGCCAGCGCGGCGCCGATCTGCTCGGTGACCCGCTCCAAGTAGGTGGTGCACAGGCTGCCGTTGGGCTCCGACGGCGTGCCCACGCAGACCAGCGACACCTCGCTGTCCATGATCGCCTCGCGGACGTCGTCGGTGGCGCGGAGCGCTCCGGTCCGCACGACCTCGGCGATGAGCTCGCCGATCCGCTCCTCGACCACCGGGGCCTTGCCGTCGTTGACCAGGTCGACCTTCACCTGGTTCACGTCCACCCCGACGACCTCGTGACCCATGCTGGCCAGGCACGCGGCCGACACACAGCCCACGTAACCGAGCCCGAAAACGCTGACCCTCATGACGCGTCCCTCCCCCCAGGCAGGCCCTTGCGGCCTGCGGTCCGCGCGCGGGCGGGACCGTTGAGTTGCAGCCCCCCGCGCATCAGTAGGCCCCCTGGCCGTAGAACACCGCACGCAGCGTCTTCCACAAGATCACCGCGTCCAGGGCGAGCGACCAGTCCTCCACGTACCGCAGGTCGAGCCGGACCGCCTCCTCCCATGGCAGGTCGCTGCGTCCGCTGATCTGCCACAGGCCGGTGAGCCCGGGCTTGACCAGCAGCCGCCGCCGGATGTCCGGGCCGTAGGCAGCGGTCTCCTCCGGTAGCGGAGGCCGCGGACCGACTAGCGACATCGATCCGGTGAGCACGTTGAAAAGCTGCGGGAGTTCGTCGATCGAGTACCGGCGCAGCACTGCTCCCACCCGGGTCACCCGCGGATCCCGGCGGAGCTTGAACAGCAGGCCTGCGCCCTCGTTGTGGTCGGCCAGCTGGGCACGTGCCCCGTGAGCTCCGGCGACCATGGTGCGGAACTTGAAAATGGTGAACTCGCGGCCGTCCTTGCCGACCCTGCGCTGGCGGTAGAGCGCCCCACCACGACTGTCCACCATCACGAGCAGCGCGACGAACACCATCAGCGGCGCGAGCAGCATCAGCAGGATCGCCGCGCCCGTCCGGTCGACGACCCCCTTGATCGCCCGGCGGCCCCCGGTGAAGGTCGGCATGCTGACTCGCAGCAGCGGGATCCCGAGCACCGCGTCGACGTGCAGCCGCGGGCCGGCCACCTCCATCAGCACGGGGGCCACGACCATCTCGGCGTCGCTGCCTTCGAGGTTCCAGGCCAGCCGCTGCAGCCGGTCCGGTGACCAGTGCGGGTCCGGTGTGACCGCGACGACACGGTAGCCGTCGTGTCGGACGTGCTTGGCGACGTCCCCCAGCCGGCCGACGACCGGCACTCCGTCCAGTTGGTCACCGTCGAGCCCGCGACCGTCCGTCGTGCACACCGCGTCCACCCGCCAGCCGAGGTGCGGGAACTTGCGGGTTCGGCCGATGAGGTCGCGCACGGTGTCCGGGCTCCCGGCAGCGAGCACCGGTCTCAGGCACCGTCCTTCCTTCCGCTGTTTGTGCAGCCGGAGGCGGAGCAGATATCGCGCGGTCATGGTGACGAGCGCGATCGCGGGGATCGCGACGAAGATCCAGAGCTTGATGTTGCGCGAGGTGAGGGCGATCCCGCCGAGCGCGAGTACGACGGTCGCCGTGAACAGTGAGCGTCCGAGCCGGCGGAATTCCTCGGCGCCCTGGCCGAGCACGGCCGGAGCCCACGACCGGCTCACCGCAAGCGCTCCCAGCACCAGCAGCTCGGTGCCGAATGCGAGAATTACCCACTTCTCGTGCCAGTTGGCCGCGTCCCGGGCGCCGAAGAAGTTGCCGATCGCCGCCGCCACGAAGGCGGTTGCCACGGTATCGCTGATGATCACGGTACGGCGGTACCGCTGCTCCCAGTCGTTCGCGGGCCGGCTGATCGCCCCGTTCGCCAGACGCCCGCGCGCCGACGGAAACGGGCTGACTATTTCCCCTTGCGGCACAGAACCCCCCCAGGTCCCCAGTGGTTCGACGTGTACGCCTAACACTGTTCCTCTGCCGGGAGGCGCCCGCCCCCCGCACTGTTCCCCCCTCGGGAGGCCCCCGCCCCCCGCGTCGCGCATGACATCGCGGCTATTTCAGAGCTACTTGAACAACCCACCCGGGCGGCAGAGACTCGGCTGTCCTGCCGGACTCTCGAGGTGCGCGGGCACCCGCCGAAACCTCGGGTGCTCCCCACACCCAAAGCCCCCTCTGCGGCTCCAAGAATTGACTACCCCCACGTCTGGCGCCGGGGACGCGACTGCTGGCTTTCCGTAGCGCCGGACCTATAGATCATTGTTGGTCGCCTCGTGTCCGATCAGCTGAAGCATGGTCAATCTAGACCATCCGTGCCGGTTTTGGAGAGGGGGTGTGTGTAATTCGTGTTCAAGCTTTGAGAGTTGATCCACCGATCGGTGACCACCCACCGCGCGCGAGCAGCTCGCCCGGCCCCAGGCGCGGCTTCTGCGCGGTAGTGATCGGCGAGCTGCAGCGCCCGTTCCGTGGCGCCCAGTTCGGCAACACCTTCCCGCTGTTCGTGCACTACGGCGTGCCGCTGTGGGTGCCCGAGGCGGGCGGGACGATCGACCCTGGGCGACGAGGCGCACGACTTGATCGTGTCGGTGTTCGGCGGCATGTCCAAGGTCGAGCGCAACAACTCAAGGTCCCGCCCAGGCGGAGAGTTCAGCCCGTACCGTCTGCTCCGGCTCCCTCAGGGGGCCGTATCCGGGTCGCGCGGCGTGTAGTGGTCCAGGAACATCTCCACTCGGTCGGGGCCGTGGAAGAGGGCCCGACCTCGCGGGCGCGCTCACCCTCACCGCCGCACCCGGCCTGCTCGTCTACGGGCTGGTGCAGGCCCGCGACCTCGGCTTCGACGCACCGGGCGCCTGGATGCCACTGATCGGTGCCGTGCTGTCGGCGGTCGCCTTCGTGGCGGTCGAGCGCCGGGTGCGTGAACCGCTCATACGTCTCGTGATCTTCGCAAGGCGGTCGCTCGTCGGCGGCAGTGTGGTCATGCTGGCCGCCTCCGGACTGCTCATCGCGAGTTTCTTCCTGAGCTCCTTCTACGTACAGCACGTCCTGCGTTTCAGCGCGTTGAAGACGGGGCTCGTCTTCCTGCCGGTGGCCGTGGCCATCACACTCGGGGCGCATGCCGCCTCCCACCTCGTGGCCCGGCTGGGCTGGCGCCCCGTCGGGGCCGTCGCCTTCGCCCTGACCGCAGTCGGCGCCGCCCTGCTGACCCGCCTGGAGGCGGACAGCGGCGTCTGGACCGAGCTCGTCCCCGGCTTCGCGCTGTTGTCGCTCGCTCTCGGTACCGCCTTCGTCTGCGCCACCACGGCCGCGATGAACGGGCTGCCGCACCAGGACATGGGACTTGCCTCCGGCCTGGTGAGTACGTCGCACGAGCTGGGCGCGGCGCTCGGCGTCGCCGTGATCTCGACGATCGCCGGGGCGAGCCTGGAGGGCGGTGGCCAGGGTGCAGCAGTGGGAACCGGCGGCTTCGACAACGCCTTCGCCGCGTGTGCGATCGCTGCCGCCGTGGTCGCCGCCCTCGGCGCGCTGCTGTTGCCGGCGGGTCGCCCGGACCCGGCGCAGGGGCCGGTCATGGCGCACTGAGGAAGTCTTCTGGGCTGTGCGGGAGCTTTCGAAGGCGGCAGGAGCGATCTGGCCGCCTTCCATGTCAGCGGTTGATCGGTCCTGCCAACGCATCGAGTACTGGCCCCCCGGCCAGACCGAGTCCGAGCGAGACCACCGTGGCGGCGTACGCGACGAAGCGAGCCGCCTGATCACCCACGGCAGGCTGCGAGGGCCCGCTCCGGGATACCGCGGGCACGATCCAGCGCAGGTAGTAGAAGAGCGACGCCACGGTGTTGACGGCAGCCAGAACGGCCAGCCAGGCGTAGCCGCCGTCGAAGGCGGCGCTGAAGGCTTCGAGCTTGCCGAGGAAAACAGAGGTCGGTGGCGTACCGACAAGCCCCAGCAGGCAGATGACGAGGCTCGCGGCAAGCAGCGGACGTTCCTTGGCGAGCCCTCGGTAGTCGTCCAGCGAATGGGCGCGGGGGAGGGCGCAGACCACGGCGAAGGCACCGAGGTTGGTCACCGCGTAGGCCGCCAGGTAGTACAGCAGCGCCTGCTGGGCGAGGTCCGCGCGTCCGGCGACGGCGACCGGCATGAGGAGGTAGCCGACTTGGCTGATCGTCGAGTAGGCGAGCAGCCGCTTGACGTCCTGTTGGAAGAACGCGCCGAGATTGCCGAGGGTCATGGAGGCGGCGGCGAGTACGGCGACGAGTGCGGGCCATGGCAGGGTGCTGTCCGCGAAGACGACCTCGCCGAGGCGGAAGAGTGCGGCGAGCGCGCCGATCTTGGGGATCGTGGTGAGGAGCGCCGCCACCGGCGGGCTGCTGCCCTGCACGGCGTCGGGCACCCAGAAGTGCGCGGGCACACCTCCGGCCTTGAACAGCACGCCTGCCAGAAGCCCAATCGTGCCGGTGGCGATCAGTGCCTTGGGCGCGTCGCGGAACGCCTCGGCGAGCATGGGATACGCGGTACCGCGTCCGGTCGCGTACAGGACCGTGATGCCGGTGAGCATCAGTACGCCCAACAGGGCGCCGATCACGTAGTACTTGAGGGCTGCCTCGGTGCCCGGTCCGTCCTTGCGGAACCCGGCGAGGGTGTAGGCGGGGATGCTCGCCAGCAGATACCCGGCGGCGAGCAGCAGCAGGTCCTGTGCCCCGGCCATCATCAGTGCGCCGAGGGCCGCCAGCTGCACCAGGACGTAGAACTCCGTTTCCCTGGGATCCGCGCGCAAGGCACGGAAGGAGACGCCGAGGACGAGGAGCGTGCCGCCGAGGACAACGATCCGGGACGTGCTCGTCACCGGGTCGACGGCGAAGGCCTCTCCGAAGGCGGTCAGGGCGGGCTCCGCGGCGGCCACGGCCGCGGCCACGATCCCGGCCACGCACGCGAGGGCGGCCAGCAGCCCCACGATCCACTGCCGGGCACGGGGCAGCCAGGAGCCGAGCAGCAGCCCGAGGACGGCCGAGGCGGCGAGCAGTACCTCGGGGAGGAGGTCGAGGGGGTTCTCGTTCATCTCGGTCATCGGGCGAGCAGCTCCAGGACGGACCGGGAGGCCGGTTCGATGACGTCGAGCAGGAAGCGGGGTGCCACACCGAGGACGACGGCCAGGGCGAGGAGCGGGACGATGGCGAGGCTCTCGTGCGCGCGGATGTCGGGGAACGCGCGCGGTGTGCCGGGTGTGTCGGGCAGGCGCAGCGGGCCCGTGAAGACCTGTCGCAGCGCGCGCAGGAACAGCCCGGCGGTGAGGAGGATGCCGAGTACCGAGAGTGCTGTGGCCAGCGGGCGTGGCCCGAGGCTTCCGGTGAAGATCTGGAACTCGGCGATGAAGCCGGAGAATCCGGGCAGACCGAGCGAGGCGAAGGCCGCGATGCCGGTCATGGCCGCGAAGAGGGGGGCCACCGCGGCGACTCCGGAGTAAGCCGCCATGTCGTACGTCCGCCCACGCTCGTACAGGACACCGGCGAGGAGGAACAGCGCGCCCGTGAGCAGCCCGTGGCTGACCATCTGTGTCACCGCACCGGTGACGGCGAGGGAGCGGGCCTGCTCGGAGCTGTCCGCGGTCGCTGCGGCGGCGCCGACGGCGAGCACGATGTAGCCCATGTGGTTGACGGAGGTGTAGGCGACCATCCGTTTGAAGTCGGTCTGGGCGAGCGCGACCAGAGCGCCGTGGAGGACCGAGAGGACGCCGATGACGACCAGGACGAGGGCGTAGCGGCGCCAGACCTCGGGGAGCATGGGCATGGCGATGCGGACGAAACCGTATGTGCCCATCTTCAGCAGCACTCCGGCGAGGATGGCCGAACCGGCGGCGGGCGCCTCGACGTGGGCCGGCGGCAGCCACGTGTGGAACGGCACTGTCGGGGTCTTCACCGCCAGCCCGACGACCACCGCGAGCAACACAAGGGCGCCGTAGACGGAGCGTCCGGCGAGCGGGTTCTGCTCGGTCAGTTCGACCATGTCGAAGGTGTGCGGGGACGCCGCCAGGTACAGGCCGATGAAGCCGAGCAGCAGGGCGAGCGAACCGATGAAGGTGTAGAGGAAGAACTTCAGCGCGGCGCGGGCCGCCTGGCGATGACCCCAGCCGGCGATGACGAAGTACATCGCCACGATGGACAGGTCGAAGAAGACGAAGAACAGGATCAGGTCGAGGGCCGCGAAGAGCCCCAGGCAGGTGGTCTCCAGGAAGAGGAACAGCGCGGCGAACTCCCGGATGCGGCGGTTCTCCCGGAGGGAGTACAGCGCGCAGGCCAGGAACAGCAGGCAGGTGAGGGCGAGCAGCGGCAGCGACAGCCCGTCCACGCCGACGTGGTAGCCGACCCCCGCGCTGGGGATCCAGCGGGCCCGCTCCTCGTACTGCATGCCGCCGTCGGCCTCGTACCCGATCCACATCGCGATGACGAGGGCGAGCTCGGCAGCCGACGCCGCCACCCAGACGGTGCGGAACACCGTCGGCGTCGTACGGCGGGGGAGTGCGAACAGCAGCAGGGCGACGGCCGTGGGCGCGAAGACGAGGGCGGTCAGCAAGTGGGTCACCTCACGAGGACGATCACGACGGCGAGGACGGTGAAGGCGGCGACGGCCTGGGCGAGGTACTGGTGCAGCTGGCCCGTTTGCGGGCGGCGGGCCCACTGGCCGAGCGCACGCGTACCGGCGGCGACCGAGGCCACCGTGCCGTCGACGGCGCGCTCCAGGACGCCGTCCGTCCAGCGGGCGAACCGCATGGCAGCCGCGGCCGAACCGTCGACGGCCCGATCCACGACACGATCGTCGAAGGTCGCGGCGGCGCGTGCGAGCCGCATCACGGGACCGACGAGGAGGACATGAGCGGCACGCTCGAAGAGCAGCCAGTCCGCGAAGCCCGACTTCGCCCGTGCGGGCAGGGGCAGCGGGCGCGTGCCCCAGGTCCAGGTGACCGCGGCCGCCAGCAGAGCGAGAACCCCGGACAGCACGAACTCCCAGACGTGCGGGTCAGGTTGACCGGCGGACGCGAGCGCGCGCCCGACATTGTCACGCAGCGGCGGGAAGGCCACCGGTGTCAGCGCGAGGCAGGCCAGGGCCAGCAGCACCAAGGGCCCCACGGCGCCGCCCGGGATACGGCGCGCTTCCGGTCGTGGGACCGCTGGCTGCCACAGGTACCAGGCGGCCTTGGTGCTGTAGACCGCCGACAAGAGGGCAGCCGCCAGCGCGACGCCGTACAACCAAGGGCTGGTCTCCAGGGCTCCCGCGAGCAGGACGTCCTTGGCGGCCCACAGCGCCAGCGGAGGAATCCCGGCCAAGGAGAGGGCGCCCATGGTGAAGGCCAGGCCGACGGTCCGGTGGTGGCGGGCGGCGCCGAGCAGCTCGCGGAGCCGTTGGGTGCCCAGTGCGGTCAGCCAGGCCCCGGCGGCAAGGAAGAGCAGGCTCTTCGCCGCAGCGTGGGCGATGAGTTGCAGCGTGCCGCCGGAGGTCGCGTCGGTTCCCGCAGCCAGCACCATGAAGCCGATCTGGGCGCAGGTCGACGCGGCGAGCAGCTGTTTGAGGTCGGTCTGCGCCACCGCGACCAGTCCGAGGCAGAGCGCGGTGGCGGCGCCCGTCCACGCGACCACGTCGTCCCCCCAGCCGGATGCGTCCAGCAGCGGCCCGGTCCGCAGCAGCAGGTACGCGCCCGCGACGACCATGGTCGCGGAGTGCAGCAGCGCGGAGACCGGGCTCGGGCCCTGCATGGCCTTCGAGAGCCAGAAGCTGAAGGGCAGTTGAGCGGACTTGCCGAAGGCGGAGGCGATGACGCCCGCAGTGATGACGGACAGCCAGGGGTCGTCGGCGCGAGCAAGTCCCTCGAGCGACAGTGTCGTATCCCGGCCGCTCGCGAGTGCGGCACCTGCCGCCAGATACAGACCGAGGTCGGCGGTGCGGGTGGTGAGGAACGCGGTGTCTGCCGCGCTCGTACGGTTCGGGTCCCGCCACCAGTAGCCGATCAGCGCCCACGAGGTGGCGCCCATGATCTCCCACGCCATCAGCAGGACCGGGAGAGTCGCGGCGGTCACCGTGACGAGCATGCTCCCGGCGAACAGCAGCATCAGGCCGAAGAAGCGTGCCCGCGCCTCGCCGGTACCGAACTCGGCGGCGCTGAAGAGGAGTACGGCCAGCGTGACCGCGGTGACCGTGACCGCCAGCAGACCGGACAGGCCGTCCACCGTGAGTCGCACCGGAAGCCCGTCGAGGAGCGGCGCCCCGACAGCTGGGTGCCGAAAGGCGGCGGCGATGGCGAGGCCCAGAGCAGCGGCCGCCACGGCGACGGCCACAGGTGGTGCCGCGCGATCGGCCCGGCGCCCCACCACGAGCAGCACCACACCGGCGCCGAGCGGCAGGGCGACCAGCGCCCACAACAGGGCGCTCACTCCTTCAACTCCGCCGCCATGTCGGTCATGTCGACCTCCCGTGACCGGAACAGTGCGGTGACGACGGCAAAGCCGATCGCCATCTCCAGGGCCATCGCCGTCACGGCCAGGACGATCAGGACCTGTCCGTCTGTGGCCGCCGGGGCGATGTAGTGCCAGGCGGCCGCGGCGGCCAGGATCATCCCGCCCAGCATCAGTTCCAGGCCCATCATCAGCATCACGATCGACTGCTGGGTGAGCGCCCCGAACAGCCCGATGCAGAACAGGGCGGCGGCCAGCAGCAGGAACAGTTCCAGCGTCACCGGCCGACACCGCCCCGTACGGGATCGTCCGCGCGTTGTGCCCGCAGATCGTCGCCGAGCCGGTCGTAGCGTCCCCGGCGGGTGGCCAGCACCACGGTGGCGACGATCGTCGCGAACAGCGCCATACCCAGCGTCATCATGGTGAGCATCTGCGGGCCCATGAGGGACATGCCGAGTTCCATGGTGGGATCGGCGGAGGCTTTCCCTCGTCGGGCGGGCCATGGGGCGAACAGGATCCCGGCGGCGAGGAGCAGGAAGACGAGGCCGCAGACGACGGCCGCACCCCGCTTGTTGTGCATCATCGTCATCGGCATGAGCCCGGCCGGGTTCATCATGTACATCACCATGAAGACAGCCATGATGGCCATTTCGATGGTCATCATCAGCACGATGACGATCCCCAGGTAGTCGAGCCCCAGCAGCACGACGAGCCCGCCGACGCACAGCAGCGAGGTCAGCAGGGAGAACGTCGCACGGGCCATGGAGTCGAAGCGGAACACCATCGCGCCGCTGATCACCGCCAGGACGGCCAGGATCCAGAAGACCGCGACATCCATTTACCTACGACACCTCGCTCTCGTCATGGGCTTCGTGCACGTTGAGGACGTCACCGATTGAGCACCACCACGGCCACCACCAGCGCCTGCACGATGGAGAGCGGAGTCAGCACGACCCAGGCCAGCTCCACATAGCGCTCCATCCGCACGGTCGGGACCCTGTGCCGAACCCAGACCAGGAACGCCAGTACGGCAGCGGTCTTGAGCACGGTCCACGCCCAGCCGGGCAGCCACGGCCCGTATCCGCCGCCCAGGAAGAGCGGCACGCTGAACGCCGCGGCCACGACCAGCAGCAGCCACCGGCCACCGAGGAAGAGCACCCGGTCCGCGCCGGACAACTCGGCGGCCGCGCCGCCGGCCACGTCGCGCCCGGTGGGCTGGTCGAACGGCCCCCAGAACGCCATCGCCATCGCACTCAGCAGATAGATCCCGAAAGCGGCCGGCATCCACACGGCGAACCACAACCCCGTCTGTGCGCCCACGACTTCACCGACCCGAAGCGACTCGGCCCCGAGCGCCGCGGTGGTGATCGCGAGCATGTGCGGCAGCTCGTAGGCCAGCCCCTGCGCGAGGAAGCGATAACCGCCGATGAGCGAGAGCGTCGAGTTCGGCCCCCAGCCCGCCAGCCACACCGCAGCCCAGGCCAACGCCTCCATCGCGTTGAACCAGACGATCCCCTCCGGCAGATCGCTCACCGACCGGAAGCCGAGCGGCAGCACGACGGCAGCGAGCATCGCGGCGACGGGGAGGAGGGCCGCCCCGATCCGGGCCAGCGGCACATCGGAGGCCCGAGTGCGCCGTGGCTGCTGCACGAGCTGCCGCAGCACCTCCCGGCCGGGAACTGCCGCGCGGACGGCCGCCTCACCCAGGGACCCTGCTCGCCCGCCCCGGGCACCGGCCGCGAGCACGGCATCGAATCCAGCCGTCACAAGGGCGACCGAGAGCAGGAGAACAGGCAGGACGAAGACCGCCCACAGCGGCGCGCTGTCAGTCATGGGCCATCCCCACCGCCGGCACGTGCGCCAGTTCGTCGAGGTCCGGGTCGAGGCTCGCGACGATGATCCGGGCACCGGCGAACTCCGCGCCCTCCAGCAAGCCGGGCAGAGCATCCAGCAGCGCCCGTGACGGAGGCACCGGTCCGTCGACCCGCCCGCGCGGCCCGATGGCCCGGGCCGTGTCCAGCGCCTCGGTGTCGTCGCACTCGGCCGCGCTGCGCCAGGCGGCATCGAGCCACGCGCGCATCCGGTCGTACGCATCTCCGCCGGCGAGCAGGGGAGGGCCGGTGACCCCAAGGTGCCGCGCGTGCTCAGCGGTGAGGGGCCCCAGCCCGGTGGTCAGCCACCGCAGGGTCCGCGAGCGCTCCGCCCGACGGATCAAGGGACGTAGAAGACCGCGGAGTTCCGCGGCGTCGGCTCCGGCCAGGGCGCGATCCCGGACGCGCCGGAAGCGGGCGGCCATGTCGGCCCACCCCGTCACGGCGAAGAACCTGCCCAGACTGTCCAGATGCGCGGCACACAGCCGCCTCGCAGCCTCCCCCTGGGACACCCGTTCGCCGCTGAGCGCCCGCAGCCACGGCTCGCTCCAGAAAGGCGGATGCGGCGATGCGGACCCCTCCGCCTCCACGGTGACCTGCTGGACGATGTCGCCCTGCAGAGCCACACGCAGGACGAGCCCAGCGGGCCAGTCGACGAGGGCCGGCCCGAGCGGCACGTGGAGCCGGTCGAGCCTCAGCCCGTCGCGGTCGTCGGCGCGATCGGCCATGGGCAGACCGTCCACGACGCCCATGGCGTGGCCGGCATGACCGTGGTGGCCGCCGTGCATGTCGTGGCCGCCGTGCGTGTCGTGGCCGCTGTGCATGTCGTCACTGTCGTGGCCGCTGTGCATGTCGTCACTGCCGTGTCCGCCGGCGTGCCCCTCGTGGCCGCCGTGCTCCCCGTGATGATCCACGTGACCACCGTGACTGTCGTGGCCCTCGGGTGCTCCTGGGTTCTCATGCGTGTCATGCGCGGTGTGCTCGGCCTTGCCCTGCCCGTCGTGATGGGCGTGCGCGTCGTCCTCGTGGTGATGGTGACGTGGCGCTTCCCCGCGCCGAAGCTCGGCGAGTCCGCGATCGAGAGCCTCGGCGACCTGCCCGGCGTCCGTGACCGGTACGAGGGCCTTGGGCGCCGGGATGGCGCGCCACAGATTCGCTGCCCACGCGTTCTCCTCGTCGCTCTTCTCGGCGTGGTGACCACCCAGGACCACGAGCAGATCAGCCTCCGCGGGCGCGCTCACACACGGCCACCCCCGACGTACCAGCTCCGTCTCGACGGCGAGCCGCTCGCGCGTGCTTCCGGGGGACACCGCCAGCAGAACTCCCGGCCGGGAAACGGCCGTCCGCAAGAACCTGCGCCTCAACTCCACCGGAAGGCCCCCTCCCGCCAGGCGTAACCGACACCGGCGAGCAGGATGCCCAGGAAGAGGAACATCTCGACGACCGCGGTCGTACCGACGGCCGAGACGACCTTCGTCCACGGATACATGAACAACATCTCCATGTCGAAGGCCAGGAAGACCATCGTGACCGGATACCAGCGCACGTGGAACCGGGAGAGGGGATGCTCTTGTGGTTCGAGCCCTCCGCTGAACGGTCCGGTGTGCAGCGGCGCGCGGATCGCCCGCAGCGCGATGGACACGGCGTGGAGCAGCACGACGGCCGCGACGACCAGCACGAGGAGGAGCAGGACCGGTTGCCAGTCGGATGTCTGCACACGGACTCCCTGTCGAGGATTGCCCCAGCCGGTTACCCCGGCGGCGGCATGTCAGCCGGCCGTGACGTGCGGAACGTACGACACCGGGGCTGACGAGGTATCTCGTCCCGGCGTCAACTGCCTCCAGCGGTCGTGTCCGTCAACGACTTGGCGTAGGCCGCGCCGGCCCTCCAGAGCCAGCGCCCACCGGCCAGCAGCGCCAGGTGAGTAACGGTGACACGACGAGATGGCACTATACCCCCTTGGGGTAATGCCGGGGTGGCCGACAGTCGACCGCGCAGGCGGACAGCACTCCCGCGCCGAGGGCGCGAGCGGTTCGGGGACGCTCGAGCGGCGCGGCTTCGGAGGGTTGGACCGTGACCGCGAACGGTTGCGGCCACCGCTCGGTCCCTCGAAGGGTGCTGCCCTTCTGAAGGGTCGGTGCGGTGGCCGTCGAGTCGCCCGTTTCCACGACGAGATCACACAGTTTCAACGGCCTCCTAGGTGGTCACGGATTCGTTCTGCGGCCGGGCAGTGGGTTCGTGGGCCTTGCCGTGCGTGGACCTGCTGCCGCGCATGAGCAGTGCGGTCAGCAGGCCGCCGGTGGCCGCGATGGCGGCGGCGGCCAGGAACGCGGCGCTGAATCCGTCGGTGAGGGCGGAAAGGTCGCCGAGTTCACCCGCACCCTGCGACGTGGCGAGCGCGGTGAGCGCGGCCAGGCCGAGGGCGGAGCCCACCTGGTAGGTGGTGTTGACGATGCCGGAGGCCAGACCCGCCTGCTCCTGGGGTACGCCCGACATGGCGGCCATCATCGCCGGGATGTACGCCAGTGACATGCCGAGCGCTGCCACCAGCGAGGCCGGCAGGGCGTCCACCACGAACGTGCCCGTCGGCTCGACGGCGGCCAGCCACAGCAGGCCCGCGGCGAGGACGAACAGACCTCCCACGATCAGCGGCTTCGGGCCGAAGCGGCCGAGCAGTCGTGCGGTGACCACCGTCATGAAGAGCATCAGCAGACCGGTCATCGGCAGCAGCGCGGCGCCGCTGGCGAAGGCCCCGTAGCCGAGCACCTGCTGGAGGTAGAGGTTGAGGAAGTACCACATCGGGATCCAGGCCGCGCCCAGCAGCGTCATCGCCAGGTTTGACGGGGCGAGGCCAGGGGTGCGCCATACACCGAGAGGCATGAGCGGCGCCTTGATCGAGCGCTGGATGACGAGGAACAGCCCGAGGAGTACGGCGGCGCCGATAAGCTCCAGGACGGTCTGACCCGTGCCCCAGCCGACCTCGGGGGCGCGGACGACGGCGAACACCGCGAGCGCCAGACCGGCCGTGACGGACGCTGCACCGAGAACGTCGATGGCGCCGCGCCGGCTCGCGACCGACGGCAACAGTCCGGTGGCCAGCAGTGTGGCGACGCCGATCGGGATGTAGATGATGAACACCCAGGGCCAGCTGGCCCATTCGGTGAAGACGCCGCCGAGGAAGACGCCCGCCGTGCCGCCGGCCGGGGCGGCGGCGCCGTAGAGCGCGAGGGCCTTGCCGAGTTCCCTCGGGTCGTGGCTGAAGAGCATCATCAGCAGCGTCATGGAGGCGGGTGCGATGAGCGCGCCGCCCACGCCCTGGACGGCGCGGCCCAGGACTTCCACCCATGCGGTCGTCGCGGCGGCGGCCACTACGGAGCCTGCGATCAGTACGGTCCAGCCGCTCACGAAGATCCGCCGGGCGCCGAGCAGGTCGGAGAGCCGGCCGCCGAGGAGCAGTAGGCCGCCGAAGGCGATGACGTACGCGTTGAACACCCACTGGAGATCGCCCTGAGAGAAGCCGAGATCGCGCTGCATCTCGGGCAGGGCCACGCCGATGATCGAGGTGTCCATGATCACCATGAACTGGGCGGTGGCGAGCACGAGTAATGCCCACCAGCGCCGGGGGTTGACGGTTGACATGAGGTTTTCCTTTCTCTCTGAATATACCCCCAGGGGGTATGAAGGGAAGGCAAGTTAGCATACGGCTGGGGGGTATGGAAGGGGGTTGGTGCCGCTGAGTCGACGACTCGGGAGGCCAATGCGAGCGACGGGCTCGGCACCGAGGCGCCCGGCCTGATCGGGCCGGGCGCCAGGGGGAGACCGGGACGTACGGCGTCCGTATCGGCGGAGCGGTGTGTCCCGGCCCGGGGAGCAGTTCGCGAGTTCGGGACCGTGAGGCCCCGGAGGGGGGCTGTCAGCCGCGGCCCACAAGCTCGTAACCGGCCTCGTCGACGGCGGCGCGGACGGCGTCTTCGTCGAGCGGGGCGGCGGAGGTGACGGTGACCTCGCCGGTCTTGGCGACGGCCTTGACCGCGGTGACGCCGTCCAGGGCGGAGATCTCCTGGGAGACCGAGCTTTCGCAGTGGCCGCAGGTCATGCCGGTCACCTTGTAGGTGGTGGTGAGGCCGACGCCCTGGACGTCGACCGCGTCGCCGGAGCCGCAAGAGCCGCAGCAGGAGCCGGAGTTGGAGTTCGTCTGGGTGGTCATTGGCTGCATCCTCGGAGTGTGGGTGGTGGGTTGGTTTCCGGGTGGGGCGTTGTTCCCCGGCCCGTCCATGACGCCCACACTATACCCCCTAGGGGTATGAAGGAACCCGTGGTGCTGCCCGCGCGGTCGGTTCAGCCGGCTTCCGTCTCGCCAACCGATTAGTGGGTGTCGCGGCCTGCGATGACACACGCACCTGCCACTCATGCGCGCTCAGCAGGCGAGCCCGCGAAGCTCCTTGGCCTCCTCCTCTTCTGCCCGGGCGACCCCGAGCGTTCTCAAGAAGTACTAAGCTAGTTCGTGCTTCCGCGTCCGCCTCGACGGCACGGAGGCCCCCGGCCGTGCTCGCACGCGACCGGACGATGAGCGTGGTCGTGGACGGTGCGACAGGAAGTGGCACGCAAGTGCTGGCACCGCCCACGGCCGCGCCTCGGGAGACCTGTGAACTCGGTGGGCGACGCCCGCGGACTCGTCTGGCGGAGGCTGTCGGGCCGATGGAGATCACATCGGGCCGTGAAGCCGTTATTACCCCCAGGGGGTAACATGCGACTCCGGTGACCAGTCAGCACGGCACAGGTGGAACTCATGGTGATAGGGGCGGCTCACAGCGGCGGCGGCACGGCCGTCCGCTGGGCGTACGGGGTGTTCCTCACCCTTTGCGTCGCGCTGGCCGTGCTCGTCCACCACGAGACGTCCATGACGTCCATGACGACCGCCTCGCCCATGCCGGGCTCTGTCCGCATGCCGGTTCCCGCCCACGCGGCTCATGCGATGGCGCATACGGGTCATGTGATGGCGGGCGAGGCGACGCCCTCCGCCTCGGAATCGTCCACGCACGGCGTCGATTCCGGCGCCTGCGACATGCCCGGTATGCAGCACTGCACCACGGCGAGCGTCGGTTCCGTGCACCTGGCCGCGCCAGCCCGGAGCGCGTTCGACTCGCCCGCAGACCTGGAGCGTGCCGCGGCAGGTCGTGCCCCCGCCAGTACGGTCGGCCGTGCCCCGCCCGATCTGTCCGTCCTCTCGCAACTGCGCATATAGGCCGCGCCGGACGGCGCGCGATGTGCCGTCCCTCCGCGACCGCATCGGCAGTTTCGAAACAGAGGACACAACACAATGAACAGCATCAACCGCCGCTCCGTCCTGCTCGCCGGGCTGGGAGCCGCAGGCGCCGGAGCACTCGCTGCCTGCACCAATGCGAGTGGCTCCGGTAGCGGCAACGCCCTGGTCAACCCTTCCGGTTCGGCGGTCGCCGCCGCGGAGAAGAAGCGCAAGAGCACAGGACGCCTGCAGAAGGCAACCCTGACCGCCGCGCCCGCCACCGTCGACCTGGGCGGCGGCGTCATGCCCAGGACCTGGGCCTTCGACGGCCGCGCCCCGGGCAAGGAGATCCGGCTGTCGGTCGGAGACACCCTGGTCGCCGAGCTGTCGAACCAGCTTCCGAACAAGACGCCCACGTCGATCCATTGGCACGGCATCGCGCTGCGCAACGACATGGACGGCGTGCCGCCCGCCACACAGAGTGCCGTCCGGGCCGGCTCCACCTTCACCTACCGCTTCATCGCCGACGCACCCGGCACGTACTTCTTCCACCCCCACGTCGGCGTCCAGCTCGACCGCGGCCTGTACGCCCCGCTGATCGTCGAGGACCCCAACGAGCCCCTCGCGTACGACGACGAATGGGTCGTCCTCCTCGACGACTGGGTCGACGGGGTCACCGGCACCCCTGACGAGGTCTTCGCCGAGCTCAAGCAGGGCATGGGCGGCATGGAGGGCCACGACATGGGGGACATGGGCGAGATGGACATGGGGGACTCCGAGTCCCCCTCGGCCTCCGCCTCCTCGGATGGCATGTCGATGGGCAAGTTCATGCTCATGGGCGCCGAGAGCGACCTGCTCGGCGGCGATGCCGGCGACGTGAAGTACCCGCACCACCTGATCAACGGCCGCGTGGCGGCCGACCCGGACGTGTACACCGGCAGGCCCGGCAAGAAGGTACGGCTGAGGATCATCAACGCGGGCGGTGACACCGCCTACCGTGTCGCCCTCGGCGACCACAAGTTCACCATCACCCACACCGACGGCTTTCCGGTCCAGCACCAGAAAGTGGATGCCCTGCTGGTCGGCATGGGCGAGCGCTACGACGTCCTCGTCACCCTCGGAGACGGAGTCTTCCCGCTCGTCGCCGTGGCCGAGGGCAAGAACGCGAACGGCTTCGCCCTGGTGCGCACGGGCTCGGGGAACGCCCCGAAGCCGACCGTCCGCCCGAAGGAACTCGACGGCCTCATCATGACGGCCTCCCAGCTGCGCGCCGCCGACGACGTACGCCTGAAGTCCGCCGGGACCGACGTGACGCACCAGCTCAAGCTGACCGGCGGCATGGCCAAGTACAACTGGGCCATCAACGGCAAGCCCTTCGACATGGGCAACCCCGAAGCGAAGCCCATCATGATCGAGGAGGGGCAGCGTGTACGGCTCGACTTCTTCAATGACACGGACATGTGGCATCCGATGCACCTGCACGGCCACACGTACCAGATCGGTATCTCCGGTCCCCGCAAGGACACCGCGATCGTGCTGCCGAAGAAGAAGTTGTCCGTCTTCTTCGACGCCGACAACCCGGGCCAGTGGATGCTGCACTGCCACAACGCGTACCACGGTGAGGCCGGGATGATGGCGAACGTGGCCTATCCGGCCTGACGTTCACGTGCCCCATCCTCAATTCGCGGACCAGGGGCGGGCGCTGATCCTTCGGCGCCCGCCCTGCCATTCAGGCACCGAACGGCGGCCCATCCATCCGCATCCCCTTCGCGACGTCGGCGAGGGGCGTGACCGTGGAACGCCTCTCCCTGCTCCTAGCCGAGCCAGGCCTGGACCTTGTCGGGGTTCGCTTCGACCCACTTCTTCGCCGCCGCCTCCGGAGACATCTTGTCCAGCGCGATGTACTTCGCCACGGTGTTCTGGTCCTCGTTCGTCCACTTGAAGTTCTTCACCAGGTCATAGGCCGGGCTGCCGGACTTCGCGAACCGGGTGCTGACGATCTTGTCGAGGTCGAAGACGGGATAGTCGCATGCGACCTTTGCGGGATCGGCGTCACAGCCCGCCGTGTGCTCGGGCAGGGCGACGTGGACCAGTGGTATCTCCGAGAGGAACCACTGCGGTTCGTAGAAGTAGCCGATCACCCACTTCTTGTTCTGCTCGGCGTCCCGGAAGGCCTGGATGAGCGCGGTCTCGCTGCCCGCGTACACCACCTTGAAGTCCAGCTTCAGGTTCTTCACAAGGGCTTCGTCGTTGGTCTGGTACGACGGATCGCCGTCCAGCAGCTGCCCCTTGCCGCCCGACTCGGATGTCTTGAAGTTGGACGCGTACTTGTTGAGGTTCTTCCAGTTGGTGATGTCCGGGTACTTCTTCGCGAGCCACGGGGGGATGTACCAGCCGATGATGCCCTTGAGGCCGGTCTGGCCGAGGCTGACGGCGGTCTTCTGCTGGGTGATGTACTTCTTCTTCAGGTCCTCGTGGCCCCAGTTCTCGAGGATGGCGTCGACCTCGCCGGTTTCGAAGCCCTGCCAGCCGATCTCCGCCTTCAGGTCCTTGTCGGTGACCTTGCAGCCGAGCTTCGTCTCCGCGACATAGCCGATGACCGCCGCATTCGCTTCATAGCCCACCCAGGGGTTGACCGCGAGGTTGAAGGTGCCGCACTTGCCCGAGCTGCTGTCCGACCCGGTGGTGCTTTCACCGACCTTCGCGCCGCCGCAGGCGGTGAGGGTGAGACTGAGGACCGCCAGGCCCGCCGAGGCGACGCGCCACTGTCTTGCTTGCTCTGCCATGGTCTTGCTCCTTATGCGCCGGCGCGTCACGCCGTCGCCTGAGTGATCGAGTTGAACACGAGCCACGTAGGGATCAAGCCATGTCCACGGCACACCGGAACCCCACGTTGCCGGTTGTCGAGTCCGGGGGCAGGCCCTGTCTTGCGGCGACCCTGTAGCGGCGGCAGTACGACGCGTGGCACAGGTAGGAGCCGCCTTTGGCGACGCGCTCCTGCCCGTCGCCCGCCGGGGAGAACGGGGCGTCACACCACTCCCAGACGTTGCCGGTGGCGTTGTACAGGCCGAAGCCGTTGGGCTCGTATGCCTCGACCGGACAGGTGCCGTACCAGCCGTCGGCCGTCGGGTGCCGGTTGGGGAAGTCGCCCTGCCACACGTTCATCCGGGGGCGACCGCCCGGCTCGAGCTCGTCGCCCCAGGGGAACACCTTGCCGTGCAGTCCCCCTCGGGCGGCGCGTTCCCACTCCGCCTCGGTGGGCAGGCGCTTGCCGGCCCAGGAGCAGTAGGCGCGGGCGTCGTGGAAGTCGACGTGGACGACCGGGTGATCCGCGCGGTCCTCCCAGGTGGAGTGCGGTCCGTCGGGATGACGCCAGTCGGCGCCCTCGACCTGACGCCACCAGGGCGCGCCCACCACTGAGCGGGTCGGCGGGAAGTCGTCCGGGAGCAGACCGGCGAAGACGAACGACCAGCCGGTCCGCTCGGCCAAGGAGCGGTGCCCGGTGTCTGCGGCGAAGCGGGCGAACTGTGCGTTCGTCACCGTGCAGGCGTCGATCGAGAAGGCGTCGACGTGCACCGTGCGCACCGGACCTTCCCCGTCGGCGGGGTAGGCGAGCGCGTCCTGGCTGCCCATGAGGAACTCGCCGGTGGGAACGGTCACCATGCCGTCGGTGTTTGCCCTGAGGACGGCGGCGGTCCGCCGTGCCGGTGGCCGGTCCGCCCCCCGGCCGCCGGAGGGCGCGCAGCAGCTCACTGGGCCCCCATGACGCGCCGGTGCAGCCCACCGTCGAACTCGGACGATCCGCCGGTCTGGACGTCCAGATCGATGCGGACCGTGTGAATGGTCCCGGTGAACTCGTTGTCCAGGGCGGCGTAGTCGTCGGTCACCGGTGTACTGAGGTCCACTCCTACGTCGAGTGTCTCGTCGAAGGAGAAGTAGTAGGGGATCGTCCGGTCGACCCGGCCGGTCGCGTGCTTCTCGCCGTCCACCAGGAGCACGGCGGCTCCGCCCTTGCCGAGTCCGCCTCCGTCATAGTCGAATTCGAGCCGGACCTCGTGCCGTCCCGGTGTCAGGGCCCGGTCACCGCGCACGGTGTACAGGCTCATTCCGAAGTAGTTGTAGGTGTAGGCCGGCCTTCCACCGGTGATGTAGAGGGTCCAGCCGCCGAATCGGCCGCCCTGTGCGATGAGTACGCCCTCGGCCGCCGTGTCCGGCACGTCGATGTCCGCGGTGATGCTGTGCGAGCGGTTCTTGATGTTGGGTGTGGTCTCTTCGGTGAACCGGCGCATTCCTCCGCGGTAGGTCACGGACTTCCGGTTTCCGAGCAGATCGATACGGCCGGCCACGGCGGGGTTCTCCCGTTCGGTGACCCGGTCGTCCAGGGGGAAGACCTGGTACTTCGCGGCTTCGATCAGGAACAGATCCTGCAGGCTGCGCAGCTTCTCGGGGAACTCGGCGGCGAGGTCGTGTGCCTGACTCCAGTCGTGGTCGAGATCGTAGAGTTCCCACACGTCGTCGGCGAACCGCCGGTTCTTGTCCGGGATCATCTCCCAGGGGATGCCGTGCCGGGTGACTGCCATCCAGCCGTCGTGGTAGACGCCGCGGTTGCCGCACATCTCGAAGTACTGCGTGCGGCGGTGCTCGGGCGCCTGGGGATCGTTGAGCGTCTGCCGCATGCTCGTGCCCTCGATGGGTTGCTGCGTCACCCCGTCGACGCTGAAGGGCGCCGGGACGCCCACGCAGTCCAGGATCGTCGGCAGCACGTCGATGACGTGGGAGAACTGGTGACGAAGGCCGCCTCGTTCGGGGACCCCACGCGGCCAGTGCAGGATCATGCCGTCCCGGGTGCCGCCGAAGTGTGACGCCACCTGCTTGGTCCACTGGTAGGGGGTGTTGAGCGCGAGTGCCCAGCCCGCGGGGGCGATCGGGTAGCTGTACGGGCCGCCGATCTCGTCGATGTGGTCGATCATCTCGTCCGGGTCGTCGACGATGCCGTGGCCGAGGCGGTGCTCGACAATCGTTCCCTCGATGCCGCCTTCGCCGGAAGCGCCGTTGTCGCCGAGGATGTAGAGGACGATCGTGTTGTCCAGCTCGCCCAGTTCCTCCAGCGCGTCGAGGAACCTGCCGACCTGTACGTCGGCGTGTTCGGTGAAGGCGGCGAAGGTCTCCATGAACCGGGTCGACAGCCGACGCTGGTTGCCGGTGAGTTCGTCCCAGTGCGGAACGCCTTCCGCCCAGCTCGCGAGTTCCGCGTCCTCGGGTACGACGCCGAGGTCCTTCTGCCGCTGCAGGGTCACCTCGCGCTGCCGGTCCCAGCCGTGGTCGAAGCGTCCGCGGTACTTCTCCTGCCACTCCGGGCCGACGTGCAAAGGCGCGTGCGCGGCACCCAGCGCGAGATAGGTGAAGAACGGCCGGTCCGGGGTCAGCGTGCGCTGCGTACGAACCCAGTCGATGGCGTGGTCGACGAGGTCCTCGGACAGGTGGTAGCCGTCCTCGGGCCGGCGATCCGGCTCGACCGGTGTGGTGCCCTGGTACAGCAACGGGTACCAGTGGTTCATCTCGGCGCCCATGAACCCGTAGAAGGTGTCGAAGCCCTCCCCGGTCGGCCAGCGGTCGAACGGCCCGACCGCGCTGATCTCCCGCGGTGGCGTCTGGTGCCACTTGCCGAAGGCCGCCGTGCTGTAGCCGTTGCCCTGCAGGATCTGCGCCATGGTCGCCGCGCTGCGCGGCCGGAATCCGTTGTACCCGGGGGCCGCGGTGGCCATCTCGGTGGTGCCGCCCATGCCCACCGAGTGATGGTTACGGCCGGTCAGCAGGGACTGCCGGGTCGGCGAGCACAAGGCCGTCACATGGAAACGGGTGTAGCGCAGACCGCCCTCGGCGAGCCGGTCCGCGGCCGGCATCTCGCACGGCCCGCCGAACGCGCTGGAGGTGCCGAACCCGAGGTCGTCGACGAGCACGATGACCACGTTAGGTGCGCCCTCCGGCGGCGGGACCGGACCGATGGGAGTGAAGGCGGCCTCCTGGTCGTGGACGTCCATCGCGGTCGTCAGGGGAAGGCGGGTGTCCGGCCGGGGGAGTATGTGCCGTCCGGCCTCGAAATCGGTCATGTAATTCTCCGTCGGAAAATGTCACCCGCTCTTTTCCGGCAAAAGTGGCAGGCGATCCGACGCCGGTCAACAAGGAACCTTGAATCCTCCTGAACCGGTTTTGAATCAAGGCAATAGAAAACTTCTATACCGGCAGGGCCCGGCATCATTCCTGGTCGGGCGAGGCTGCCAGGTCCACGAACGCCTGGGCGGCGGGCGACAGCGGGCCCGACCGCCAGACCAGTCGGCCATGGCGCAGCAGCCGCGGACGGTTGGACAGCATCCGAGCGCCGCGGAGCTCGGCGTCCCTGGCCATGGAGGTGGGCAGCAATGAGGCGCCGACGCCGGAGAGGACCAGCGGCACGATCATCGCGCGATGGGCGGTCTCCACGACGATCCGCGGTGTCACGCCGAGCGCGGTGCACACGTCGTCCAGGGCTGCCCGGGTTTCGGTGCCCGGAGGAGTCACGATCAGGTTCAGCGCGGCCAGTTCACGCGAGGTGATCGTACTGCCTGCCGGATGCGGGTGGTCGGGGGGCAGCACGACGAGCATCTCCTGCTCCGGCAGGTCGAGCCCGCGGAGGTCCGTTGTGGCCACTGAAGCGTCCACCAGTCCGAGTTCGCACTGGCCGGCCGCGACCATGAGCGCCACGTCAGGTCCGCGCTCCGGGTCGACCACGCGCACGGAGACCTTCGGATACGCGCGATGAAAGCGCCCCAGCATGTCGGCGAGCGGATCGACCGAGAGGGTTGTCTGCGCAACCATGTCGAGTCGGCCACCACTGAGCCCGAGGACTTCACGGACCAGGGAACTGGCCGTGGACAGGTCCCGCAGGACCTGCTGCGCCGGCTGGACCAGCGCCTCACCCGCCGCGGTGAGTGCGACGCCGTGCGGAAGGCGGTGAAACAGGCCTCCGCCGAATTCACGCTCCAGAGCCCGGATCGCATGGGACAGCGAGGGCTGTGCGACATGGAGCGCAATGGCAGCGGCTGTGAATCCGCCGTGCTCGACCACGGCGATGAAATATTCCAGCTGGCGTCTTTCCATAGGATCTCCGTTAATTCCAGGTAACAAATTGCCGGTCGGTCGGAATCTCGGGATCGCAGGGCTGACGACCCGTGGCCTGTGGGGAACTGGCGAGTACTGCCGACAGGAAGCGCACCGTGCGGCACGGGGACGACGCTCGCCACGGCGACGGCACGGCGCACAGCGACGACATCTTCGAGCACGGTGGGTTCGTCGTGCACGGTGGGGGATCCCTGTCGAAGCCGAGATCCTTGACCCCCCGGTCGGCACTCCACGATGCTGTGTTGCGGCACATGAAGCGTGTGCCGTAATGGGCAACACATGATTCAGTACCAGCCAAGGAGTGGCCATGACTCACCAGGTCCGTGCTGTCGTTGCGCGGGGGAAGGGCGCCCCCGTCAGCCTGGAAACGATCACCGTGCCCGACCCGGGCCCAGGAGAGGCGCTGGTGAAGATCGAGGCCTGCGGGGTCTGTCACACCGATCTGCACTATCGCGAGGGCGGCATCAACGACGACTTCCCCTTCCTGCTGGGCCACGAGGCCGCGGGTGTCGTGGAGTCGGTGGGAGAAGGGGTCACCGACGTCGCCCCCGGTGACTTCGTCATCCTCAACTGGCGTGCGGTGTGCGGGCAGTGCCGGGCCTGCCTGCGCGGACGGCCGTGGTACTGCTTCAGCACCCACAACGCGAAGCAGAAGATGACCTTGGCTGATGGCACGGAGCTGTCGCCTGCGCTGGGCATCGGTGCGTTCGCGGAGAAGACGCTGGTGGCGGCAGGGCAGTGCACGAAGGTGGACCAGGCCGCGTCGGCGGCCGCTGCCGGTCTGCTGGGGTGTGGCGTGATGGCGGGCATCGGCGCGGCCATCAACACCGGCAATGTCGGACGCGGTGACAGCGTGGCGGTCATTGGCTGTGGCGGCGTCGGGGCCGCGGCGGTCGTCGGTTCGAACCTGGCGGGTGCGGCGAAGATCATCGCGGTGGACATCGACGACCTCAAGCTGGACAACGCCAAGAAGCTGGGCGCGACCCACACCGTCAACTCCAAGGACGCCGACCCGGTCGAGGCGATCCGCGACCTGACCGGCGGCTTCGGCGCCGACGTGGTCATCGAGGCGGTGGGCCGCCCGGAGACGTACAAGCAGGCGTTCTACGCCCGCGACCTGGCAGGCACGGTCGTCCTCGTCGGTGTTCCGACCCCGGAGATGAAGCTGGAACTGCCGCTGCTGGACGTCTTCGGCCGGGGCGGCGCGCTGAAGTCCTCCTGGTACGGCGACTGCCTGCCGAGCCGGGACTTCCCGATGCTCATCGACCTTTATCTGCAGGGCCGTCTGGACCTCGACGCCTTCGTCACGGAGACCATCGCGCTGGACGATGTCGAGAAGGCATTCGAGCGGATGCACCGTGGCGATGTGCTGCGCTCGGTGGTGGTCCTGTGACGGCCGGCGCCCGCATCGAGCATCTCGTCACTTCGGGCAAGTTCACGCTCGACGGCGGCACCTGGGATGTCGACAACAACGTCTGGGTCATCGGCGACGACGACGAGGCAGTCGTCATCGACGCCGCACACGACGCCGAGGCGATCGCCGAGGTCCTCGGTGAACGCACTCTGCGGGCCATCGTGTGCACGCACGCCCACAACGATCACATCGACGCCGCGCCCGAACTCGCTGCACGCACCGGTGCCCCGATCCTGCTCCACAGCGACGACCTGCCGCTGTGGAAGCAGACCCACCCGGACCGAATGCCCGACGGCGAGCTGTCCCACGGCCAGATCCTCGCCGTGGCCGGTGTCGAGCTGACCGTGCTGCACACTCCCGGCCATGCCCCGGGTGCGGTCTGTCTGTACGCGCCTGCCCTGAGAGCCCTCTTCAGCGGTGACACCCTCTTCGCGGGCGGCCCGGGGGCCACGGGGAGGTCGTACAGCGACTTCCCGACCATCGTCGATTCCATCCGGTACCGGCTGCTGCCTCTGCCGGATGCCACCGTCGTACACACCGGCCACGGGGAGACGACCACCGTCGCCGCCGAGGCCCCGCACCTTCAGGAGTGGATAAACCGCGGGTTCTGACCGCCGCCCGTCGAACAGCGCACGCCCGCTCTCGGCCAAGCAGGCCGAGAGCGGGCGTGCGTGCGTTCGCCCCGCAATCCGAGGGGGATCCGACGGCGGGATACCCCGTTCGAGCAGGTCGAAGACCCTGACTCCGTGTTGCTCCCCGTCTGGCTAAGTTGCTTATTGCGATTTTGGTTGCGTGATGAGAGACATCAATCGGTGACTCAACCGGCCTTCTGGATGCCTTGACAAGGGTTCTGGGCCGACCTCAGACTGAAGTTGCGCTAACCGCAATC
The DNA here is from genome assembly GCF_039532825.1 of Streptomyces vastus. NCBI lineage: Bacteria > Bacillati > Actinomycetota > Actinomycetes > Kitasatosporales > Streptomycetaceae > Streptomyces > Streptomyces vastus. The sequence goes on from NZ_BAAASJ010000045.1 coordinate 61,313, forward strand.
CGTTTCGCTATACGCACCGAGGTGGTCATGATGATTCCCGCGTGTCCTCTGGCGGATCTCCCGCGAGGAGAGGCTTTCCGACTCGAGACCGACCCGCCGGTCACGGTGTTCCACACCGAGGACGGCGAGCTCTTCGCCATCGACGACACGTGCACCCACCAGGACGCCTCGCTCGCCGACGGCTGGGTGGAGGACTGTTGGGTGGAGTGCCCCCTGCATGCCTCGAAGTTCAACCTGAAGACCGGTGAGGTCGACGCCCCGCCGGCCAAGCTCCCCGTCCGGACCCACGAGGTCGTCGTCGAGAACGGCATGATCTACGTGCAGCTGTCCACGGTCGCCCCCAACCTGCCGCACTGCGTCGCGCGCAAGCTCGCCGGAGCCCTAACGTGAGGACGGTGGCCGTGGTGGGCGCCTCGCTGGCCGGGCTGTCGGCGGCGCGCTCACTGCGGAAGCAGGGCTACGACGGGCGGCTGGTCGTCATCGGAGATGAACTCCACCGCCCGTACGACAGGCCACCGCTGTCCAAGGAGTTCCTCGCCGGAACCGTCGGCGAAGCGGAACTCGTACTGGAGACGGACGACGAGGACCTGCGGGCAGAGTGGCTGCTCGGCGTCCGTGCCACCGGACTGGACCGCACAGAGCGCGCCATCCGGTTCGCCGACGGCCGGGAGCTCCGCGCCGACGGCATCGTCGTCGCGACCGGCGCAGCCGCGCGCACCCTGCCCGGCTCCGAGGGCCTGGCCGGAGTGCACGTCCTGCGCACCCTGGACGACGCCCGCTCGCTACGGGACGAGCTGGCCGGTGGCGGACGGCTGGTGGTGATCGGCGGCGGATTCGTCGGTGCCGAGGTCGCCTCCACCGCCTACGCCCTCGGGCTCGACGTGACGGTCATCGAGGCCGCCCCGACGCCGCTCGCCGGACCGCTCGGCCAGACCATGGGTGCCATCGTCTCCGCTCTCCACGCGGACCACGGCGTACGGCTGTTGTGCGGCGTGGGCGTCAAGGGGCTGAGCGGGGAGCGCCGGGTGGATGCCGTCCTGCTTGAGGACGGCCGCAGCGTCCCCGCCGACATCGTCGTGGTCGGCGTGGGCGCACGGCCGTGCGTCGAGTGGCTGGAAGGATCCGGCATCGAGCTCGACAACGGCGTCAAATGCGGTGCGGACGGCCGCACCAGCCTGGCCGGTGTGGTCGCGGTCGGTGACTGCGCCAACTGGTACGACCCCCGTGCGGGCGTCCATCGTCGCGTCGAACACTGGACCGGCGCCCGGGAGCGCCCCGACGCCGCCGTCGCCACGCTGCTGGCGGGCGGCGCGGTGGAACCGGGCGTGCCCCGGCCGCCGTACTTCTGGTCGGACCAGTACGGCGTGAAGATCCAGTTCTCCGGTCATGCGGCCGGAGCCGACAGCGTGACGATCGAGGAAGGCACGGCGGACGAGCGCAACGTCCTGGCCGTCTACCGGCGAGCCGGTCAGCCGGTCGCCGCGCTCGGGATGAACCAGCCGCGGCTGTTCACCCGCTGGCGCAAGCAGCTCGCCCGCACCACCTCTTGACACCGCCCCTGAGGCATCACATGCTGCGGTTTCACATGGCACGCAGCGTTGCTCCATACACAACGCCGTCCGGAGTTGCTCTTCCCGGCGCGTGAATGACCCCTCCACGACGTCCCCCGAGGAGTGCACCGTGACCTCGACCAGCCTGCCGAACAGTCTGATCGCCACCCTCCCCGGCTCCTCCTACACCGATCCCGAGATCTTCGCCCAGGAGCAGGAGCACATCTTCGAGACCATGTGGTTCTGCGCCGCGCGTGCGTCCGACCTGGCGAAGCCCGGCGCCTTCCGGACCGTCGACGTGGGTCGCGAGAGCATCCTGGTGACCCGCGCCAGGGACAACTCCGTCCGGGCCTACTTCAACGTCTGCCGGCACCGCGGAGCCAGGATCTGCACGGAGCAGAGCGGCGAGGTCAAGCGGGCCTTCCAGTGCCCGTACCACGCCTGGACGTACGACCTGAACGGCAAGCTCGTCGCGGCGCCCAACCTCACCAAGATGCCCGACGTCGGCCGTACCGAGTACGGCCTGGTGAGCGTCGCCGTCCGTGAATGGCTCGGCTACGTCTGGGTCTGCCTGTCGGAGAACCCGCCCTCCTTCGAGGCGGACGTCATCGGTGATGTCGTCAGCCGCCTCGGCGACGCCGAGGCGATCGAGCGCTACGACATCGCGGCCCTCTCGGTCGGCAAGCGGATCGTGTACGACGTCAAGGCCAACTGGAAGCTCATCATCGAGAACTTCATGGAGTGCTACCACTGCGCCACCATCCACCCCGAACTGACCGAGGTGCTCCCCGAGTTCGCCGACGGCTTCGCCGCTCAGTACTACGTCGGTCACGGCGCCGAGTTCGGTGCGGAGGTCCAGGGTTTCACCGTCGACGGCAGCGAGGGCCTGGACCGTATTCCGGGCGTCGCCGAGGACCAGGACCGCCGCTACTACGCGATCACCGTCAGGCCGCAGGTCTTCATCAACCTCGTCCCCGACCATGTGATCTTCCACCGCATGTACCCGGTGGCCGTCGACCGCACCATCGTGGAGTGCGACTGGCTCTACCTCCCCGATGTCGTCGAGAGCGGCAGGGACGTCAGCCGGTCCGTGGAGCTCTTCGACCGGGTGAACCGGCAGGACTTCGACGCCTGCGAGCGCACCCAGCCCGCGATGAACTCCCGGATGTACGCCAAGGGGGGCGTGCTGGTGCCCAGCGAGCACCACATCGGTGCCTTCCATGACTGGGTGCACGAGCGCCTGGGTACACAGCAGTCGCAGTAGCGACGGTCGCATGCGCGGCCCGCGCCTGACAGTGCGTCAGCGGTGCGGGGCGGTGCCGGTGGCGGACGGTCCGTCAGCCCAGGTACCCCATGCGGTGGCTGATCTCGTCCGCGCCCTTCATCAGCAGGGGAGCGAGCTCGTGCAGGCGCTCCTTGGTGAGCCGGTACGCGGGCCCGGAGGCGCTCAGTGCCGCGACGACCTCTCCGTCCCGGTTGCGGATCGGAGCGGCCATGGCGTGGAGGCCGAGTTCCAACTCCTCCAGGGCCCAGGCGTAGCCACTCTCCCGGATGTCGGCGAGGTTCTTCTCGAGCTTCGTCTTCCCGGTGATGGTGTGCTGGGTGACCTTCTTCAGGCCGGACACGGCCAGTATCGCGGCGCGTTCCTTGGCGGGGAGGTAGGCCAGCAGGATCTTGCCGCTCGAGGTGGCGTGCAGCGGGGTCAGTTGGCCGACCCAGTTCTGTGCGGTGACGGCCCCGGGACCGCGCACCTGGTAGAGGTTGACCGCGTAATGCTCCTGCAGCACGGCGATGTTGACGGTCTCGCCGAGCGCCTCTGCCAGGTCCTCGCAGACCGGGCGGCCCTGCTGCGTGATGTCGATGCGTCCCGTGACCGCTCCGGCCAGCCGTACGATGCCGAAGCCGAGACGGTACTTGCCGCGCTCGCCCGCCTGTTCCACCAGGCCGCGCGCCTCCAGAGCGCCGAGCAGGCGGAATGCGGTCGACTTGTGAACATCGATCTCGGCCGCCACCTCGCTGACTCCCGTCTCGCCGCGGCGGGCCAGGATCTCTAGGACGCTGATGGCGCGGTCCACCGACTGCACTCCGCCAGCATGTGAATTCGAGGTTCCGGTATCAATGTTGTAGTTGCTCACAACGCAACTATACCCAGAGTAAACAACGCTACTGCAAGTAACGGCGACGAAACGAAGTTGCGCGCACCGCAACCTGGTGCGTATGACGCGCTGTGGCTAGCATGCTCGCGTATAATACGGCGCGAGCGAGACGAGGCACCATGGCTCCCTTCCAGTACGACTTCGTCATCGTCGGCGGCGGATCGGCCGGCAGCGCACTGGCGAACAGACTCTCCACGGATCCGGCGAATCGGGTGCTGGTTCTGGAGGCCGGCCGGTCTGACTACCCGTGGGATGTCTTTA
>NZ_BAAASJ010000046.1:0-946 GCF_039532825.1 Streptomyces vastus
TGATCGCGACCTTCGCGCTGCGCACCATCGCGTCCCTGTTCCGCGAGGAGATGTCCCGATGACCGCTCACGCAGCCCTCCCCGCGCCCGGCGCGAGACTCAAGAAGCTCCTCCGCAAGCACGACGACCACGGCGGTGCACCACGGCTGTCGCCCCTGTGGACCTTCGTCGCCTGGCTCGCCACCCTGGCGTTCTTCACCCCGGTGGCCTGGATGGTGCTCACCTCCTTCCACCAGGAAGCCGACGCCGCGACCAACCCGCCCACCCCCTTCGCCGCCCTCACAACCGACCAGTACCAGCTGCTGTTCAACCGGGACATCACCCCCTTCCTCCTCAACTCGGCCATGGCCAGCGTCATTTCCACGCTGCTCGTCCTCGCCCTGGCCATACCCACCGCCTACGCGCTGTCCATCAAGCCGGTCGAGAAGTGGACCGACGTCATGTTCTTCTTCCTGTCCACCAAGTTCCTCCCGGCGATCGCGGCCCTGCTGCCCCTCTACATGATCGTCAAAGAGGCCGGCATGCTGGACAACGTATGGACACTGATCGTCCTGTACACCGCGATGAACCTGCCGATCGCGATCTGGATGATGCGCTCCTTCCTCGCCGAGATCCCCAAGGAGATCCTGGAGGCCGCCGAGGTCGACGGCGCCGGCCTGCTCACCGTGCTGTGGCGCATCGTCGCCCCCGTCGCCATGCCCGGACTCGCCGCCACCTCGCTGATCTGCTTCATCTTCAGCTGGAACGAGTTCATGTTCGCCGTCAACCTCACCGCCACCCAGGCCTCCACCGCACCGGTGTTCCTGGTCGGCTTCATCACCAACGAGGGCCTCTTCCTGGCCCGGCTCTGCGCCGCGGCCACCCTGGTCTCCCTGCCCGTCCTCATCGCCGGCTTCGCCGCACAGGACAAACTCGTCCGCGGCCTCTCCCTCGGAGCAGTCAAGTGA
>NZ_BAAASJ010000047.1:0-22403 GCF_039532825.1 Streptomyces vastus
AGAGCTACCTCGCAGGCCTCGAACTCCGCGCCTCGATGATCTGGCTCGAAGACATCCTGCGAACAGCCGATTGATCACGACATCACACAGGCCCTAGGTCACTACGGCGAACGCGACGCCGCCATCCCCGCCGAGAGCCTCGACATCCTCCGCGAGACGATCCATCGGCAGGCCGGCATCACCCCGGACTTCCGCCTCTACCCAGCCGATCACGCCTTCTTCAACGACGGCCGCCCCGAGGTCCACGACCCCGAGTCCTCGGCCCTGGCCTGGGGCAGCACCGTGGAGTTCCTGCGCGCACGGCTGGGCTGAGTTCCCTCCGTACGTGACTCAGTAGGTGTACGTGTTCAAGGTGGCCACCGCCGACGAAGACGAGCCGAGGTCATAGCGGTCCACCGCGAGGAAGTTGGGCTTCTTGCGGGCGGCCGGCTGGCAGAAGCGCTGGGCGCGGTCGGTGAGTTTGGTGTTGTCGGTGGTGGCCGTGCCCGCGATCGGGACGTCGCGGAAGTGGTTCATGACGAAGAGCGGGCGGAAGGGCGGCGCCGTGCGGGTCAGCGGGATGTTGGTGTTGGCGTCGTACCAGCGGCTGTAGCAGGACCAGTCGGAGGTGCCGATGCCGGACCCCATGGACCAGTAGTTCTCGACGGTCCACTCGCGCTGGTACATCACACCGAAGGTGTCCCGGGTGAGCCCCGCGGCCTGGTCGGAGGACCGGCTGTGGTCGCTGAATATGAGAAGGCGGTCATTGGCGGCGATCAGATCCGCCATCCGCGGCCAGCCGCCCGCGCGTACGCCGGTCTGGTCCGGGCGGTAGAGGACATCGGACAGGCCGTTCACCCGAGCCAGTTCACTGCGCAGGACGCCCGGATCGACGTAGTCCTCGAGGAACACGGTGATGAACTGGCTGCGGTTCTGTTTCAGGAAGTCCACCATGCGCTGGAGGTCGACCCACAGCGCGACCGGGCTGCTGACGAGTGTGCAGCTGTTGTGGCACAGGATCGCGCCATCCGGTGTCTGGTGGATGTCCAGCATGAACCCCCGTACGCCGTCGGTGAGTTGCTGGTTGATTCCGCGAGTCTGGTTCGGCACAAGGTTCACGAAGGGCGGGGCGAAGCCGCCGTCGACACCGTTCGCGTACGCGTTGTGCGAGGTGAGGAACGTGACCTGGTCCAGGGTGCGGTGGTCCGGCGCAGGCATCGGAGCGGTCGGTGACGCCACCGGCGTGAGGTACCAGTTGGCCAGGCCGCCCGCCGGGCCCGCGACGGGCGGGCCCACGACCAGCTGGGCGGGGTAGTTGGCCCCGGAGGGCGGCTTGGCGCCGACCGTCAAGTAGCGCTCGGCGCCGGGGACTTTGAGGGTGTACTGGTCGGCTCCGTTCGGTCTCACCTCCCACGCGGCGTCGGCGCTCGCGCATGCCACGGTTCTGGCCTGGTCTCCGGAACGGCCCAGACAACTGCCCGCCGTATCGGTGCTCTCCAGCACGTACGAGGCGCCGCTCGGCCGGAGCGTCCACTGCTGGCGGTCCTCGTTGCCCCTGGGGTTGCGCTGGACGACCGCTCCCCCGCCGTCGGCGGCGTTCAGTCCCGTGGTCGCGCTCTGTACGTAGTAGGCGCCGACGCCCGGCACCTCCGCGGCGGAGGCGGGCGAGGGGGCGACGAAGACGGTGGCCAGCGCCGCGCCCGCGGCGGTGACGGCGAGCAGGGGGCGACGGTTCCGGAGCATGGGGGGTCCCTTCCGCTGCATGAGGATGCGGCCGCATACCGGTCAATTCCGGTACGCAGCTGCGGAGTTGGCGATCGGCTACGACAACGCAGTGATCCTCGTGCGGTACGGCCCGTCATGGTGCCGTATCCGGTCGGCGGGTGCCAGAGGTCAGCCCGTCATGACCGTGAGACGCAGCGTGGATCCGGCCTGCCCGGTGCGCACCGAGACCCGGCCCGCGGGTACGTCGGAGTCGATCTGCGGGTAGTCGTCGCTGGAAATGCGCAGCGTCAGCCGGTGGCCGGCGGACACCCTGTAGTGGACCGGCCAGATGTGCACGCCGAGTGCGTAGGTGGTGCCCGGCTTCACCGGGGACAGCCGGGTGTGCGTGTGACGGTGGCTCGCCTTGAGCCAGCCTTCCGTGATCCGGGTGCTGGTGCCGTCGGGCGCCTGGTCGTACAGCACGGCCGCGATGTTGCCGTCGGCGGCGGTGAACGAGGCGCGGATGTCGGCCAGGGCGTCTCCCGCGAGCACCAGGTCGTGGCGCAACGGCCGTGTGCTGAAGGCCAGTTGCTCGTGCTCCGCCGGGGGTGTGGTGCCGGTGTTCACGTCGAACGCCGCCATGCCGGGGGCTGCCGCCGAAGGGTGCAGGATTCCGTTCCGACCCAGCCGCAGGGTGAGCGCCCGGGCGTCGCGCGGTGGCCACTGCTCGAATTGCTGCCAGCCCCTCCCCGCTCCGGGGCCGGGCACCTCGTAGGAGGTGACGTGGGTGGCCGGCAGCGGCGCGCCTCGGTCACGGGCCAGCCAGCGGTCCCACCAGGCGAGGTAGGCGCCGTTGCCGATTCCCGCGTACTGCCTTTCGGGCGAGCCGTGCTCCCAGGGGCCGGACACGAGCCACACGTTGTGCGGGCGGGCCCGGTAGTTCTTCACCATGCCGTCGCGGTAGCGGTCGTACCAGCCGTTGATCTCGAGGGTGGGCACGGTGAGGTTCTCCCAGCGGGACATCACGCTGCGCCCCCGCCAGAAGCCGTCGTAGAACGGGTGCTCGGCGTAGGTGCGGAGCGTGCCGGGTGCCACCGTCTGCTGCCATTCACGGATGCGCGGGGAGTAGATGCCGCCTCGGTAGATGGTGTTCTCGTACCAGTCGTGGATGCCGTTGACCGGGATGACGGCCTTCAGGTGGGGCGGTCGGTTCACCGCGGCCAGGAGCGTGGTGTGACCGCCGTAGCTCACCCCCATCTGGCCGATGCGTCCGGTGGAGGCGGGGTGGCGGGCGAGCCACTCGATGACGTCGTAGTTGTCGCGCTGCTCCTGAGGGCTGAACGGGTCGACGGTGCCCGGTGATTCGCCCGATCCCCGGACCTGGCAGACGACGGCGTTGTAGCCACGGCGCACGAAGTAGGCGGCACCTTCGCCGAAGGCGTCGGCACTGTCCGCGTAGGCCGTGTACTCGTACACGATGCCGGGGAAGGTGCCGGCGGCGGGCCGTCCGGCGGAGGTTCCCGGCCGGTACAACCGGCCTGCCAGGTGGCTGCCGTCGCGGAGGGGCACCTCGACGTCCTCGCGTACGACCTCGTAGCGGGCGGGGCGGTCGTAGGCGAAGAAAGGGTCGGGAGGGAGCCCGGGCCCGCTGACGGCGCCGGCCCGTGACGGCAGGACGGCGGCCAGGGGCACAGCAAGTCCGAGGGAGCACAGGGTTCGTCGGGACAGCGGCGGGTTGTCTCGCTGTGGGTTCATGCGCACGCTTTCCTCGGCACCGCGTCAGATTCCTTGGCACCGCGTCAGAGGGAGAAGCATCAGAGAGAGAAGGCGCCGGTGATGAGCGCTCCGGCGGTCATCACCAGGGTGGTGGCGAAGGCCCAGCGGAAGATGAAGCGCTGGTGCTCGCCGAGTTGTACGCCGCTCATGCCGACGAGGATGAAGGTGGAGGCGGTGAGCGGGCTGAGCGGGAAGCCGGTGGTCATCTGGCCGAGGATGGCGGCCCTGGCGACTTCGGCCGGGGGGACACCGAAGCCGTCGGCCGTCTGGCCGAGGACCGGGAGGACGCCGAAGTAGTAGGCGTCCGGGGTGAAGACCAGGCTGAGCGGCATGGACGTGAGGGCCACCAGGACGGGCAGATGCCCGCCGAGCGCGTCCGGGATGACGCCGACGAGCGCCTCGGCCATCGAGTCGATCATCTTGGTGCCCGTGAGGACACCGGTCAGAACACCGGCCGCGAAGATCATCGTCGTGACCAGGACCACGCTCTTGGCGTGCTTGTCCAGCAAGGCCTGCTGCTGCTCCCACGTGGGGTGGTTGACCAGCATGGCGACGGCGAACCCGAGCACGAACAGCACGGGGAGCGGCATCACTTCGAGGATCAGGCCGACGACGAGAGCGATGGTCAACACCAGGTTGAAGACGGTCAGCCAGGGCCGGGCAGGCGCAGGCACGCGAAGAGTCCCCGGCCCGTCTCCCGCGCCTGCGGTGGGACGTGCGCCCGCTTCCGTCCGGCCTTCGGCGGCCTCTTCCGTACGGTCGTCCTCCGTACGGTCGTGGTCCTGCGAGTCGAGCATTCCGAGGCGGCGACGCTCCCGACGGCCGATCAGATACGAGGCCACCAGAACCCACGCGATACCGAACCCCATCGCGGGCAGGACCGGCGTGAAGACCTCCGAACTCTCCAGCTTCAGCGCCGCCATGGCCCGGACGGTAGGACCACCCCAGGGAATCATGTTCATGACTCCCGCACCCAGGCAGACGACCCCGGACAGCACCAGCGGGCTCATGCCGAGTCGTTTGTAGACGGGCAGCAGGGCGGAGACGGTGATGAGGAACGTCGAGGCCCCGTCACCGTCCAGTGCCACACACATCGTGAGGACGGCGGTGCCGACCGTGATGCGCAGCGGGTCGTTGCGAACCACCCGCAGAATGCCGCGGATCAGTGGATCGAAGAGGCCCGCGTCCACCATCAGGCTGAAGTACAGGACGGCGAAGGCGATCATGATGCCTGTCGGGGCCACCGTGGTCAGCCCGTCCAGGATGAGGTCGCCCAGCTCGTCCCCGAAGCCGCCGGCCAGTGCCGCAAGCACCGGGAGCAGGACCAGGGCGACCAGGACCGAGACGCGCTTGGTCATGGTCAGCAACAAGAAGAGGCCGATCGTGGTGTAGCCCAGGGCTGCCAGCATGGAGTCGGCTCGCTTTCTCGGGGGACGGCTCCTGGCGGCGGGAAAGCGAGGGCCTGGAGCATCGGTCTGTCGCGGGAGAGTTTCCGAGCGGCAACAGATCGGTGTCCAGCATCGAACCGGGATCAACTCATGCGATCTCCGCATCAATGCGGAAGCCGTGCGCCTATCCTCCGGCCATGGATGCCACCTTGCGCCAACTCGCGGCCTACGCGGCCGTCGCCCGGGCGGCCAGCTTCACCGCCGCCGCCGCACAGATGCACGTATCGCAGTCGTCGCTCAGCCGCGCCGTGGCGGACCTTGAGCGGCTGCTCGGCGCACAGCTGCTCGAACGAGACACGCGCAATGTGCAGTTGACCGCGGCGGGAGTCGAGGCCCTGCGGATAGCCGAGCAGATCGTGAACGCACATCGAGCGGGCATGAAAGAACTACGGCGGTTCCTGCTCGGCGAATCGGGAACCGTCGCCGTGGCCACCCTGCCGTCGGTCGCCGCTGTCCTGCTGCCGCGGGTGATCACCCAGTTCCGTACGCAGCGGCCGCAGGTGGCCGTGCGCATCCTCGACGGCCTGGAGCGGTCGGTGCTGGACCGGGTCCTCAGCGGCGACGCGGACTTCGCGATCACCACGGTCGGCAGACCGTCGGACCAACTGGAGCAACGGCCGCTGGTCCACGACCGGTTCGTGGCAGTGCTCCCGCCACACCATCCGCTCACCGAGCGCGCCGAGGTCTCCTGGGAGGACCTGGCCCGCGAGCCCTTCCTCGCCGTGGGCCGCGACTCGAGCGTACGCAGACTCACCGACGCCGCCTTCGCCCAGGTCGACGCACACACGGAGCCGGCAGCCGAGGCCGGCAGCATCGCCACGGTGGGCGGCCTGGTGGCAGCGGGCCTGGGAGTCTCCGCCCTCCCCGCCCTGGTACTGCCCCTCACGGGCACGGGCCAGGTCACCTGCCGCCCTCTGGTCGCCCCCGCGGTCAACCGCCGCCTGGACATCGCCCTGCGCACCCGCCGAACCCTGCCACTGGCAGCCCACCATCTGCTGGAAACGCTGGATGCGCTGCGCGACCAGGGGCACGAACTGCCGGACGGGGTGGCGTGGTCCGAGTAAGAGCGCCCCTTCAGGGGCGCGGGGCTGTATCAATGCTCGGCTCCGCCGCGGGGCGCGCCCCTTCAGGGGCGCGGGGAACTGCGCGACCAGCCACGACGGACCCGCAGCCAGGTACGAACCGGGTTGGGGGTCTGGGGCGCAGCCCCAGCGGGGTCTGGGGCCGGCCCCAGGGATGGGACGGGTAGGGGCGGCGGGGGCGAAACAACCCCCATTCATGCACAACCCGCATGGATTGATCGACTTCCTTTGCTGGACAGGCATTTCTCCGCTTCGGCACGCTGAAATCCCCGAGACCCAACAAGGGAGAACCCGGATGACGAGGAAGTGCAACGGTGCCGGATGAGCGCCGAGACCCCGGCGGACAGGGACAACTACGCGGGCTGAAGGTCGTCGAGTTCGCCCACGTGGTGGCCGGTCCCCTGGCCGGCTCGATGCTCGCCGACCAGGGCGCCGACGTCGTACACGTCGAACCCCCCGGCACGGGAGACGCGGCCCGCGCGATGGGCCCGCAACGAGACGGCGTCCCCCTGTGGTTCAAGGTCGCCGGCCGCAACAAGCGTTCCGTGACCCTGGATCTGCACCACAAGTCCGGCCGCTCCGTCGCCCACCGGCTCGTCGCCTGGGCAGACGTCGTCATCGTCACCCTGCGCGCCGGGCGCCTGCGCACCTGGGAGCTGGACTGGGAGTCCGTGCACCGCATCAACCCCAAAGCAGTACTGCTGCAGATCTCCGGCTTCGGCGCGACCTCCTCACAGGCCGACGCCCCGGGCTTCGGCAAGATGGGCGAGGCCCGCAGCGGGGTCGTGCAGCTGACCGGATTCCCCGACGGGCCGCCCGTCCACACCGGCTTCTCCCACGGCGACGCCGTGACCGGCCTGATGGGCGCGTACGCCGTACTCGCCGCCCTCCACCGCCGGGACCACGACCCCGACTTCGACGGCGAATGGATCGACCTCGCGCTCTTCGAGCCGCTGTTCCGGCTCGTCGAGTGGCAGGTCATCGTGCACGACCAGCTGGGAGAGGTGCCCGAGCGCGCCGGCAACCAGCTGGCGGTCGCTCCCGCCGCTGTGATCAACACCTACCGTTCCCGTGACGACGAGTGGATCACCGTGACCTCCGCGACGCCGCGCTCGGTGCGCAATGTGGCCCGGCTGCTCGGGCTGCCCGAGGAGGAGTTCGCCACGACGCGGCAACAGCACGCGCGGCGCGGCGAGTTGGACGAGGGGCTGCGCACCTGGGTGGCACAGCACTCGACCGCCGAGTGCCTGGAGGAGTTCGCCCGGGGTGAGGTGGTGGCCTCGCGGGTGTTCAGCGCCGCCGACATCGCCGACGACCCCGTGTACGCCGAACGCGGCGACATCGTCACCGTCGACGATCCCGACCTGGGACCGGTACGCATGCAGGCGGTCATCCCGCACTTCCGTCAGGTCCCCGGGCGGGTCTGGCGCACCGGTCCCGCCCTGGGGCAGGACAACCGCCTCGTCTACCGCGAGTGGCTCGGACTCGACGAGAAGGAACTCACCGACCTTGAGAAGCAAGGTGTCGTGTAAGCCGGGATACGCGGGAGACAGGGTGTCGTACAGCACGGAAGTGAGGACACCGGACCGGCCCCCGCTGCGCTCCCTGCTCTTCGTCCCTGCGAACCGGACGGAATGGCTGCCCAAAGCGCGCGCGGCCGGTGCCGACGCCGCGATCCTCGACCTGGAGGACGCCGTACCGCAGGAGGCCAAGGCGGGTGCCCGTGCCGCGGTGGTGGAGGCCATCGCGCGGGCCGCCGGGGATCCGCCGGAGAGCATGGCACTGTTCGTCCGGATCAACCCGCTCGACGGCTGGGCGGGAGCCGAGGAACTGCGCATGGTCGCGCGCCAGGGTCTGTCGGGCATCGTCCTGCCCAAGGTGGGCTGCGCCGAGGACGTACGGTTCGCCGACCGGTTGCTCACCTGGTGCGAGGACCAACAGGGCCTGCCTCGGGGCCAGTTGGCGCTCGTACCCTTGCTGGAGACGGCTCGAGCACTGCGCGAGGCCCACGACATCGCCTCCGCCGCCGCGCGAGTCGCCTACCTCGGCGCCCTCACCGCGCCCGGCGGCGACGTCGAACGTGCCGTCGGCTATCGCTGGACGCCGGAGGGAGCCGAAACCCTCCCGCTCCGCTCCCGCGTCCTGCTGGACGTCCGGGCGGCGGAATCGCCCCACCCGGTCACCGGCCTGTGGACCCGCCTGGCGGACCTGGACGGCCTGCGTGCCTTCGCGGAACAGAACCGCTCGCTCGGATACGAGGGGATGATGGCCATCCACCCCTCCCACATCCCCGTCATCAACGATGCCTTCTCCCCCGGCCCCGAGGAACTCGCCCGCTATGCCCGCCTGGTCGCCACCGTGGAGCAGGCCCAGGCCCGCGGCCAGGGCGCGGTGTCCTTCGAGGGCCAGATGGTGGACGAGGCCATGGCCGCGACGGCACGGCTGGTGCTGGAGCGGCATACGGCCACACACTGACTCTGGTCAGTGGCCCTTGCACTGAACTAGCGTGAACCGCTCCAACCCAACGCCCGCAAGCGCGCCGGAGGGACGACGGATGCCGCCTGAACTGCGCAGCGCACAGTGGTACGCGGGGACGGACCGCAACGCCTACATCCACCGTGCGTGGATGCGACGCGGCCTTCCCCGGAACGCCTTCTCCGGCAGGCCGCACATCGCCATCGCGAACACAGCCTCGGATCTGACCCCCTGCAACGCCCATCTCGGCGAGGTCGCGAAGTCCGTACGGGACGGTGTGCACGAATCCGGCGGCATTCCGCTGGAGTTGCCCGTGGTCTCGCTCGGCGAGACCCAGATGCGGCCCACCGCCATGCTCTGGCGGAACATGGCCGCGATGGCGGCGGAGGAGATGTTCCGCGCCAACCCGATCGACGGTGTCGTACTCCTCGGAGGGTGCGACAAGACGATCCCCGCCCTGCTCATGGCCGCCGCCTCCGTGGGCCTGCCCGCCGTTGTCGTACCCGGCGGCCCGATGCTCACCGGCACGTTCCGCGGCCGGCCGCTCGGCTGTGGGACGGATGTCTGGCGGCTGAGCGAGGAGGTCCGCGCGGGGACGCTGTCCCAGGAGGACTTCACCCGCTCCGAGTCGTCCATGATCCGCAGCCGGGGGCACTGCAACACGATGGGTACGGCGTCGACGATGGCCGTCGTCGCGGAGGCGCTCGGCATGACGCTGCCCGGACTGGCCGGAACGCCCGCTCCCGACAGCCGTCTCCTCGAAGCCGCCCATGAGACAGGGAAGTTGGCCATCGAGCTGGTGGCCGAGCAGCGCACGCCCGCCGACGTCATGACCGCCGCCTCCTTCCACAACGCGATCGTGGCGCTCGCGGCCACCGGCGGGTCCACCAATGCCGTCGTGCACCTGCTGGCCATCGCCGGCCGGCTCGGCGTACCGCTGAGCCTGGACGACTTCGACCGGATCGGATCTCATGTCCCGCTCCTGGTCGACCTGTTGCCGGCGGGCACACACCTCATGGACGACTTCCACCGCGCGGGCGGACTCCTCGCGGTGCTCCGCGAGGTCCGCGACCTGCTCGACCCCACGGCGACCACCGTCACCGGGCGGCCCCTCGTCGACTTCCTTGACGACGCGGAGAGTTGGGACCGGGAAGTGATCCGCCCCCTCGAGACGCCGCTCAAACCGGACGCGGGCATCGCCGTGCTGCGCGGCAACCTCGCCCCGAGCGGAGCCATCATCAAGCCCGCCGCCGCCTCGCCCGAGCTGCTCCAGCACCGGGGCCGAGCGGTCGTGTTCGACCACATCGAGGACTTCCACGCCCGCGTCGACGACCCGGATCTGCCCGTCGACGCCGACTCCGTGCTCGTGCTGCGCGGCTGCGGCCCCAAGGGCTACCCCGGTATGCCCGAGGTGTCGAACATGCCCCTGCCGCGCAAGCTGCTGGAGCAGGGCGTACGCGACATGGTGCGGATCTGCGACGGCCGGATGAGCGGCACGGCGTACGGAACGGTCGTCCTCCATGTCGCCCCGGAGGCCGCCGCCGACGGTCCACTGGCGCTGGTACGCGACGGCGACTGGATCACTCTCGACGTTCCCGCACGCACACTCACCCTCGAGGTCGACGACAGCGAACTGGCACTGCGTACGCCCAACAAGACGACCCTCGACGGATTCGCGAACCCCGGACGGGGCTGGGAGCGCCTGTACGTGGACCATGTGACCCAGGCGGACACTGGCGCCGACCTCGACTTCCTGACCGGTTCTTCGGGGTCGGCGGTGAGCCGTGAATCGCACTGAGCCAGGTCATGTATCCCAACCGCTATCCCAACTGCGCTGTTAGCGTGGCCTCTTGAGTGAGGAGACGGAGACAGCAGTTGACATCGACCACGTTTCGCATCGGCGGGGATCTTGACGTACGACGACTCGGGTTCGGCGCCATGCACTTGCCGACCGAGCCCGCCCCCGACCGTGAAGCGTCCATCGCGGTCGCCCGGCGGGCCGTCGAGCTGGGCGTCACGTTGATCGACACGGCGCATCTGTACGGCGGAGGTGCCAACGAAGAGCTCCTCGCCGAGGCCCTGCACCCCTACCCGCCAGAGCTGCTCATCACCACCAAGGTGGGCGTCGCGCGATCCGCCGAGACGGGTGAGTGGGGGCTCGACGGGAGGCCCTCCGTGCTGCGCACTCAGGTCGACGACGCCCTCCGCCGACTGCGCGTCGAGCGGCTCGAACTGCTCCAGCTGCACCGCATCGACCCGGAGACACCCCTGGCCGACCAGCTCGGCACGCTGCGGGAACTCCAGACCGAGGGCAAGATCGGCCGCGTCGGACTGTCCGAGATCACCGTCGCCGAACTCGAACAGGCGCGGGAGATCATCGACGTCGTGAGCGTGCAGAACCGCTACAACGTACTCGACCGCGAGCACGAGCCCGTGCTCACGGCCTGCGAGGCGGCGGGGATCGCGTTCCTGCCGTGGCGGCCCGTCGCGTGGGGCACGTCGGGCGAGCGGGCTGAGATCGCCGCTGTGGCGACCGAGCTCGACACCAGCCCTACGCAAGTGACGCTCGCGTGGCTGCTCGGCCACTCGCCGGTCATCCTGCCGATCCCGGGCACCGCCCGGATCGACCACCTGGAGGAGAACCTCGCGGCGGAACACCTCCAGCTGACCTCGTCCCACCGTGACCGCCTCGACCAACTGGCCGCGCTGGCAACGGTGTAGGCCCACGGCAGCCAAGCCGTGCCTAGGAGGGAGCTCCTCCGAAGCCGATCTCGTTGCCGTCGGGGTCGCGGTACAGAGCCTTGCGCACGCCGTTGGAGTAGGTCTCCCGCTTCACGGTCTCGATGCCGCGCTCGGCGATCTGCGCGACGCGGGCGTCGAAATCCTCGACGAAGATCGTCTGGATGCCGTGACCGGCGTGCTCGGCGTTCTGCTCGATCGCCACAAACCGGTGCTCGGCAAGCTCCCACACGGCTTCCGTGTCGGACGCGATGTAGGTCGGCTCCCCCAGCAGTCGCGCGTACCAGTCTTTCGCGGCCTCGTAGTCGCGGACGTACATCCCGGCGAACAAATCGAGTGACATCCGGCCATGCTAAGCGCCTGTCAAGCGCCCGGCGACACGAGCCCGGTCTCATAGGCGAGGACGACGGCCTGGGCGCGGTCGCGGAGGGCGGGCTTGGCGAAGATGCGAGCGACGTGGGATTTCACGGTGGCTTCGCTGAGGGTCAGCTCGGCGGCCAGTTCGGCGTTGGAGAGACCGCGGCCCAGGAGGGTGAGGACTTCGAGTTCCCGGGGAGTCAGGGCGGCGAGGTCGCGGTGCGGGGGCGCCGCTTCGGTGCTTCGGCACTCATCGTTGCCTCCGGCACCACGCCAATGTTCGCCTCCGGCACTGCGCCCACGTTCGCCTCCGGCACCACGCCAATGTTCGCCTCCGGCACTGCGCCCACGTTCGCCTCCGGCACTGCGCCCACGTTCGCCTCCGGCAAAACGCTCGACGAGGCGCTCCCGGTTCGCGGCGGCGCGGACCCGCCGACGCTCGCTTTGCCGGTCCGCCTGTCCGTGCCACCGGCGCCCGAACGTCCGGTCTTCTCACCCGGCCGTGCCCCAGTCAGCACACTGGACCCACTGTTCAATACCTCCACCCGGAGGGAGTGGTCGGCGTAGCGACTCGTTGTGGAGTACACGCAGAGAGGAAGACGCGGTCGCGATGGCGCACGGCAACCGGCCGCGACAGGGTGAACCTCGGCAGGAAGCGGTCCCCCTCCACGTCGGCGGCAGCCCGCGCCGGGCGGAGCCAGGGAAAAATCTTGATTTGGGGGGTTTCATATGTTATGGACCGCGCTAAACTAAAAGTGCCTACGGGACGAGCGAGGGAGTTCGACGGGAGTAGCCGACTTCGGCGGAAAGTTTCGGCTTCCGCTCGGGCCGACTGCGACTGTCGGGCTGAGAGGCTCAAAGGTCGAGAGACCGGCGAGCGACCCCTTGAACCTGATCCGGACAATGCCGGCGCAGGGAGCCCGTCTCGTAGGTCTTTTGTGTGCCCTGCACCGGCGGACAGCACCGCACTACGGTGCGATTCATGGATGTCACCGTGGTAGCCGCAGCCCGTGAGGACGACAGCCCGACGGATGAGCCCCTGCGTATCGCGATGGTGGCCGACCGGCTCGGATATGGCGAGGTGTGGGTCGGCGAAGGGCCCACGTGGGACGCGTTCGTCCTCGCGACGACCATCGGTCTCGCCACCGATCACGTCGCGCTGACCGTCGGCCCTGTCCCGGTCTCCGTCCGCGATCCGGTGACCATCGTGCGGGGCGCCGCAGCCGTCGCGGCCGTCGTCGGCCGCCCGGTCGGCGTGGCCCTCGGCGCCTCCAGTGTCCGGGTCGTCGAGGGTGTGCACGGCCGGTCGCGCGCCAGGGCCGCCACCGTCCTGGCCTCCAGCGCCGAGGCCGTACGGGACCTCATGAGGCGCGAGCCGGGCGAGGAGATCACGCCCGGCAGCGGCTTCCGGCGACGGCTGCCGCCGCCCGGCGGAGCGCTCACGGTCGCGGCGTTCGGCGACTGTGCCATCGCCGTCGCGGCGGAGCATGCCGACCGGATGGTGCTCGACGTGGTCTCCCCCGGGCAGGTCGGCGAGCTCCGCGCCAAGCTCGACGCCGCGGCGAAACGAGCGGGCCGTACGCCGCCTCGGCTGGCCGCCTGGCTGCCCGCGGCCGTGGATCCGACGCCCGAATCCCGTACGCAGATCCTGCGCAGCCTTGTCGGCTACCTCTCCGTCCGCGGTTACAGCGACATGCTCGCCGCGGCCGGGTTCGGCGAAGCCGTGGAGCTGGCCCGCACGGGCGCCGACTCCGGGACCCTGCTGGCCGCGCTGCCGCCTGAGGCCGCGACGACGGTCGGCCTCGTCGGCGACATCGACGCGGTCCGCTCACGTATGGACGCCTACGCGGCGGCCGGACTCGACGAGATCGCGCTCGTCCCCGCGACCAGTGGCGATCCCGGGGGCGAGCGCACACTGACAGCGCTGGCCACGTGACCGCACGCAGTGCCTCAGGCTCGGCTCGGCAGTCGGCGCCTCACACCGCCACGCCCTCCACCTGAAGCGTCTGCACCGCACCCGCCCCGAACGGCACTCGCAGCAGTTTGCCGCTGAGGTACGTGTCCGCGCGTTCCGTGTAGAGGTCGCCGCCCCCTGCGGTGACCGTGTTCCAGCGGCGGACCAGACCGCCCGTGCCGCCGGCCACCGTGCCGAAGCGGGAGAGGTCGAAGGTCAGGGTCTGTGCCGCGCCCGTGTTGACGGCCACGATGACCAGGCGTCGGGCCGCCGTGTCCAGGGCGGCCACCGCGTAGCCGACGCCCGTGTCGAGGATCGTCATGCCGGGGCGGATGTGGCGGCTGAACTGGGCCATCACGTAGTACTTCGTCTGGACGGCGCCCGCCTGGAGCGTGTTCTCGTTGTAGTGGATCATCGCCCAGCCGGCGGACGGGTCCATCACCTGCCAGTAGCACCAGGCCGTGGGGTGCAGCCAGCGGAAGTCCAGGCACAGGTTGCTCGCCATGGTGAGGCCGGTGCCGTCGCTGTCGCCGTACTCGGAGTTCCACAGCTGCTTGCGTGCCGTGGTGACGACGTCGGTGTAGAGGAGGTCGCGCCGGCCGCCCGATCCCTGGTAGCCGTGCACGTTGACGCGGCTGACCAGCGCCTTGGTCGACGAGCTGAACGAGTTCCATGTCGTACGCGCCAGGTCGTAGCTGGTCTCGTCGGAGGCCGAGATCCGCGTACCGGTCAGCCCGCGCTTGTCGAGTTCGCTCCGCAGATGCGGGAGGACGGCCGACTGGACGGTGGCGTCCATGTGGCAGCCCTCCTGCCGTCCGGTGGCCGTCCACCAGTTGGAGGAGGGCTCGTTGAACGGGTCGACGGTCGCGAAGTTCACGCCCCAGTCGTTCTTCGCGTACAGGGCGGTGGCGGCCAGGTGGGAGGCGTGCTGGCGGTAGTTCCAGGACTGGAGGTTGTTGCCGCCGCCGGCGGCGCCCGAGGGGTTGTGGTTGAGGCACATCCACCACATCGGGGAGTTGGCGAACAGCTCGCTGACCGCGCCCCGTGCGGTCGCCTTGACGAGCGCGGCGCGCTGGGGGGCGTCCGCGGACCACTTCCAGGCGGAGGACGCCGGGTCCTCGTTGTTCCAGTCCTGCCAGAAGCCCTCGATCTGCTTGAAGCGGGGGATGTTGGGCGAGGCCACCATGGTGGCGCCCTCCACCCTGTTCCAGCTGCACGCGCCGAGGTTGTAGCGGGCGATGTTCAGGCCCAGACCCGGCAGCGTACGGCCGTTGTAGGCGACGGACTTGGTGGTGAAGAAGGCGTCGGCGAAGTCGTCGCGCGCCCCGAACACGTTCGCCCACCAGGCCAGGGAAGTGCCCCAGCCGTCCCAACGTCCGTACGTCGTACCGGGGTTGACCGCGATGGTCGCGTCGGCCCGGGCGGTGCCCGTCGCCAGGGCACTACCGAGGAACGTACCGCCCGCCGCAGCCAGTAGTGCCCTGCGTCTGATCATGGAGAAGTCCCTTCTGTCGCGCTCATGCCACGCGTCTGCTGAAGGATGGGCCGCAGCCGTAGGGCTTGTCGAGAGCTATGACAGCGCTTTCCATTGGGTCCGTCGGATCCCTTGACGCTCACCCGTTTCATTGCTTCTCTCGAAAAGCTGCTACTGGGAGCGCTCCCAGCCCTTCGGTTGAAAGGGAACTCCGTGCAGACCACCCCCGACATGCGCGCACTGTGCCGCCGAGCCAGACGCGCGCTGCAAGCCGTCCTCACCGTCGCTCTCGTCGCCTGCCTGCTGTCCTGGGCGGGCAGCGGCTCTCCCGCGGGGGCCGCACCGGGCGACGGCTCGGTGTCCGATCCCAACATCGCCTATGTCGGGCGCTGGGACACCAGTTCCGGCACCGCCGCCACCCCCCACTGGAGCGGCACCTACCTGCAGACGTCCTTCACCGGCACGACAGTGCGGGTCAAGGCGCGGGACGCGGTCAACTTCTACGTCAGCATCGACGGCAAGCCGGACGTCTTCCACGCCGGCGTACGCGGAACCGTGAACCTCACTCCCCAGCCGCTGCCCGCGGGCACCCACACCCTGCGCATCTCCTACCGCTCCGGCGACACCGTCTTCCAGGGCCTGGTACTGGACTCCGGCGCACGCACGGTCGCTCCGGCCACGCCGTCCGGGCTGATCGAGTTCGTCGGCGACTCCATCACCGCGGGCGCCCTCACCGACCGGCTCGCGCTCGACTCGTACGCCTGGAAGACCGGCGAGCAGCTGAAGATGCGGCACACCCGGATCGCCCGCGCCGGCTACTGCCTCGTCGCCCAGTCCGGGTGCACCGGTCTGAGCGGCCAGTTCTTCAGGACGGGCAGCACCGGCACCCAGAACTGGGACTTCTCCCGTTACCAGGCGAGCGCGGTGGTCATCAATCTCGGCACCAACGACATCGGACACGGCGTGTCCGGCGCCGCGTTCCAGTCGGCGTACACCGCGTTCCTGCGCGACATCCGCGCCAAGTATCCGAACGCGGCGCTTTTCGCGGTGCAGACGCTCAAGAAGCGGTACGTCGCCGAGACCAGGGCCGCCGTCAGCGCCCGCAACAACTCCGGTGACGCCAAGGTGCATTACGTCGACACCACGGGCTGGCTCACCGACGGCGCCGACTACGAGGACGGCAACGGACACCCCAACGAGGCGGGTCACAGCAAGTTCGCCAGTCGCCTCGCACCGGTCATCAGCTCCCGGCTGGGCAGCACCACGGCCAGTCCCGTGAAGGCGGCGGCTCCCGGTCAGCCCGGCGATCCCAACATCAAGTTCGTCGGGCGCTGGGACACGCAGAGCTCCAGCGCCCTCTACACCCCGTACTGGGCGGGCGCGTACTACCGGGTCGGCTTCACCGGCAGGACCGTGCAGCTGAAGCAGCGGAACACGATCGACTTCTGGGCGCGGATCGACGACGGGCCCGTGAAGTTCTACGACGACGTCAAGGGGACGGTGAACCTGACTCCGTCGGCACTGTCCGCCGGGAACCACACCCTCCAGGTCAACTACCAGGTGGTGGCGGGCTCCTATCGCGGCGACGCCGTGTTCCAGGGGCTGGTACTCGACAGTGGGGCGACGACCTTCGCACCGCCGGCGCCGGGCAAGCTGATCGAGTTCGTCGGCGACTCGATCACGGTGGGCACGACATCCTCGCAGAACGCCCGTACCGCGTATGGCTGGTTGATCGGAGAGCGACTCGGTACCGAGCACACGCAGATCGCCCAGGGCGGCGCGTGTCTGGTCGCCGCGGCGGACGGATGCGTGGGCCTGGAGCGGCAGTTCAGCAAGCTCAATCCCAACGCGTCCACCCCTGACTGGGATTTCGACCGCTACCGGGCGGACGCGGTCGTCATCAACCTCGGCACCAATGACGTCGGCCACGGGGTGAGCGCCGCGCAGTTCCAGTCGGCGTACAGCAGTCTGCTCGGCAAGGTCCGTGCCGCTTATCCGCAGGCCTGGATCTTCGCGCTGGAGACATTCCGCGGACGGTTCGTCCCGCAGACCGAGGCGGCCGTGAAATCAGCTGTCGACGGCGGCGACTTGCGGGTCTCCTTCGTCGATACGACGGGCTGGCTGGGCTCGGGCGACCTCACGGACTCGGTCCATCCCAATGACCAGGGTCATCGCGCGATCGCCGACAGGCTCGCACCGGTCATCGCGGCCAGAATCGGCGCCTGACCGCCCGAACAGGACAAGCATGACAAGAAGTCCCAGGTCACAGCGATGCGCCACCTGTTCCGGAGGATGAGCGGGGCGTTGCGAAAACGCCCCGCTGGTGAGAATGATTCTCACGAGCACCTCCCCGGAGGAACGAAACGTTGGCGATCGGCTCCACGGACGTACTGTTCGCGCTGGACTCGATCCCCGCGATCTACGGTCTGACCGAGGACCCGTACATCGTCTTCACCGCCAACGCGTTCGCGCTGATGGGGCTGCGCCAGCTGTACTTCCTCATCGGCGGCCTTCTCAAGAGGCTGGTCCACCTCGGCTACGGACTGTCGGTCATCCTCGGCTTCATCGGCGTCAAGCTGGTGCTGCACGCGCTGCACGAGTCCGGCGTGCATGTGCCGGAGATCTCCATCCCGTTCTCGCTCGGCTTCATCGTCCTGGTCCTAGCCGTGACCACGGTGACCAGCCTGCGCGCCTCGAAGAAGCAGGTACTCCACAACGAGGCAGCGGCGGCAGGGCGGAAGGCGGACGACTCCGAGACCGCGAGTCAGCCGGACCGCACGGCTTGATCCGGGGCGCTGCCCCTCGGTCTCCCGTCAGGCTTCCGCTGCCACGCGGACCGGGAGCCCGTCCGGCAGGTCGAACTGGATCCCGGCAGCATCCGGCAGGGCCGTCGCCTCAGCGCCGTCGAGCCGTATCCCGTGGCTGAAGCGTGCGGGCAGGAGCAGGCGCGCGGGCGTGGTGCCCGGTCCCTGCCGTAGGACCCGTATCTCCAGCCGGCCCTCGCCCGCGTGGACGTCGAGGTCGACCCGGCCGAAGCGGGTGGGTGTGCCTTCGACGCGGATCTCGGCGCCCGGTCGGAACCAGTGCGCGGGCGCTCCCGGCAGCAGGTCAAGGCCTGCGCCACGTTCGAAGATCAGCAGGTGACGCACCAGGCGGATGAACTCGGCCGATGCCCAGTTGTGTGGCATGTCGCCGCAGACCTGGAGGTGCCCGCTGCCGGTCAGCGGCTGTTCCTCGCGCCAGACGCGGGTCGGGGAGGCATGGTTGGCGAAGGCGTAGAGGTAGTCGGCCGCCTTGTCGGGGCGGCCCGCGTACAGCCAGACGTGCGCGGCGAAGGATGCCTGGTACGTCCACACGGCCTGGTACGGCAGCCAGCCGGTGGTGGCCGGGATGCCCTGCTCGTCGTCGCGGACCTCGTACAGGTCGAGCAGGTCGCACACCACCTCGTCGTCGGCGACGAAGACCTCGCCGGGCCAGATGGCATGGCACAGCGCCCAGGTCGCGGTCTCCGGCCGGATGCGTCGCCAGACCGGCACCTGGCTGCCCGGGAGATGCGGTACGAACTGATGCTCGCCGCTGCCCGGCAGGTTCATCGGGAGGTACCGCAGACCGTCTTCGGTGGTACGCCGCTGGGCCTTGGCGGACCGTTGGAAGGCTGCGAGCAGGCTCTCGAAGAGGTCACCGAAGCGTTCGGCGTCGGCGCACTCGCCGAGCATGCGGGCGCCGGTGACCGCGTAGCGAAGGCCGGTCAGGATCCACATCGTGGTGGTGTACTCGGCGCGACAGCCACCGAGCCCACCGTCCCCGAACGCCTCGGGCAGCAGGCCCCGGAGCGGGTGGTCGGCGGGCAACTCGGCCGCCTGCTCGCGCAGTTCGGCGATGTGGGTCACGGCCGCCCGGACGGTGGGCCAGCGCCGACGCAACTCCTCGGCGCTACCGGTCAGTTCAGCCTGTCGTACGAGCGTGGCGATGGCGATGCCGGTCTCCTTGACGTACGGCTCGCTGTCCAGCTGCACGATGGAGCCGTTCGGCCTGACGCGCCGCATCAGCACCTCGAGGCCCGCGTCCGCCGTGTCGTCCCACCCCAGATAGCGCGCCGCCTCCAGGAGGAAGTGGCCGTCGACGAGCCAGAGCCCCCGATAGATCGTCGGACCGACGTGCAGCACCGGCAGATCCTGCTCGATCTCGCGGGCCTGGAGCATGTTGCGGGCGCAGGCGGTGAGCATGTCCTGTACGGCGGGGTCGGGCACGGTCAACGGCAGCCGCTGGACGTCGAGTTGATCCCAGTAACGCCGCTCCGCCCGCAGCGCGGCGTACGCCTGGTCGAGGTCCAGGTCGCCCTCGGTCAGCGGGACGACGACCGCCCCGCTCACGCTCTCGCCGCCCCGCAGCAGCACCGGCCGCGTGACCAGTCCGTCGGCCGGCCGGAACCCCCGAGCGGAACCGCCGGTCAGCGAATGGCCGCGGGACAGCAGGCGCCAGGCGTCCGGAGGGGCCGCGTCGACGGTCGGCAGTCCGTCCGTCCAGTCCGGGGTGGCGGGCGCCTTGTCGACAGGTAGGCCGTACACCTCGTGGCGGGATCCGACGCTCGCGAGCGTCTCCCCCCGCAGATACGCGTCGATGTGCAGACCGGTGAGGATCTCGTCCACCCCGGGCGCCGCCCTGACGGTCCACAGGACGACGTCGTACCGGGCCGCCCCGTCATAGTGCGCGAACGTGGTCAGTTCGAGTGTCTGGTTCGGGTACGCGACGACCGTACGGACGATGGCGCGCCTGGCGCTCTCCGTCTCCTGGCTGATCCGGACGGGACGGTGCGTGGTCTGCGCGGAGAACTCCACCGTCCGCGCGAAGGACCAGGCGTCGAAGCCGCTCGCGTGGAAGCCGTAGAGGAGGGCGCCGTCCTCTCGTACGAGACTCTTGTGCGGGTCGTCCGGCCGGCACAGCAGTGTCCAGGAGGAGGCGGGCGCGTGCCTGAAATCGATCACGGGACTGGTCATTTGATGGCGGGTCACTTCACGGCTCCGGCGGTCAGGCCCGACACGATGCGCCGCTGCGCGAACAGCACGAGCAGGACGACGGGCAGGGTGATGAGGACGACCGCGGCGTCGATGCGGTTGTAGAAGACCTGGAACTGGCTCTGTCCGAGGTTCACGATCGCCAGCGGCGCGGTGAACTGTTCCGGGGTCTGCAGGAAGGACTGGGCGAACGCGAAGTCGTTCCAGGCGAGGATGAAGGAGATGATCGCGGAGGTGAAGACCGCGGGCATCGCCACCGGGACGACGATCCGCCACAACACCTGCAGGCGGCTGGCTCCGTCGACCATGGCCGCCTCCTCCAGGCTGCGCGGCACTTGGTCGAAGAAGCTCTTCAGCAGCCAGGTCGCGATCGGCAGCGTGTAGACCATGTACGCGAGGACCAGCCCGCCCGGCGAGTCCAGCAGGCCGAGGTTGCGGTAGACGAGGAAGAGCGGGCCGACCATGGCCAGCACGGGGAAGAACCCGGCGAACAGTACGAAGCCGAGGACGATGCCCGCGCCGCGTACCCGCAGCCGGGACAGCGCGTAACCGGCCAGCGTCGCGCACACCACCGACAGCGCGGTGCTGACCAGGCAGATGAGCAGGCTGTTGAGCAACGGGCGCAGGAAGTTCTGGTCGGAGAGGTTGTCGCCGTAGCTGGCAAAGGTGAGGTCCTTGGGCAGGAAGCCGGTGACTCCCTCGGAGAACTCCTGCGAACTCATCAGCGAGGTCCGCAGGATCCACAGGAACGGGAACAGCGCGACCGCGACGATGACCGTCACGAGCAGGCCGAACCCCGTACGCCGCCAGGCCGCGGCCCTGCGTCGGCGGTCGCGCGCGGACTTCCGGGCGTGGTGCTGTTTGGCCGTCGGCGCCGGGGCGGGGCGCCGGGCCACGTCGAGTTGTCCGGTCATCGGGCCGCCTCCCGGCTGCTGTCGGTCCTGTCGCCGCCGTCGGTGCGGAAGATCCGGACGTACCCGGCCGCGACGAGCAGCGACAGCACGACGAGTACGACGGAGACCGCGCCGCCCGTACCGAAGTCGGTCTCCACGAGGAACTCGCGCCAGTTGATGTAGGAGAGGGTCTCGGTCGTGTTGCCCGGACCGCCGCCGGTGAGGATGAAGACGACGTCGAATACCAGCAGCGCGGAGAGCGTACGGAAGATCAGCGCCACCAGCAGGGCCGGCTTGAGCAGGGGCAGGGTGACGCGCCAGAAGGCCTGCCAGGCGCTCGCGCCGTCGATCCGGGCCGCCTCGTAGAGCTCGTCCGGGATCACCTGGAGCCCGGCGAGCAGGATGATGGCCACGAACGGCACGGTCTTCCACGCGTCGGTGACGCCGATCGCCACCCACGCCGTCCACTCGCCGCCGAGCCAGTTGGTGTCGGCGCCGGGCAGATGCAGGGCGCTGAGCGCCTGGTTCACGAAGCCCGTCTGCGGGTCGAGCATCGTCTTCCAGGACGTGGCCGCCACCACCGTGGGGACGGCCCATGGCACCAGGACGGCGGCGCGCACCCAGCCGCGGCCGCGGAAGGGCCGGTGCAGTACGAGGGCTACGACGAGCCCGGCGATCATCTGCGTGAAGACGGACACCGCTGTGTACACCAGGGTCCTCGCGAGTGCCTGCCGGAACGCCGGGTCGGCGAACACGTCGCGGTAGTTGCCGAGGTCCGCGAAACCGTCGGCGGTGGGATCGGCCAGTTCGACGTGGCGCACCGAGTTCCACAGGTTGTACGCCAGCGGGAACGCCGTGACCGCGAGCAGGATCACGAGGGTCGGCGTCAGCAGCAGCCAGCCCAGCCGCCGGTCCGCCGCCGCGGCGCTCCCCCAGCCTCCGGCCGGGGGGACCCCCATCTCGCTTCGCTCGCACCGCGGCGGCCGGTCTGCTGCATGGGTGGCGCTAGACATTGGCCGCGTCCCGGACCTTGGGAGCCGCGTCGGACAGTGCCTTGTCCGGTGCGGTCAGGCCGGACACGACGGAGGACAGCATGGTCTGCAACTGGTCCGACACCTTCGGGTAGTTGGGCGACACGGGCCGCTGGACGGCGACCTTGGCCACCTTCTCGACCTCCTTGAAGTACGGCGCCTCCTTGAAGAGTTCGGCGCTGTACGCGGCCGACACCGACGGCGGATTGCCGGCCGCCAGTGCCCGGGTGACCTGGACGTCCTTGCTGGTGAGGTACTCGATCAGCTTCCACGCGGCCGTGGTGTGCGTGCTCTTGGCGTTGACCGCGAGCATCTCGGCGCCGAGCGTGGCGCCCTTGCCCGCGAAGGGCACGAAGCCGACCTTGCCCTCGGTGGGGATCTTGGTGGTTAATTCCAACTTTCGTGCTTTGGCGCCGAGTTGGCGGGCGTTGTGATGACTGGCGGAGTCGGTCGTGGGTCTGCCCGTGCGCCAGGGG
>NZ_BAAASJ010000048.1:0-1592 GCF_039532825.1 Streptomyces vastus
GATCTTGGTGGTTAATTCCAATTGTCATGCGACGAGGCGTAGTTGGAGTCTGGCGAGGTGGCAATGATTGGTGCGGTCGAGGGGGCGGCCGTGCCACCAGGCGTGGAGTCGGATGAGGTTGAGGGCGGCGGCGCTGGTGGTGTGGTCGAGGTGGGTCTTGGCAAGGCCGCGGTAGCGGGCTCGGCGCAGGCCGGTGGTGTGGGTGGCCTGACTGATGGCGCCCTCGACCCCGGCCCGCAGTGCGTAGTCGCGCTGCCAGGTGCCATCCTGCTGCTGAGCGCGGGCGGTGCGGATGGCCTCGGTGAGCTCACGGGGGTAGAGGCTGAGCCGGCGGCCCTTTCGTGAGCTGGTGCACTGCTCCTTGACCGGGCAGGGGATGCAGTCCAGGGCGGCGAAGGCAACGACGGTCTTGGCGACGCCCTCCTGGACGACGTCGTTCCAGGTGGCACTGATCTTTCCGGCCGGACAGACGGCTCGCTTGCCGTCCCAGTCGACGGTGAAGTCATCTGCGGCGAAGCCTTGTTGGGCCTTGGCCTGGCGGGAGGTGTCGAGCAGGACCGGAGTGACCAGCGCGATGCCGTAGTCCTTGGCGGAGGCGATGATCAGGTCGGCGCTGGGGTAGCCGGAGTCCAGGTAGTGCCGGGCGGGCAGCAGGTGGCGGCGGCCAAGGGCTTGGTGGATCGGCTCCAGGGCCTTGGTGTCCGGGAGGGTGGAGGCGGTGGTGGCCACGTTCGTGATGATGTTCGGCCGGGCGGGACGGTCACCGTCGGCCTGCGGATGGCAGGTCTCCGACACGTGCAGTTTGAACCCGTTCCAGAACAGGTCGCGTTTGGCGGACCAGCGGGCGTCGGTGTCATATGGGGAGGCCAGGCGTATCGGGCCGGGCGGCAGCCCGTCACCCCCGTCCTCGGCGCGCTCGCGGCGCCGGATCCGCAGCCTGCCGCCCCCACCCGGGGTGCGGGTGCAGTTCTGCACCAGCACGACCCGCAGGGTCTGCACCGCGGGCAGTTCGCGCAGCCATGCCGGGGACACCGGGGCGTAGAGGGCCTCCAGCAGGGTGTAGCCGTCCTTGGCGTAGTGCAGGGCGAGTTCGTCCTGCTTGGTCTTGGAGGAGGGCAGGCGCCAGGTGTCGATCCGGTCTGCGTAGCAGCGGCTCCAGTCCTCCACGACCAGAGCCTGGTCCACCCAGTCGGGGCAGGCCGCAGCCAGGGCGTTCAGGGCCGCGCGCACGCTCTCGCCGACCAGCTCGAGCCGGTTCAGGTCCCGCACCGCGGCCACGATGTGCGTGGAGTCGGTGCGCTGGTTGCCGCCTGCCGCCACCAGTCCCAGCTCGCGCAGCCGCTCCAGCAGCAGGTCCAGCACCCGCTCCTCCATCCCGTGGGCGACGACACGGGAGCGGAACTCCGACAGCACGCTGTGGTCGAAGCCCGGATCCTCCAGCGCCAGGCCGAGCGCGTACTTCCAGGACAGGTTCTCCCGGACCTCGTCCGCGGCCTGCCGGTCGGTGAGGTTCGTGGCCTTCTGCAGCACCGTGACCAGTGCGAGCCGGCCCGGCGACCAGCCCGGCTTGCCCGCCCGCCCGAACCCGTCGG
>NZ_BAAASJ010000049.1:0-8434 GCF_039532825.1 Streptomyces vastus
AGCCGTCACCGCCGCCCGCATGGCCCTGCGGGGCGACGGCCGGCACCACGTCTCCCTCGACAAAGTCATCAAGACCATGAAGGACACCGGCGCCGACATGTCCGTCAAGTACAAGGAGACCGCCCGGGGCGGCCTCGCCGTCAACATCATCGAGTGCTGAGGGGGCGCCGCCCGCCGGGCCGTCCGCTCACGCGAGGCGGCGCCTGGCGCTGAAGCCCTTCCTGCTTCCAGCCGTCCAGGAACACCTGAGAGCCACCCTTGAGGTAGCTGTGGAGAGCACTTGCGGTGGACTTCACGAACTCGTCGGGGATGGCGTCGGCGTCAACCCAGCGGACCTGGGCGTGTTTGCGCGGTTCTCGGTTCTCGGGTTCGCCGGACCATTCGTGTGCGGCGAAAACGACCGTGAGGAAGCCATTGGGGGCTTCGACGCCCCAGGCACAGTGGATGATGTGAGCGACCTTCAGCGCCTCCGGCTTCACGCTGAGGCCGGTCTCCTCGTAGAGCTCGCGTACGGCGGTTTCGGTGATGGGTTCGCCGGGTTCGCTCTTGCCGACGGGGAGGTCCCACATGCCCTGAGCGAATTTGGCGTTCTGGCCGCGCTGGAGGAGGACGACGCGGTTGGCGGCCTTGTCGTGGACGATGACGGCGGCGACAAGGCGGGTCATGGATTCCAGAGCGGGCTCGAGGGCCTTGGGCTTGTCATCGGCTGACCGCTGAGCCACGGCTGATGTCCCTTCGTCGGCCGGTGAGTGTGCTTATGCTCTGCGGCCGCGTTCGACAGAACGTCCATGCGAGGGTGGGGCGGCTGAAGTAAGGGGAAAAGTCAAGGTAGTTGCGGCTTCCCTGGCCCGCTCTTCCCTCTCCCCCACCGCACGGAGGATCCCCCCATGCTGCGCGGCATCGATGTCAGTTCCTATCAGTCGTCCTCGTACGACACCGATGGCCTTTCCTTCGTCTTCGTCAAGGCGACGGAGGGCCGTTCGTACGTCAACCCGAAACTCGGCGCCCAGACGAAGACGGCCCGAGACGCCGGATGCGTGGTCGGCTTCTACCACTTCCTCTGGCCCGGCAACCTCACGGCCCAGGCCGCGTACTTCGTCAGCAAAGCGCCGGAAAGAGCGGGCGACATTCTCGCGGTGGACTGGGAGACGACGAGTGAGGGCACGCATGCGAGCAACTCGGAAAAGGACCGCTTCATCCGGAAGGTGAAGGAATTGCGGCCGAATCACAGGGTCGTCTTGTACGCGAACAGGAATTACTGGTTGAACGTCGACACGACCTCGTACGCGGGCGACGGCCTCTGGATCGCCGACTACGTCACCGCGGGCAAGCCCCGCATCCAGGCCAAGTGGCGCTTCCACCAGTACACGGACGACCCGCTGGACAAGAACGTGGCGGACTTCGCGAGCAAGGCCGCGCTCCGGGAGTGGGCCCAGAGCGGCTGACTTCCACTCCCGCGAAGCCCTCTCCCGAAAGCCGAATCAACTGCGCGCCGCCAGAGGGTCAGACCTTGGCGGGCGTCCGCTCCTCCTCGACGGGCGCGCCCTCGGTGAGGCCCAGCCGCCCGTGCACCGCACGCAGCGGCTTCGGCGCGTACCAGGCCGTACGGCCGAGGAGGCGCATGGCCGCCGGTACCAGTACCCCGCGTACGGCCACCGCGTCGATCAGGATCGCCAGGCCGCTGCCGAGCCCGAACATCTGGATGAAGCTGACCTGAGCCGTGCCGAAGGCGAAGAAGCTCACCGCAAGCAGCCCGGCGGCCATGGTCACGATCCGCCCGGTGTGCGAGAGCCCGCTGGTGACGGCGGTCTCCGTGTCGGCGCCCGCGTCGTGCAGCTCCTTGATCCGGCTGGTCACGAAGACCTCGTAGTCCATGGACAGGCCGAAGGCGATGCAGAACATGAGCACCGTCATGGAGGTGTCCATCGGCTGCGGAGTGAAGCCGAGCAGCGAGGACAGATGGCCGTCCTGGAAGATCCACACCATCACGCCGATGGCCGCGGAGAGGCTGATGGCGTTGAGGACCAGCGCCCGCAGTGGCTGGACCACGCTGCCGGTGAACAGGAAGAGGATCAGGAATGTGGTGCCCGCTACGAGAACGATGGCGGCCGGGAGCCGGTCGGCGATCGAGTCCTTGGAGTCGACGAGGCGCGCGTCGGTGCCGCCGACCAGCGTCTCGGTCCCGGCGGGCGGATCCACTGCCCGTACGTCCTTGACCAGGTCCTGGGCCTCGTCCGACTTGGGGGTGAGGCCGGTGACGACCGTGATCCGCTGGGCGTCGGGCCGGGCCAGTGCGGCATTCGCATGCCCTGGCGGGGTGGCGCGGCCCTCGCTGAATGTGCCGGCGGACGTCTCGACCCGCACGGCGCCGTCGAGCCGCGACAGCTCGGTCGCGTACGAGCGCAGCCGGTCCGCGGCCACGGGCCCGGTCGTGACGATCTGCACCGCCGACTCGTCGCTGCCCGTGAAGTCGTGCTGCACCGTGGTGGCGACCTGCCTGCTCTGGGCACTCTCCGGCAGCACCCGCTCGTCCGGCGTGCCGAAGGTGACGCCGAGCAGCGGACTCGCGGCGAGCAGCAGGATCCCGAGGACCGGAAGTGCGGTCAGCGCGGGCCTGCGCATGACCGTGCGGGCGAGCCGGCCCCAGAAGGGAGCCTCGGCGCTGCGTACGGTCTGGGCCCAGGGCAGGCGGCCGCTGTTGACCCGGTGGCCGAGCACGGCGAGCAGTGCCGGGACGACGAGCAGGGCGCTGACGGCGGCGATGACCACCACGCCGATGCCCGCGTAGGCGAAGGAGCGCAGGAAGAACTGCGGGAAGACCAGTAGGGCGGCCAGCGCGGCGGCGACGGTCGCCGCCGAGAAGACGATGGTCCGCCCGGCCGTCCTTACGGTGTGCCGGAGCGCCTCGGGAACGTCGGCGCCCTCCGCGAGGTGCTCGCGGAACCGGCTGATCATGAGCAGGGCGTAGTCGATGCCGAGGCCGAGGCCGAGGGCGGTGGTGAGGTTGATCGAGAACACCGACACGTTGGTGATGCTGCCGAGCACATAGAGCTCGGCGAAGGTGCCGACGATCGCGATCAGCCCGATGACCAGGGGCAGCAGTGCCGCGACGAGGCTGCCGAAGGCGATCACGAGCAGGATGAGGATCAGGGGCACGGCGATCGTCTCGGCCAGGGCGAGGTCCTTGGCGACCTGGGTGGGAACTTCGTCGCCGACCGCGGCCTCTCCGCCGGCCTGCACGGTCAGCCCGTTCCGGTCGCCGGTGTACGCGTCGATGAGCGCCGAGGCGTTGTCGCCCTGTTCGGTGTCGTCGCCCTTGACGTGGGCCAGTACCAGCGCCGCGTCGCCGTCCCGGGAGGTCAGTGTGGCGGAGCCGGTGTCCCAGTACGAGATCACGTTCGCCACGGCGGGTTCGTCCTTGAGCTCCGAGGTGAGGGTGCGGCCCGCGCGTTCGGCGTCGGCGGAACCGAGGTCGCCGTCGTCGGCCCGCACCAGCAGGACCAGGTTGGTCTCGCCGCCGAACTTCTCGTCGATGAGTTCCTGGGCGTGGGTCGAGGGCGCGTTCGGATCCTCGAAGCCGCCGCCGAGGAGCTTGCCGAACGCCCCGAAGCCGATGGCCCCCATCGCGACCACGGCCACCACGGTCAGTGCCAGTACGAGTCGGCCCCGGTGCAGGGCCAGCTCTGCAATTCGATCGAACAAGGTGATCGCCCCCAGATGTTTATGCTGTTAACATTGACGATGACACAGGATGTTAACGGCGTCAACTTCAGCCTTCGAAGCAGGATGGAGTTTTCGGGCAGGATGGAGTCATGGGAGCGATCACTGGCGGCAAGTCCCGCTACCACCACGGCGATCTCCGTAACGCGCTGATCGGGGCCGCCGTGGAACTCGCGGCCGAGGGCGGCCCCGAACGGGTCATCCTGCGCGAAGCGGCCCGCAGCGTCGGCGTTTCGCCCACCGCCGCGTACCGCCACTTCAGCGGCCAGGGAGATCTCCTCCATGCCGTGAAGGCCCGCGGCCAGCAGGCGCTCGCCGCGTCGATGACCGAGACCCTCCACGCACGACCCCGGCTCGACGACCCCGGAGAGGAGGCCGTGCGCAGGGCCGAGGCGATCGGGCGCGGGTACATACGGTTCGCGATCGAGCACCCGGGGCTCTTCCGCACCGCCTTCTGCCGTACGACCCCGGAGGAGCCCGATGCCTTCACCGGCCTCGAAGCCCCCGACGACAGGCCGGAGTTCGCGGCGTTCGTGGAGCTGTCCGACACGCTCGACGCGCTCGTGGCCACGGGCCGGATGCGGCCGGAGAACCGGCCCGCCGCCGAGGTCGCCGCCTGGTCGACCGTCCACGGCCTCTCGCTGCTCATCCTTGACGGGCCCCTCGCCCGCCTCCCCGCCGATCAGCGCGACGCGGTCGTCGAACGCACCATCACCACGATCGTGGCGGGCCTTGTCCGCTAAGCGCTCCGCTGAAAGAACAGTGATGAACCCGCGGACCGGTGGGGGCTGGTCGCGCACACGCGAGCCGACGGCCTCTTGTTGATCACAGGGACTGCCGCGCCCGGCTGATCACCCGCTGCGCGTCGGCACCATACGCGGCGGACTCGCGGAGCGTCTTCCAGACCTTCGTGTAGAGGGCGATGTTGTCCGCGTCATCCAACCACAGCTCCGCGTGCCAGTCCTCTGCCACAACGAGGCGGTCATCGAGGATCCAGAAGCCGTTGGCGGGCACGATCTTCACGGGGGAGGAGAAAGGCACGATCCCCAATTCCACCGTGTCCATCCCGACCAGGCCGATCAGCCGGTCGAGCTGCGCGGTGAGTACGGCGGGAGGGCAGACCAGTGAGCGCAGCGCGGCCTCCCACATCAGGACGTGCAGCTTGCGGCCGGGCTGGTACAGCCACTCCTGGCGCTTCATCCTGGCCCGTACGGCGTCTTCGATGTCGCTGGCCGGAGCCAGCAGCTCCGAGTACCGGGTGATGACATGACGCGCGTACTCGGGTGTCTGCACCATTCCGGGGATCACCGACTCTTCCCACATCCACAGCTCCGTGGTGCGTTCGATCTCCCTGCTCAGGTTTTCGTGCACGGGCTTGAATCCGTTTGCCAGGGCTCGTCGCCATGACCTGATGTGGGACTCGAATCCTCCGAGGCGGGAGGCGAGTTCGGGATACGCCTCGGGCTGGCCGGTCGCCTCGGCCCACGCACGCAGGTCCTCGGGGGTGGCCGTCTGCCTGCCGTTCTCCAGCTTGCTGACCTTGGATCCCGGCCAGCCGAGCCGCTGTGCCAGTTGCTGGCCGGTGAGCCGACCATCGGGGCACGAGAAGCGCAGTTCGCGAAGGCGCGCCCCGAGAGCTTCCCGCGCTTGCTGATAGTCAGTGCTCACCGGTCTCGCACGCTACTCGGCCGTGGCCACCTGGGCGGCGAACTGCTGGTACGGGACGGCATGGTGCATGGCTGCGTCGCGCACGGTGGAGTACCGCACGACCTGGGCGGGCTCCGTGATCAGTTCGATGGTGAGCAGATTGTCGTCGTCGTCGAAGCGCAGCAGGGCGACGATCCGCGAGTCGAAGATCCAGAAGTCCTCTGCGGGCAAGCCGATCCGCCTCGCATCCTCCCGCCAGAGATAGCGCATGTCCTCTCCGACGGACGCGTTGTGCCTGGCGTAGTCGAGCAGGAACAACTGCTCCTGGGTGGGCGGGTTGTCGGCCACGCGGACCCGGCCGATCTTCTTGCCGGCGTCCGTCTGGCGGCGGATGTTCACGAACCATGGTTCGTCGAAGTCGCACGGAGCACTGCCCGTCTCCAGGAAGGCCCGGTAGTCGGGGTCCTCTCGGTCGGACGCGTATCCGCGCCGGGTTTCCAGACGCCAAGCGGTGTGCTCGAAGGTCTCGAAGAGGCGCCGGAAGGTGTCCCGGTCGACCAGGTCCGGCTCCCGTTCCATCTCCTTCGGCCCCCAGTTCACAAGCAGTTCGCGCGGTACGACGACAGCGGCTTCCCCTGCACCGAAGTGCCGCAACTGGGCGATGTCGTCAGGGTTGGTGAGCGGTGTGCCTTGCACGACCACTTCACCCGTGTCGGCGTCGGTGTGCAGAGCGGGGCAGCCGTCGACCTTGCTGTCGGTGCCAGTGAAGCGTAGCTGACGAGCCATGGTCGGAGTCTCCTTCTCCCAGGGGCAGTTGATCTGATCAGCATCGCCTGGCCGCCACCGCTGAACTACGCCGCGCCGCCACCTTCATGAGAAAACTCCGGCAAGCCGAACAGCGATGCGAGAAAATTTGAGAAAACAGCATAGCAGCCCCCACCGCCCCCTCCTTAACGTCCAGTTCATCGAGCACAGCTCAGCAGAGGAGCATCCGACATGACCACCAAACAGCAGACGACTCAGGAACCGCCGATCGACCTCCCCGTGGGGTTCGATGCCTGGCTGCTCGACTGTTCACCGGCACCCGGCTGCGAAGTGTGCGCCGCCAACTGGAAACAGCTCAACGCCTACAAGAAGGCCGGTGACATCACCAAGGCCGCGAGGCACGCCACCGAGATCCGGGACCACGCCTCGGGAGTGCACTGATGGCGATCCGCAGGCACGTCGAGCGGCGCTGGATCGACACGGGCTCCGGCCCTGGCCGGATGGTGGACGTGTGGGTGTACGACAAATCCACCAGGAGTGAGCGATGTCCAGCCCTCGGCACAACTGCGGCGGCGCACTCTGTGGGACGCCAGCCAGTCGGCTCGACTCA
Source organism: Streptomyces vastus (assembly GCF_039532825.1). Lineage (NCBI taxonomy): Bacteria > Bacillati > Actinomycetota > Actinomycetes > Kitasatosporales > Streptomycetaceae > Streptomyces > Streptomyces vastus. The sequence continues at coordinate 6,743 of NZ_BAAASJ010000049.1, forward strand.
CTTGTTCAGGTAGATCCAGAACTCATCGAACGAGAGAAGTTTGTCGCCGTTGAGGTCACGGTCGGCGATCACGGACTCGGTGACGTTCCAGTCCCCGCCCTGGGCCAAGGCGGTCTTGAACTCGGCGGCGGTGATGAAGCCATCGCCATCCGTGTCAATCCGCTGGAACTACTTACCGGGACTCTTGCAGAAAGCCCCGGCGTTCACGCCGGGGATGAATGCGTCTTAAGACCTCTTTGACGTGCACGTTAGAGCGGACGTTGCTGCTGCTCGATGTACTGGCGGACGATCGCCAACGGTGCTCCGCCGCAGGATCCCGAGAAGTATGAGGGCGACCACAGGTGCCCGCGCAAGATGGCGCGGTTGATACGGCCGGTGAACTCCTGCCGTATCCGGCGGGCGGAGACACCCTTGAGGCTGTTGACCAGCTTCGAGACTGCCACCTTGGGCGGGTAGTGCACCAACAGGTGGACGTGATCGCGTTCGCCGTTGAACTCCTTCAGCTCCGCCTCAAAGTCTTCGCAGACCTTGCGCATGACCTCTTCGCAGCGCGTCAGCATCGCGTCGTCAAAGACTCCGCGCCGGTACCTCGTCACGAAGACCAAGTGCACATGCATCGCCGAAACAACGTGCCTGCCACGCCTGTAGTCGTCTTGCTCGTCCATGAGACCAATCGTAGTAGGATCTTGGCCATGCAACTCCGCTACAACTACCGGGCCTACCCGGACGCCACCCAGCGCCGTGCACTGGCCAGTGCGTTCGGGTGCGCCCGCGTGGTGTGGAACGACTGCCTGCGCGACCGCAAGGAAGCGCACGCGGCAGGGCTGCCGTATGTGACGTCGGCGGAGTTGTCCCGGCTTCGCATCACCCAGGCCAAGCGCACCGAGGAACGAGCCTGGCTCGCCGACGTGTCGGCGGTCGTCCTGCAACAGTCCCTGCGGGACCTGGACACCGCCTACAAGAACTTCTTCGACTCGATTCTGGGCAAGCGGCCCGGCCGCAAGGCCGGCCCGCCCCGCTACAAATCGAAGAAGGACACCCGGCAGTCGATCCGCCTCAACGCCAACGCCTTCTCTCTGAAGGAGAACGGCACGGTGTACGTGGCCAAGGTCGGCAACCTCAAAGTCAAGTGGTCCCGCCGCCTGCCGGCCGCACCCACCTCCCTGACCGTCACCAAGGACAGCTCCGGCCGGTACTTCCTCAGCTTCGTCGTGGACACCCAGCCGGACACCCTCCCCGAGGTGGACGCAGAGGCAGGTATCGACCTTGGCCTGTCCGCCTTCGCGGTCCTGTCCGACGGCCGGAAGATCGACAGCCCGCGCTTCCTGCGCCGGGCCGAGAAGAAACTCAAACGCCTTCAGCGGGAGCTGTCCCGCAAGACCAAGGGATCGAAGAACCGGGCCAAGGCCCGCACCAGGGTCGCACGCCAGCACGCCAAGGTGGCGGACCGGCGCCGGGACTGGCACCACAAGGCATCCACACAGATCATTCGCGACAACCAAGCGGTGTACGTGGAAGACCTCGCGGTGTCCGGCCTCGGGCGCACCCGGCTCGCCAAGTCCGTGCACGACGCGGGATGGTCCGCGTTCGTCGGCATGCTGACTCTTAATGCAGTAAGTCAAGCTGCCTGAACCTCCTCCCGGGGGCTGTACTCCCTCTCGTAGAGTCGGCCGTCGCGCAGCATCGCCCACA
>NZ_BAAASJ010000050.1:0-862 GCF_039532825.1 Streptomyces vastus
GCCTCGCCGTACTCGTACTTGCGGAACATGGTCAGGTAGATCTCGTAGGGCAGGTTGGTGGTCTGCTTGCCGGGGCCGCCCTGGGTGATGCTGTAGACCGCGTCGAAGGTCTGCACGACGTAGATGGTGCCGAGCAGGATGCCCAGTTCCAGGTACTGGCGCAGGTGCGGCAGCGTGATGTGGCGGAAGGTTGCCAGGGGGGAGGCGCCGTCCATGCGGGCGGCTTCCAGGACGTCGTCGGGCTGGGCCTGCAGGCCGGCCAGCAGGATCAGCATCATGAACGGGGTCCACTGCCAGACCAGGGAGATCACCACGGCCGGCATCGGGTAGGACGAAATCCAGTCGATCGTGGGGCTGTTGTCGGCGCCGAAGAGGCGGTATGTGGCGTTGAGGGTGCCGTTGAGCAGGCCGTAGTCGGGGTTGTAGAGGGCGTGCTTCCACAGCAGGGAGGCGGCGACCGGCATGACGAGGAACGGTGCGATGAGCAGGGTGCGGGCCAGGCCGCGGCCGGCGAACCGGCGGTCGAGGAGCATCGCCAGGCCGAGGCCGAGGAGCACGCTGATGAGGACTACCGACGCGGTGAGTAGGGCGGTGTTGAGCACGGCTGTGCGCAGCCGCTCGTCGGTGAAGACGAACGTGAAGTTGGACAGGCCCACGAAGTGCCGGTCGCCCGGCCTGAGGATGTTCCACTGGAAGGTGGAGATGACCAGGGTGGCCACGAAGGGCAGTTGGGTGACGACGATGGTGAAGACCAGCGCCGGCAGCAGCGGGATGCGGCGCCGCCACTTGCCCACGCCGGTGGGCTTGCGGGTACGCACGGGTGGCGGTGCGGTCTTGGGTGCAGCGGTGAGCGTGGTCATGG
>NZ_BAAASJ010000051.1:0-5826 GCF_039532825.1 Streptomyces vastus
ACCGGTTGAAGGACTGGCGCGGCATCGCCACCCGCTTCGACAAGACACCCGAGAGCTACCTCGCAGGCCTCGAACTCCGCGCCTCGATGATCTGGCTCGAGGACATCCTGCGAACAGCCGATTGATCACGACATCACACAGGCCCTAGTCGGGGAGGTGTCTGGGGACGGTGATGCGGGCGGTGCTTGAAGGGCCGGATGGCGGTGGGGAGCCGGCAGTGAAGGGGCGTTGCTCAAACTCGCAGACGTCGCGCCGCAGGTCGCCGAGCACCCGTCGTTCTTCTCGACGTTGATCTGCCTACCAGGTGACCGGAAGTTCATGCACGCCGTAGACCGTCATGGCCGACCGCAGTGGCACTTCCTCGGGCGCGACGGTGAGACGTAGTGCCGGGAAGCGGCGAAGCAGTGCGGGGAGGGCGATGCGCATTTCGGCGCGGGCCAGTCGCTGCCCGAGGCACCGGTGGAGGCCGTGACCGAACGCGAGGTGTCCGGCCGGGGAGCGGGTGGGGTCAAGCGCGTCCGGGTCGGCGAAATGGTCAGCGTCCCGGTTCGCCGCGGACAGTGCGACGGTGACGGACTCGCCGGCCTTGATCAGGCAGCCGTGGAGTTCGATGTCCTCGAGCGCGACGCGGACCACGTGGTGGATGATCGTGAGGTAACGCAGTAGCTCCTCGACCACCGCAGGGGCGTCTTCCTCCTTGTCGCGGACCTCGGCTAACTGTGCGGGGTTGGCCAGCAGAGCGAAAGTGCCCAGCGCAAGCATGTTCGTCGTCGTCTCATGCCCGGCGATCAGGAGCAGGAGCGCCAGTCCGGCCCTCTCGTCCGCGGTAAGTCCCTCGTGCGCAGCGAGCCCGCTGAGCACGTCTTCCTCTGGCCAGGAACGCTTGTGGCGCAGCAGGTCCCGTAGATATGCCATGAGCTCCCTGACTGCCTCTTGCCGGCGTTCCGGTGTGAGGTCGACGTTCAAGAGCGTGGCGGCGTTCCGCTGGAAGTCCTGCCTGTCGGAGTAGGGCACCCCGAGCAGTTCGCCGATCACTTGTGACGGGATCGGCAGCGCGAATGCCTTGAACAGGTCGGCCGGGCCCCCGGCGAGCTCCATCGCGTTCAACTGGTCATTGACGATTGCCTCGATCTCCGGTTCGAGGAGCTTTATCCGGCGCACCGTGAAGTGGCCGGTGAGCAACCGCCGATAGTGGTCGTGCTCGGGTGGGTCCATGCGGAGGAGGAATCCCGGCGGCACGGGCGCCGTTGCTGGCTGGGCGATCGGTGAGCGCATGTGGTCCGGGCGGACGCTGAATCGGGGATCTGCCAGGATCGCCCGCGCTGCGGCGTAGCCGGTCACCAGCCACCCCTGACCACCGTCGGCGTAGGTCATCCGATGGATGGGGCCGAGCCCCTGCCGGCGGCGCAGTTCCTCGGGCGGATCGAACGGGTTCTGACGTGCCGTGGGCATGACTACTGCCGGGGACGTGCTCTCCATCGGCCGCTCCTCGGTCGGTACGGACCTCTCGATAAAACAACACTCAATGCAAAACGTCAATGAATGCAAAATTACATCGCATGCGGTAAGCGGTAAGGTGCTGTCGTGACCAGCGATCCAGGGCTGCGCCAGCGGAAGAAGATGCGCACGAGGCAAGCGCTCATCGAAGGCGCCCTGCGATTGTTCGCCGAGAAGGGTTACGACCAGACAACCGTGGCGGAGATCGCGGCCACCGCAGACATCGCGACACGGACCTTCTTCAGCTACTTCGACAGCAAGGACGACATCGTCTTCTTCGACGACAGGTCGCGGCTGGAGCGCGCGGTCGAGATCATCGGAGAACGGCAGCCCGGCGAACCGGTGGCCGACCTGCTGCGGCGCGTCATCGACCAGAGTGTTTTCGCGGACACGGACTCGGAGCTGGCGCGGAAGGTCGGCCCAGCTCGGACCCGGCTGATCGCGTCGGTCCCGGCACTTCAGGCGCGCGAACTGCACCTGCTGTTCGACATCCAGCTACAGCTGACCGAAGCGCTCCACCTCGCTTGCCCCGAGCTGGACCTCGTCGAGGCCGCCGCGGCGGTGGGCTCGCTGGTCGGGGCGATCAAGGTCGTCGTCGCCGCATGCCAAAAGCGGGGCGACCGGCCGGAGCAGACCTACAAAGCCGTTCAAAGGGCCACCGACATCGCGATCGACGGCCTCAACTCGCTCCCCCGCCCGGCTTAGCGTGTTCAGCGCACGCGCACCCGGTCGTGGCCCGGATAGCGGTGAACACTCCCTGGCCGGTTTTTGAGGCTCGGACGGGTCAGCCTGAGGCTGCGCTCTGCGCCCGGCCACACCGACTCCAACGCGGCCTTCACCGTGCGGAATCCGACTCCGTACTCACGCATCAAGGCCCCGGTGCGACATCCCTGCCCAGGCATCACGGCGGATCGCCGCGTACAAGTCGACCGTGGATTTCGGTGGCGCCATCGCTGCCTCATCCCGCAGAGCGTGGCCCGGGCGGGAGCGGGGCCCGCCACGACCTGGACCGGGCGTCCTGACGTTGGCCGTTCGCCCCCTATTAGGTCTTGCTCCGCGCCCGCCGGCGCCGGCCTGGCGGCCGTCCAGACCGGCGGACGGGGCGACATCACGCAGGGACGCCGAGCGGCGGGTGCTCGAGCACGCGGGGCTTGTACTCGACCAGCTGGATGCGGCCGTCGAAGGTGCGGTGCTCGATCATCTCGAGGGCAACGTCCGGATAGCCGTCGTAGATGCGTTCTTCGCCCGTGGCCCCGGTGATCACCGGGAACATCACGACCCGGAAGCGGTCGACGAGTCCGGCACGTAGCAGGGACCGGCACAGGCTGAGGCTGCCGATCGTGCTGAGGAGCCCTGAGCCACTCGACTTCATGGCGCGGACCGCCTCGACGGCGTCGTCGCGGACGAGCGTGGAGTTGGCCCACGTCAGTGGCTCCTCGAGCGAGGAGGAGAACACCACCTTGGACGCTTGCGTGAGCTCGTCGACGGACGCCTCTTCCTCGGGCCTGAACTCGTCTTGGCCCTTCGGGACTTCGCCTGCGGCGAAGCCCGACATCAGGCGGTAGGTGTTCGCTCCCATCAGGTAGGTGGCCTCTGGCTGCTCGCCGAGCCATGCGAGGTACTCCGGGCCCTCGAGGCCCCAGAACCCGGGCCATCCCTCTCCCGATGCGTGGCCGTCGAGGGAGGTGATGAAGTCGACGAGAAGCTCCGACATGGCGGTGTCCTTTCCTAGGGTGTCACGAGCTTGGACCGGCCGGGAGCCACAAACTCATCGGCCGCGCTGTGGAGTAAGAGGGCTTCTCGAAACCGAGTGTGGGGCTGGGTTCGTGCTGGTCAGGCATAGCGCCGGGGTGGGTGAGGTAGGTCCGGTGCGTCCGTGGAGGTGGCGTGCTGGAGGTGTGTGATGGCGTCTGTCGGCGTACACGTGAACGTGCATAGCCGCGTACGGATGAACGTGCAGAGTTCTTGATGTGTTGAGGGACGATGCTCGGCACTCTGCTGCCTGTTGCTGAGGTTGCAGAGAGGGGTGGGCCGTGGTCCTGGATCCGCAACGCTGGTTGGAGTTGTGGCGCTTTCGCGGTCTGGTCGAGTCCGGTGCCATGAGTCTGTCGGAGGTCGCCAAGGAGACCGGACTGAACTGGCGGACGGTCAGCAAGTACCTGTCTGCCGACGGGCCCGTGTCACCGCCGCGCCGGTCACCGAGCGGACGGTCCCGGGCGAGGGTGATCGACGAGTTTGCGCCGCTGGTCGACTCGATGCTGCGGGCGGAGGTCCTGGCTGCGGTCATCCACGAGCGGCTGGCCACGGAGTACGGATTCACCGGCAACTACCAGCGGACCAAGCTCTACGTCCAGGAAGCCCGGCCCAGGATCGCCGAGGAACTCGGCATCACGCCGAAGGAGCTGGCGGGCATGCACCGCCGCTTCGAGGTGATCCCCGGAGCCCAGGCCCAGGTCGACTGGGGCGACGAGGGCAAGATCCTCGCCCACGTGGGCATCGCGAAGGTCTACTCGTTCCACATGACGCTGTCGTACTCACGCGACCCGTTCTGTTGCTTCACCACCAGCCAAGACCTGCAGACCTTCTTCGACTGCCACCGCCGGGCGTTTGCCCACTTCGGCGGGGTGCCGATGACGATCGTCTACGACCGCACCAAGACTGTCGTCCGCCGCCACGTCGACCCGGGCGAGGCCGTCCCGCTGCACCCGGAAGCGGTCGGCTTCGCCGGACACTACGACTTCGACATCGACGTCGAACAAGACCTTCAGCGAATGGGGCCAGGTCTTCGGTGACGAGGTCCTCGCCACCGCCATCCTCGACCGCCTCCTGCACCACTGCGAAGTGATCTCGCCCCGCAGCGCATCGACGACGTCACCTACACCTACGACGACGCGGGCAACATCACCGGCCTCACCACCGCCAGCGGCCAGGACGCCACCAGGACGGTCGACACCCAGTGCTTCACCAACGACGCCCTGGACCGTCTCACCGAGGCATGGACCGCGAAGACCGACTGCTCCAGCGAGCCGTCGGCCAGCACGGTGGGCGGTCCGGACGCCTACTGGCAGTCCTTCACGTACGACCCAGTCGGCAACCGCACCCAGCAGACCGACCACGGCACCGGAGCCCTGGCCGGCTCGGACGCCACCACCACCTACACCCACAACGACCCCACCACCGGCCCCCCGCACGCCGTGCAGAGCGCCACCGTCACCGGCGGTCCCGACGACGGGCAGAAGAGCAGCTTCGACTACGACGCCGCGGGCAACACCACCAACCGCACCATCGGCGCCACCACCCAGGACCTCACCTGGGACGACGAAGGACACCTCGCCACCCTCACCGAGAGCGGCAAGACCACCAGCTACCAGTACGACGCTGACGGCAACCGCCTGATCACCAAGGACGCCGACGGCACTCAGACTCTCACCCTGCCCGGCAACAATGAGTTGAAGATCAAGGCTGACGGCACCAAGGAAGGAATCCGCTACTACACCCACGAAGGCGAAACCGTCGCCGTCCGCACCAGCAGCGGCTTCTCCTTCCTCCTGCCCGATCAGCAGGGCACCGCCATGGCCGCCGTTGCCATGACCACCCTCACCCTCACCCGCCGCAAGCAACTCCCCTACGGCCAGCTGCGATCCGAGACCGGCGAAACAATCCCCGGCACCCGCGGCTACGTCGGCGGTACACCAGACCCCACCGGCCTCATCCACCTCGGCGCCCGCGAATACGATCCGGAACTCGGCCGCTTCCTCTCCGTCGATCCCGTCATCAACCTGGACAACCCGGGCCAGATGAACGCCTACTCCTACGCCCACAACAGCCCCATCACCAACGCCGACCCCACCGGCGAATGCGCGGCGGCCGACTGCCCGACCCGCAACTGCCCCTACTGCCTCAACTACACCCCGGGCGACAAGGGCCAAATCAAGAAGTCGATAAACGACCGCCCCGGCTCGGGCAGCACCCCAAATAACACCAAGGCATACGCCAAGCAGTACAAGGCCGATGTGTACGCCGCCTCCCACTACAACGCAAAGGCGGCAGCAGCACGAGCCAAAGCCGAGGGCGAGGCCGCTGCACGAGCCAAAGCCCAGGCCATCGCACGAGCCAAGGCAGCCGAAGCCGAACGCCGCAAGAAGGACAGCATCTGGGGCAGCATCGCCGGAGGGCTGAAGAAGGGTGTCAGCGCAGCCCACGGGTTCATGCAGGAGCACAGCAAGGCACTAGTAGGACTCCGTTAGGTCTTTCCGTTGGTTCTGATCAGGAGCATGTTGGGTGTGTGGACGCACATGAAGTGAACCGTATGCGGGCGACGTTGGCGTT
>NZ_BAAASJ010000052.1:0-610 GCF_039532825.1 Streptomyces vastus
CTAGTACTACAGCCGGTGGTTCACGTGACGTGATGGCGGTCGGTTCGTTGGGCCGTTCGTGGGACTGATGCTGCCGCCGGGGGCGGTTGGAACGGGCGAGTTAGATGAGGCCGAAGTCCGGGCGCTGGATGGGGAGTTGGAGGCGCTGTGCGCCTCGGTCGACGACGTGTTTGCCCGTCCGGCCTCGCGGGAGAACCTGCGGGCGATGGTGCGCGGGCTGCTGAGCGAGGTGCCGCGGAAGAACATGTGGCAGCTTGCCGAGTTCGCGGGCCACCCCAACCCCGACCGGCTGCAGGGCTTCCTGGCCAAGGCCGCGTGGGACGCCGACGAGCTGCGTGACCGGATCCGGGCCTACGCTGTTGCCGCCCTGGCCGGTCAGGACGCGGTGCTGATCGCGGACGAGACCGGCGACATCAAGAAGGGCGCCAAGAGCGCCGGCGTGCAGCGGCAGTACACCGGAACGGCGGGCAGGATCGAGAACGCCCAGGTCAGCGTGCACCTGTCCTACGGATCTGGCCGGGGCCGCACCCTGATCGACCGCGAGCTCTACCTCGGCCGGGCCTGGGCCGGCACCACCGCCGACCATGAACAGCGCTGCGCCGAGCAGGGC
>NZ_BAAASJ010000053.1:0-28234 GCF_039532825.1 Streptomyces vastus
CGAGAGCTACCTCGCAGGCCTCGAACTCCGCGCCTCGATGATCTGGCTCGAAGACATCCTGCGAACAGCCGATTGATCACGACATCACACAGGCCCTAGTGCCGCGAGCAGGCTGGTCGACGTGCCCCGGCCCGGCCGCCCGGCCCAGTGCACCGGCGCCGCGTCGCCGGCACAGGCGGGGCACGTCACATGTCACCAGCACCCATATGAAGGGGTTTTGGCATGCCCGCTCTCGCAGAGTTCACTGCGGTCGTCATCGACTGCGCCGATCCGGCCATGCTCGCCGAGTTCTACAGGAAGGCCACCGGCTGGGAGATCACCTACTGCGACCAGGACTTCGCCTCCCTGGGCAACGGCGGTCGAATGGAGATCGCCTTCGTGCGCATCGAGGGCTACCAGGCCCCGGGCTGGCCCGACGCCCGCAAGCACGCGCACCTCGACCTCACCGCCACCGACTTGGAGAGCACCGCCAAGGAGCTGCTCGCTATCGGGGCAGCGAAGCCCGAGTTCCAGCCCGGCGAGGGCAAGTGGGTGGTGCTCACCGACCCCGAGGGGCACCCGTTCTGCCTCACCACCGGCGACTGACCACCCGGCAGACAGGAGAGACCCCACATGGCTCACATCCACAAGGAATTCCTGATCGAGAGCGCCCCCGACAACGTCTGGGCGGCAGTCCGCGACGTCAGCGAGATACACCGGCGCCTGGCACCCGGCTTTGTCACAGACACACGTCTCGAGGCGGATACCAGAGTCGTGACCTTCTCCAACGGCGTCGTGGTGCACGAGCTTCTCGTTGATATCGACCACGAAGCCCGCCGGGTCGCTTATGCGGTGGTCGGCGGGTCACTGGCCCCCAAGCACCACCACGCGTCGATGCAGGTTTTCGCGGACGGCAAGGACCACAGTCGGTTCGTCTGGATCACCGATGTGACACCGGACGACCTCGCAGGCCCTATCGCCGAGATGGTCGACCAGGGAGCACTCGTGATCAAGCAGACGCTGGAGACCCAAGCCACGCTGGACAACTGACCGAGCGGCTTGGAAGTGCGGCGCGGCTCCGGCAGGGGCCTGGCCCCGATGGAGCCGCGTCCGCTATCCCCGTGGGAAAGCTCGTGAACTTCTCCCAGGGGAATATCGGCGACCGTTCACACGGGTTCGCGTGAGACCGCGTACGCCTCGCCGTCAAACAGGTGGGAGTGACGCTCCGTCAGTTCTCTGCTCGTATCCGCCGCGGTCGGCTGTGGCCGGTGACGGTGCTGGTTATGCAGGCCGATGCAGCGTTCTGGGACTCTCTCGTATTCGACGGGATCGACGACGTGGACGTCGAGGCGGTGACCGCCGCCTTCGGCACGGTCGATGTGGTGGCGAGAGACCGGGCGGCCGGGGCGGCATGTCCGGACTGCGGTCGCTTTTCGGACCGGGTGCACGACTCCTATCAGCGCAGGTTGAAGGATCTCCCGCTCGGTGAGCAGAGCGTCGTGATCTTGTTGACGGTCCGGCGATTCATCTGCGGCGCGGCGGACTGCCCGCGTCGTACGTTCGCCGAGCCGTTCGCTCAGTTGACCGCGCCGTACGCGCGGTTCACCACTCGGCTCAACCACACCCTGGAGCGCATCGGGCTCGCGCTGGCCGGACACGCCGGCGCCCGACTGGCGGCCCAACTGGGCCTCGACGCAGGGCGGATGACCTTGTTGCGCAGGGTCATGGCGCTGCCTGATCCGCAGTTCAGCACGCCGCGCGTGCTGGGTGTGGATGACTTCGCGATCCGTCGGGGCCAGACTTATTCCACCGTCTTGACCTGCGGAGAAACCCACCATGTGGTCGATGTGCTCCCGACACGCGAAGCGGGGCCGCTGGCCACGTGGCTGACTACCCACCCAGGCGTGAAGATCATCTGCCGAGACCGGGCGGGTGCCTACGCCGAGGGTGCCCGACTCGGCGCTCCCGACGCTCTCCAGGTCGCCGACCGGTTCCACTTGTGGCAAAACCTCGGCCGGGCCGTGGAGACCTGCGTCGCCGCCCACCGAGACTGCCTGCGCACCCCGTCGCCGCAACCCAAGCCGTCGCTCGTCGACCCGCTGTCGGAGGCGCCACGTTCGGACACCGGATCGCCGCAACCCAAGCCGTCGCTCGTCGACCCGCTGTCGGAGGCGCCACGTTCGGACACCGGATCGCCGCAAGACAATTCGGACCGTCCCGGCCCGGATCCTGTCGGCCGGCGGGCTGAGCGCAAGAAGGCCGCGCACGCCCTGGTCCATGAGTTGCTCGCGCAGGGCCACTCGCGTCGGGCGATCGCCCGGCACCTGGGCTGGAGCCTCAACACCGTGCTGCGGTATGCGCGCGCCGTGCGCTGGCAGGACACCTTCCGCGAGAACCGGCCCCGGCCCAGCCGGCTGGATCCCTACAAGCCCTACCTGGAGCGACGGTTCCCCGCAGGATGCACGAGCGTCACCCGGCTGCACGGCGAACTGCTTGCCGAGCACGCCCCCGTCACCTACGCCATGGTCCGCGCTCACATTGCCACCCTGCGCACCGCACCGTCGGGCACGCCGCCCCGCCGCCGTCGGTGCGGCAGGTGACCGGCTGGCTCACCCGTCACCCCACGGCCCTGAGCGAGGAGGACCGCGCCGATTTGAAGAACGTCCTGGCCCGCTGCCCCGAACGCCGGATCAAGGCCGCCGGGTTCCCGCGCGCCAAGTCGTTTCGGGCGTTCGACTTCGACGCGAACCCCGCCATCGACCCTGCTGTCCATACCCTGGCCTCGTGCGAGTGGGTCAAGAAGGGGTTGCCGTTGTGTCTGATCGGCGACTCGGGGACCGGCAAGTCGCACCTGTTGATCGCGCTGGGCACCGAGGCTGCGATGGCCGGCTTCCGGGTGAAACACACCCTGGCGACGAAGCTCGTCAACGAGCTGGTCGAGGCCGCCGACGAGAAACGGCTGTCCAAGACCATCGCCCGCTACGGCCGCGTCGACCTGCTCTGTATCGACGAACTCGGATGTGCGCCACGAGGCGCTGATGGATCTCGCGGGATGAGAGGCCCGCCGTCGGTCCTCGCAGGGACCGGTTGAAGCTGGAGGCAGGCTGAACGCCGGGTTGGGGGTGAGGCCGGAAAGCAGCCTCGACAACGTAGGGGCGGACCGACACCACCAGGTGGTTCGTGCCCGCAAGCGAAGACGGAATGGGTGCAAGGAAACTGAACCAGTGGTTGACGTCCCGTGAGTCGTCAGCGGTCTGCCGAATCTGGTGGATGGGCCGCTTTGCAGTGCTGGAGAGTGCTCTATCCGATGGCCTCTCCTCTCCCGCCGCCCTTATCCCATGGGTTTCGGGAGGCCCGGACCAAGACTGCGATGTGCGGTCCGTGGCGATGCTGCCGGGGTATAGCTGGGCACCGAAGTGTCGGCGTACGAGCTGAAGTGGTCGGGTAGCCCGGGGGTGAGATTCCCCCGGGCTACCCGACCACATTCTCGGTTGTACGCCGACAGCCAGGAACCGGAACGCGACATCGTCCACGCATTTGCGCTCGATCGCCCGGGATGAGCGCACTCCGCTGGTGTGCCGTAGGTCAGCAGACGCAGCATCAGTCGCGGGTCATAGGGCGGGTAGCCGCGCTTATCCGTGTAGTCGGCCAGCACCTTGGAGAGGTTGAGCACCTCGTCGACCAGGTCTGCGACGAACCGCGCGAGGTGGCCCTCGGGCAGCCAGTCGTCCAGCGACGGCGGCAGCAGCAGGACCTGATGCGGGCGAACGCCCGGAAGGTCTTGTCCACCGCCGCCGGACGGCCCTGCGGCCGCCTCGCCTCGCCCGACTCGACTTCGAACAGCCCGTCCTCACCGCGCATCCGGCCATCATCCCGCACCAGTGATCACGAGACATAGGAGGGTTGTCGTGCCCTGACGGGCGGTGGGGTGGCTGCGCTGGTCCCTACTGGGTTGCCGCGGTGAGGACCGGCTCGATGCGCTGCAGGACATCGGGCCATCCACGTCCCATGCCTTCGAGCGCGGCCTTGCCCAGCGGGGAGTCCAGGTCGAAGCCGGCGTGTTCGAGGAGCAGGCGCGTGCCGGTCCCCTCTGGGAGCAGCTGCCAGGTGATCGTGGTGTCCAGAGAGCCCGGGGCGAAGCTGTAGCGGAGCAGGCGCTCGGGCTCGACGGCGAGCACTTCGCAGGCCTGGTGTCCCCAGGTCCCCATGTCCAAGGTGAAGCGGTGGCCTACGACAGGCTGCACATCACCAGCTGCCCACCACCGCGCGTGCAGGTCTGGGTCGGTCAAAGCCCTCCAGACCACCGAGGGTGAATGGGCGATGAACTGGTCACAGCGGATGACAGCTGGGTCGGTGGTGATCACGGGTTCTCCTCGTCGATCAGGTCGGCCAGCGCCCCCATCCGGGCGCGCCAGTAGTGCTCGAAGGGATGCAGCCACTCGCCCACCTCGGCAAGTGGCTCCGCCTCGAGGTGGTAGTAGCGATGCCGCCCCCGTGGCTCCTCTCGCACCAACCGTGCATTCCTGAGCACCGACAGGTGCTCGGAAACCGCGGGCCTGCTGAGCGCGAACTCGCTGGCGAGATCACCCGCCGCGCGCGGACCATCCCGCAGTGCCTCCAGCAACCTGCGCCGCACTGGATTGGCCAGCGCGCTGAACACATCGACTACTGCCATGTCCGCCACTATGCGTCGGAAGATTCCGACGTGTCAACCTTCTCCGACGTATCTGTGAACGAGCTGGTACTGATCGGGTTGCCGTTGCTGCGCATCCAGACCGTCGTGACCTTGAGGCCGGTACACACCGCGAACCGCGACTTGATATAGATCGCGGCATCCCCCGCCATGTGCGTCTTGCATTCGGCCAGCGACATGGTCCGAGCCGGATTCGGATACGACACCGGGTCAGCCGCTGCCGCCATCCCCTGTCGCGCCGTAACGGGCGCGACAGTCGCGGACGGCGTCACCGCCTGCCGACCGTAACCGGCCGCAGGCCCAACCGTCTCCAGCGCGGTACTTCCGCCGGTCAGCTGACCGGACTCGGCTGCCAGGCGGCCGCGTGCCTCCCCCGAACGCAGCTCCTCCAGACCCGGAACCGGCGCGCCAGGCGGCAGCATGAACGTCTGTGCCCGCACTTCGTCCTCCGGGCCGGCTGCCGCCCCCGGCGCGGCCGCCTGCGTCAAAACCCCCACCGCCAGCAGCACCGCCGCCCGCACACGAGCACGACGAAGCCATGGTCTCGCTCGTGAAACCCCCGGTAATGCATGGCAGCGGGCCCTCCGCTGCCGGTCACCACCACCCCTGTCGAACAAACGATCACAAGATTGGGGCGACACGCCGGTACTGGCGCGATCACCCCCCACACCGGCCGAAATCACCGTTCTCTACGTCCGGGGCACGGTGAAGGAGAACGACCGCACGATCTGCTTCGACTACGACGCAACCGACTTCAAGAAGATCAACACTACGGCCACCAGCGGCCTGAAGATCAAGATCGAGGGTACCGTCCCGAAGGACTGGCCGGCGAGCGCCAGCCCCAAGGTGGGCGGCGACCTGCCGATCACGAAGACCTTCGACCAGCTGCAGCAGATGCCCTCGGCGCACTTCACCCACGCCGTGCGCTAGGCGCCGGGCCAGGGCACTGGTGCGGGGGCCGCGGACGTGGTCTTCGGCTTCTACCAGCCGGTGCTCACCTCTACCCTGCCTCCCGGCTGGGTCGGCGACAGTCCCGCGGTGGGCAAGCCCGCGATGATCGCGCCTCGCTGGGACGCGGGCAAGTACCTGAGCAACCCCACCGGTGGCGGCAACCCCGCGAAAAAGGGCGCCGCATCCTTCAGTTACCTGGCCACCCTCGTCTACAGCACCAAGTCGACCGCGCCGGAGCGCGGAGTGGCCGCTCACATCAGAAGGCCTACACCACACTGGCCGCGACGAAGCCGACCAACGGCAACAAGAAGATCCCCGGGCAGACATCGTCCGCCCCACTGCACCGCCTGTTCCTGGACAGCCAGCGCCGCAAGGACAACCGCGCGCGGGCGGTGAGCAACTGCCGCCGCTACTTCGGCGCCGGCTACAGCGAGAACAAC
Organism: Streptomyces vastus; assembly: GCF_039532825.1. Taxonomy (NCBI): domain Bacteria; kingdom Bacillati; phylum Actinomycetota; class Actinomycetes; order Kitasatosporales; family Streptomycetaceae; genus Streptomyces; species Streptomyces vastus. Next base: position 6,064 of record NZ_BAAASJ010000053.1, read on the forward strand.
ACCAAGAACTGCGACGAGTTCCCCTTCGCCACCACCTACGAGGGCACAGCACAGGCCGAATACGATCCCCAGGCGGAGAAGAACAACTTCTCCGTCCTGCCCGTGATCAAGAAGCAGAGCGGGGACGCCGGGACCCTGCTCGGCCAGTTCTACAAGAAGAACCGCATCATCGACGGCATGGACGACGGCTTCCTCGTCAAGATCACCTCATAGCCGGCCCGGGCGGCCAGGATCCCGACGGAGGGGCCTGGCCGCCCTCTCACCCTGCGGCGGGCCAGAACTGCACCAGGTAGCGCTCGATGCCCTCCGGCACGCCCTCCTGCGCCAGGCGCTGCACCTCACGGCGGCCCTCGCAATACACCCGCACCTGCCACATGCCGTCCGTATCCGACAGGTGCACGGAGGCGTCCATCGGTCCGGTCGCGACACCCCACAAGGCCAGCTCGCCTGATGGGCAGTGAAGCCGCGCTTCCGCACGTTCCTCCCAGGCCCCGCGGCCATCGGCAGCGGGCGGCTCGGCATCCCACACCTCGGCAGTCAGCGCGGCGGTGTGCGTGTGGCCGGCGCTCTCGATGTCCAGCCGACCCTCATGAACGGTCAGGAACGCACCCCCGGCCTCACGGCCTTCCGGATACTCAAGAGGGACCTGCGTGTCGTCGAGGTCTTGCAGAGCGAAACCGTAGAAGTCGACCTCTACGTCCAGCTCCTGCTGCTGGATCAACTCGGCCACCACTACTCCCGAGCATCTGACGCGACATCATCATCAGTGATCCTATCCGGCGGCAGGCTCAGTCGACGAAGTCGCCGATGAGGCTGGTGAATTCGTCGGGAGTGGCCCGCCGGATCCGAGGGCATGGCCGCCCTGTTGCTTCGCGATCGACGGGTCGCTGGCCGTTGACGACGGCGCTGTCGCCGACATTTTCTGAACCTGAGCAAGGAGCGCGTACCGCTGGCGTGATGACCACTGAAAGGTGTGGAGAGCCTCCTGGGAGGCCGTCTCACGCCTTCCGGCTGACCGCGGGCCCTTCTGAGGGCCAAGACCGCAAACATCAGGGTCAGCGCGCCCGAGGTGAAGAACAGAGGCGCGACCCACCAGGCGTTCCCGCCGGTGACCGTGCCGTTCTCGGCCACGCACGCCACCTCCGGCGGAAAGAGTCTTCTGCGTACATCGCCGCAGAAGTTGGGCAAGTCATCGTTGATCACATACGCCTTTCCCCAGCTCAGGAAGCAGTTCGTGAGGAAGACGGAGAGCGAGACAACGAAGAGGCCCGACATCTGGTTCTGACGATCGGGCACCGGATGTGCATTCGCCCTCGGTTCTGTCATGAACGGGGAGGGTACTCGTGCAAGCGCCCCGTTGCTCCCGCGACAGCCAGCCGCTCGGCTACGGCGTCAGCCGCCCAGCGTCTCGCGCAGCCTGGTAGATCGGGCTCACCCCGAGCTGCTCGAAGAACGCGTCCTGGGCAGCCGAGCTTGGCGGTAGGCTGCCCGTTCCTGTCGAGCCTGTATGACCTGGAGGTCTGTATGGCTGATCAGCCCCTCAAGGCGCATTTCGTTGCCGATCCGATCGAGCTTCCTGACGGCCGGAAGGTACGCGTCAGCGCGTACCCCGACGGCAGTATTCGGTTCCGAGTGGACGGGCTGCCGTACGTCCTCACCGAGGCGTATCTCAGCGGTAACCCTGAGAACGACAAGGCGATCTTGAAGATCTCGCCCGGCAAGCAGGGCAGCAACGCCTCTCACAACTACGTGGAATGGTTGGAAGAGAAGAACAGCCAGTAGCGCACGACCGTGCCCTCGACCTCCACCAGCGTGATCGGGGGCACTTCGCGTATTCCGCCCAGAAATTGGGCTTCGACCACGAGGACCACTTGGCCACCAAGCCAACGTCCCGGTGGCCTCTGAGGACACGGCGGTTCCCGAGACGCCCACCCTCCCAGCCGCTCCTGCGCCAACGGGAGCTGAACCGGTCAAAGCCCGCACCGAACCCGCAGGCCCGATCCCAGAGCCTGCTTTTGAGAACACCGCGCTGCGCCCCGCCGCTGTGCTGCATCCGGCGGCCACGACCAGGCTGGCGTCGCGGCGTCCGGCCGGCCGGTGGTGCCGATGCGCGGTTCGAGAACGGTCCGCTGGCGGTCGTCGACGTTGAAGACGGTCAGGTGCTGGCGTACTGCACCGGCGGCCTGGTCCTGGACGTGCCCGCCAAGAGCCTGCCGTCCCTGGTGGACTGGACACTGAAGGAGGCCCGGCTCGGTCAGCCGAAGCTGTCGGGGCCGGGCAAGGACGCCGACCCGCTGATCGTCCTCACCGATGCCGCGCTGGAGCGTTACGGCCTGCCCGTCGCTCTCACCGAGGAGGAGCGGCTCGCCGGGCGGATCCCGGAGGGCCACAAGGTCATCAAGCAGCTGATGCCTGCCGGCTGGAAGCTGACCAAGCGTGGGTTCGGGCCGTGGGCGCGGATCTACCGCCCCGCCAAGGGCTCCGGCCGCCGGTGCGTGCAGCTGTGCATCCCGTCGTGGAACGCGCTCGACTCCCGCCACTGGGGCCACGCCGCACAGCTGGCGCCGGCGGATCTCGCCCGGGTGCTGGGCGTATACGCATCCCGGGTGATGACGCCGCGCGGCTCCACCGCCGTGACCGGCCTGGAGCTGATGACCGCGCTGCACCCGCCGACCCACGCCGTGCGGGATGAGGCCACCGGTGGCTTCCGGCAGGCCGACGAGAAGACCCCCGGGTCGCTGGGCAAGGATCCGGTGGACTGCGCGCCGTGCGAGGCCCCGGACGGGCACCCGCTGCTCGCCGATCTGCCGCGTTTCCACCGGCGCACCCCGGCCGAGGTCCTGGTGGAGGAGGCGTACAACTGGGCGCGCCCGCTCACCGACGCCGAATGCCTTCGCCCTTACCTGGTGGGCATCGACGTGAACATGGCCTTCGCCGCCGGCGCGAACGGCCTCACGGTCGGCCTGGGCGCGCCGACGTACGTCAAGAACCCCGTCTTCGACGCGAAACTGCCCGGCTCCTGGCTGGTCGACCTCAGCCACGTCGACCTGTCCCGCGTGAAGCTCGCAAAGGAGTGGACGGACCTGGACGGCGAGCTGCTGCCCAGTCCGTTCACGCCGAAAGGCGAGCGGCCCGAGGGCCCGGCCTGGTACGCGACACCAACCGTCGCCTACGCGGTGGAGCTCGGCTACGACGTGCGCCCGATCGAGGCTTACGTCCGCCACGACAACGGCCGCTACCTGGACGCCTGGTACAACCGGCTGCGCGATGCCTACCTCGCCACGATGGCCGACCTCGGCGTGCCCGCCGGCGCGAGCCCGGAGGAGTTCCTGAAGGCGATGGACGGCTACCGTCAGCGCGACCCGGAGTTGGCGATCGTGGTGTCCGCGATCAAGGCGACGGTGAAGGGCGGCATCGGCAAGCTGCGCGAGCGCCCGCGGGGGGAGGGCTGGAAGCCCGGGCAGCCGTGGCGGGCCCTTGCCCGGCCGACGTGGCGCCCGGACATCCGCGCCGCCGTCATCTCCCGGACCCGGACCAACATGCACCGCAAGATCGTCAAGCACGCTGCCTTCACCGGGCAGTACCCGGTCGCGGTCCTCTCGGACTGCGCCGTCTACGCCTCCGACGGGCCGTCGCCGCTGGAGTTCCTGCCCTACCGGGACGGCAAGCCGCTGCCGGGCGGCTTCAAGCTCGGCATCAACCCGGGCCTGGTGAAGTGGGAGGGCACCCAGGAGGTGCTGTGGGGCGAAGAGGTCCGCGAGCGGTTCAACGCGCCGGAGCTCAACCTCGCCCGGTACATCAAGGACGGCACCGTCACCGACGTCGACAACGGAGAGTAGGAGAGGGCGACGATGAGCCTGTTCGGGGACGGCCTGGAAGCCGCGGTGCAGAAGGCGTTCACCCGCCCGGCGCCCAAGAGCGCGCCCGCGCAGATGCGGTACCTGGTCAAGCAGCTCAAGGGCACGAAGGCGGTCGCCCGGATGCTGCGGATCTCCCAGCGCACCGTCGAGCGGTACGTGAAGGACCAGATCAAAAAGCCCCGCCCGGACCTCGCCGCCCGCCTGGAGCGCGAGGTGAAGGCCCGCTGGCAGCCGCAGATCCGGGCGAAAGCCCGCGAGAAGGCGGCGACCACCGGCGGCATCGTCATCGACCCCCGCGCCCGGCTCGGCTACACCGCGCCGATCGGGTCGACCGACCAGGACCGCATCCGGCACCTGACCGTCGCCCTGCCCCCGCAGTACGCGGCCCGCCTCTTCGACGCCCAGGAGCAGGGCGCCACCGAGCAGCGCCTCCAGGAGCTCGCGGCTGAGGCACTCAAGGAGGTGTACTTCCAGGACAACGGCCGCCGCGCCGGACAGTTGGAGGAGGTGCACTTCACGGACATCGAGCACCTCGAGTTCGACCTGTAGATCTCGAACAGCCGCGAGCCCCGTCGACAGCATCATGCTGTGGTCAGAGCCGGTCGGCAGCGCGGAACTTGATGTCCATGACAGCGGAGGCGATTTCGTCCTTGCGCCACTTCTCGGGGGAGTTGTGGTTCACCAGGCCGCCCGCGTAGGCCATGTGCAGCAGTTCGGCCTTGGTGTGCCTGCGCATCAGCTCGGTGAGGCGCGACATCCGCGCCCTGCCCCGCGATGCTTGGGTCTCGCGTTCTTCCTCCGTCACGGTGTCGCCCTGGTCGTGGTCCTCCTGCGCCTGCCCGTCTGACGGCGCGGGCTGGACGGGACCGTCATCCACCGGTGCCGGGGCACCGGACGGGGCCGGCACCGCTGCGGCCTTGGCCCAGGGCATGCCCAGCGCGGCGAGGGCGGCCTGCTGCTCCTGGGTGAGCTTGTCCCACCTCGCCCGGGTGTTCGAAGTCCATACGCCCAGCTTCACGACCGTCGGCTCCGTCTCGCCGTCGACCGCGATCTTCTCGCTGTGCCCGCGCGGCGGCGGCCGGTTGGCGCCTTCCCGTTCCACCCACTGGGCGAGGGCCTGCACGCCGCGCTGAAAGGCCGCTGACGCCTTCCCACCGCTCTTGGCGGCCGGGGCAGGCGTGGGGCGCTCAACGGGTGTCACGCCCAGCGTGGTCAGCCGTTACTGCTGCTCGGTGGACAGCTGCGCCCAGGTGCTTGCCTCCCGCATCCGCGCCAGCCGTCGTCCGATGTCGTCGCCGTCCATGAGTACGCCGGGTGCGATGTCGGGTAGGACGCCGTCGGGTTCGTCGGCGGCGAGGTGGGCGAGGATGCGGTAGTGGCGTTGCCAGTCCAGTGGCCAGGGGCAGTTCCAGTCGGGGTCGATGGCGGTCAGTTGCGCGGCCCGAGCCTGCGCGCGCTCGGGGTTTTTCCCGAGGCCGCCTTTCCTGCGGAGGTTGGCCATGTGCTGCCCGATGGGCACCAGCGCGTCGCCCTCGCCCCAGACCGTGTCCTGGCGGGGAGCGAGGTGCCCTGCGGCCTGCCGGTAGGACCGGAGCGCGGCGAGTTTGTTCTCCCAGGCTTCTTCGCCGGGCTCCCACACCATTCCGGCCTCCGGCGCGTCCAGTAGCTCTTTGCGCCGTTCCTCCAGTTCTCCGGCCACCTGCGAGCCGCGGGTGTCGGCGAAGCACACGGCCTCCACGCCCCGCTCGCCGGTGATGTCGACGCCTTCCCCCAGGACCCGCGCGCAGGCGAGGAACGCCCGGTGCACGCGCCGGCCCGTGGCGTCGATGCCGCCTGCGAACTGCCGCAGGACTTCCCGCCGTTCGGTGACGAGGTGGTCGCCGCACAGTCATGCCGACCACACGCGGTCCGGCGGTCCGTGGCGGCCGGTCTTCAGCTCGTAGAACTCGGCGTTGATCGACGATGCGGGGAGGCGGTCTGCGGCCGCCAGGTCGTCGTCGGAGGTGTCGTTGACGTACAGTTCGGCTGCCGTCTCCGGCATCTTCTCCGCGAACGCCGCCGCTTCCTCCACCTTCTGATGGAAGGTCATCACGGTGCGCAGGTTGTGCGCGGCGGCGTGCTCCAGGAGCGCGGTCTGCAGCAGCGCCAGGCGCCGGCCGCGCTGCGCCTCCTCCGGTTCCCCGAGGACCGGGGAGGGGTCGCGGATCTCCAGCACGTCGATCTCGAACCCGGCGAGGATCTCGCGTTCGATCGCCTCCGAGAGCCCGAGTTCGGCCAGCCACGACCCGTACGTCCCGTCCGGGTCGTCGGCCATGGTCGCGATCTCCAGTTCCTGGCCGTCCGCGCCCTTCTGCGGCCGGGGCGCGGCGAGGATGCGCGGGGTCGCGGTCAGGTAGAGCCGGAAGTCGGCGGGGATGCGGGCGTTGTCGTGGATCGCCGCCCACGGCCTGCCAAGATCCCTCGCCGTACCGTGGGCCTCATCCACGATGGCGAGCATCGGCCGGGTTCACACCGAGCAGGTAAGCGGCGACGAAGCCGGAGACGCTGCGTCTCAGTCCGTAGGGCAGTCGCTGTTATTCGGTCCCCACCCCTTTATCGGCTCCCTGTTCAGGCTGAAGGAGCCGCAGATCAGCGCCGGGCGGGGGCCGTCCTCGGTGTGGCGGACGATGACCAGGCCCTTGTCGAGCGGGGGCTTGGAGTAGATGTTGTCCTCTGGGTAGCGGATCGCGCCGCTCGCGCCTTCCAGCTCGATCTCGTCGTCCAGCTCGGACTTGACGGCGGACGCGCTGACCTCGCCGGTGTTGCTGTCGTTGGCCTCGTCGGCGGCCAGGCCAATGAGGCGTAGGGCGTCGAAGGCCAGGGGGGCGCGGCCGTCGTTGAGCCAGAGGTCTTCCTTACCGGCGTAGTAGGCGTAGGTTTTGGTGAACCGCTCCGCCTCTCCGTTCCTTTCCCTGTGGCCGACCGGGAGGACATGGACGGTGTGGTAGAGCCGCAGCCAGTTCTGGGCGTAGTCGTCCTCGGCGCGCATCGCGGCGTTGGTGAGCTCGTTGCCGCCGATGACGGTCAGGTTCTGGTACGCGCAGTTGGTGTTGCTGTAGCTGTTCAGGAAGGCCCTGAACCGCTCGACGCGCGATGCCCAGTACACGACCGTCCGCCGCTCGTCCTTCTTGCGTCGGCAGATCTGGTCGGCGGCCTCGCCGGCGCTGATCGTCGTGCTGGGGAATTTGAGGGTGTGCGTACGGCCCTCGAAGTGCTCGATGAATTTGTCCCCAAGTTCGTCGCTGTAGAGGTCGTCGGGGTCCTTCACCACGACCGCTTGCAGGGCGGTGTCGCACTTGCCGCTGTTCTCGGCGGGGTCGTCGGTCTTCTCGATGACACTGCCGCTGTCGGCGAAGGCCGCCTCGGTCTTCGCCTCACGGTCGTTGTTCGGCGCCAGGGGCCGGTAGTAGCCGCCATCTGTGTGCATGGCGACGGCCGTCGCGGTCGTGCCGACCACCGGAATCCTGTGCCGGTCGAATTCCTGGGCGGCTCGCAGGGTCTGCTGACGGCTCTCGGCGAATCCGACGACACCGATGATCGTCCGGCTGTCCTGGTGGCTCTTGCTCTTCTCGGCTTCGTCGGCGACCTTCTCGGCGACCTTCGCGGCGTTCTCGAAGTCCTTCCCGGCGTCGCGTACGTCGACCACCAGTCGCACCCGGTCCGTGTCCTGCTCGGCCTCGTGGTTCACACGGGCCTGGGCCATCCAGACGCCGCGCAGTTCGGCGAGGGCGCCGTTGAAACCCGCCTTGCTGTCGTCGGAGCTGATGGGCGGGCCCAGGTGGACCACCCTGCGTACGATGATTTTCTCGTCGGTCTTGGCGGCGGCTTCGGCGGCCAGCGCCTTCTCGTTCAGCTTGTCGATGGCCCTGCGTACGGCCACATACTCGTCCTCGGGCTTCTGCCGCCGGAGTCCGTTCTGCGGCAGGTCCACCCCGGGCAGAGTTTCGGGTGTGACGTTCGCTGCCACGGTGGCGCCGTCGAGACAGTCGACGTTCCTGCCCTCGCCCCCGCCAACCAGCCACTGCGCCACTAGGGCGAGCGTCACCGCGACGGCGACGAGTTCGACCCCTCCTTCCCCGCCCGGTCCCCAGGGGTGGACATGCGACCGGACAGGGACGACGGGCAGCCCTCCGCCCGCGATACCGCCTCCCGCGAAGTACTTCTCCGGGATGGTGGGGACCAGGAGCCACGGGTCGCCCGCGTCACCCGGTGCCCCGGCGTCCTGCCGCAGATGCTGCGCGGCGACGGCGAGACCGTCCTCAGCCTGCCGGTCCCAGCCCTGCTCCGGCCGGTCGGCGTAGCCCTGCGGCAACCCGGCGCCGACCACGAAGAGCGAGGAGCTGCCCCGCTCGCGATACGCGCTGCGATACGCCTGGAGAAAGCGCTCGACGTCCCGCGCCTGACCGCTGTCGGCCGGGGGCAGTTCGAGCAGCACCACGCGACGGGTCCGCCTCCGCCGCTTCCACGGTCCGAGGAAGCGGCCGGCGCGCGCCCGGTGCAGGTCCGCCAGCAGTGCGCGCATCAAGAACTTTTCGAGCTCGAAGAGCGGGTTCTGCCTGGCGGCGGCATCACTGGCATCGCTGCTCCGCAGCGCCGTCGCCTGTGCCTCAAGCAGCTCGGACATCCTGTCGATGAAACTCCCGTACGGCTTCGTAATGTTGAGCCACTTTCGGGCCCAGCCGTACTTTCCCGACCTGACGCACCGCCACGTCCAGCGCCAGTCCCACAGCATCCGGGGCAGCTTGATGAAGAGCGGTTTCGCGAGCACCGTCAGCAGAGCGGTCATGAGCGTCCCGGTGTTCTGCCCGGGAGCGGGAGCCAGCTGGGCGAGGGCGTGCGGCATCCCGCCGTGTTCGGAATCCTCGGTCCGCTGCGCGTAGAGCCAGTCGCGCATCGCCCTGCCGTTGAGCTCCTGGTGCAGTGCCCCGCCCTCGGGATCCGGCTGGGCCGCGACGGCTCGGGCCCTCTCCACCATTCGCTCGACAAGGTCGAAGTCACGCAGCCTGAGCTTCCCGGCCCGCGTGGGGGGCCTCCATTCGCGCAGCTGCTGCCCGACCTGCAAAGTCAGCAGCTTCTCGCCCGGGTGGCCACCCTGTCCGCCCTGGGTGACCAGCAGCTTGGCATAGGCGACGGCGCGATCGTCGTTCAGGCGCAGCGCCTGTTCTAGCGCCTCCACCGTCAGGGTAGCCCGGTCCGTAGCGTGCTGCCCCTCGCCTCCCGTATTGATCAGGACAGGAGGCGGCGTGTGTTTGTTGAGGGACGCCCAGCCACTTGGACGCACCACGGCCTTGAAACCCCGTACAAAATCTGTCGCTCCCGGATCACTGGGAAAGTTCGGCACGCCATCCCCCTGCGCCGTAAATATGCGATGGCAGACAGTAGCGGGGAACCACGCCGACGGGGAAGCGGCTTTAACGCCCTCATGCATGGTTGGCGAGGAGGCGTAGAGCGGTCCAAGTCGGCGTGTGGCTCAGCTCTTTTGTGCAGCGTCGAGGTCGGCGGTCTGCTGGTGGGAGAGCAGTCCGGCGTTGGCCCGGATGATGTCGGTCATGTGCTCACGGCGGCCGTGATGGCGGGCGAGGGGCCGCTAGTTCTTGAGATGCGCGCGGTGCCGTGCTCGACGCGGATGCGGCGTGAGAAGTGGGCTGTCTGGCTCACTGCCGTCGGTTCAGGTGGCCGAGGGGATGCGCGCGGCGAGTTCATGGCCAGCCGTCGCGCCGACTCCGCGTGGTCGTCCGTGCTCTTGCCGACATGCAGCAGGACCTCCAGCACCTGGTGTGCCTCCCCGAGGGTCAGCACGGGCAGGCGCTCGGCGACGGTCTCGGCCGAAGGGAAGGCGGGGGTCGGTGAGCTCGAAGACCTCGTCGAGATAGGCGTCATCCATGTCCCTTCCAACCGTCCTGCCCGCGCTCCGGTTACATCCGGCTGCACGGTTCGGCGCTGTCCTTGCCGCAGGACTGACGGACGGCGGCTGGGATGGCCGGGCCGGCCCGGGCGACCACGGTTGGGGCGGCGTCCACTCGGCGGCGGTGGTGTCGCACGCACGTCGGCGGGGTGTGCGGTGGACGCCGTCCCGGTCAGGCGGTGACCGGGTCGTTTTGTTCTGCCGGGGTGTCGGCGGGTTTGGTCGGGGCTGCGGTGTAGAAGACGGAGGCGCCTTGCTTGGTGCGGTGGACGTGTCCCTTGGCGACGAGTCCTTCCACCGTGGTGCGCACGACCTTGGGCTTGATGTCGCGGTCGGGACGGGCGTGGGCCAGCGCGGTGCTACCAGCGTGCGGGCGGTACGGCGCAGGGCCGGCCCGGACAACAACGTCAACCTGCTCGATCGGGACGACCGCAGGCGGATCTACAGGATCGAGCCCGCCCTCGTGGAGGGCCTCAAACGGGCCTTCGACCTCGCCGACGCCCGCCCCGACCTGCTGCGCCAGGAGCCGGCCAACGGGTGAGCGCCGTGACCGACTCGGCTACGCCGCAGCCTGGCTCTCGCCGTCCTTGCGTTCGAGGGCGTGCTTGAGCTGGGAGCGGGCATCAGGCCGTTCGGGTCCGGGGACCTCGCTCCAGAAGGCGTGCGTGAGGATCACACCAGTTCAGGCAGGGTTGGCCGTGTCGGCCTTCCCCTTCAGATGCGCCACGATCTGTTCCGTCAGTTTCTTCGCGCTCGCGGCGCCGTTGTCGCTGCCGTCCGTGGACAGCACGCTGACCACGGCCGTGCCCACGCGTGTGGCGATCAGGGTGGTGCCGCTCTCCCACGCGCTGTCGGTGAGCGTGATGCTGTACGCGTCGTCCCCGAGCCCGCTCGTGGACGTTCCGGTCACCGTCACCTTGCTGTGGGTGTCGGAGTCCGGGTAGCTCGGGCACGCGGCGACGACGTTCGCCAGGGCCTTCATCACGTCTGCCGCGGTCGTGCCGCGGTAGACGTCGATCTCCTGGTCGAGTTCGGCGGACGTGTTCTTGTCGATGTAGGAGCTCTGCGCGAACGACACCCCCTCGATGCCGGTGAGGTCGATCCACGCCGTGGCACCGAGGGCGGCGCAGTTCGGCGTGGCGGCGCCCTTGGCGGCCGGCGTTCGGAAGGTGTCGCCGGTGTCCCGGGTGAGGCTGGGGTCGGCGGCGAATCCGGACGCGAAGTACGACGCGGGCGCCAGGACCGTCTTCAGCTGCGTCCCCGTCAGCAGACCGGCGTTGGGGTCCTTGGCCTTGTCGGGCTTAGCGGCCGCGGTCGGGCTGTCGGAGGCGTGGGAGGAGCCGGAGGAGCAGGCGGCCAGGGCCAGTGGGAGTGCCGCGGCGGCGAGCACCTTGACGGCGCGGGACGGCAGACGCATCGGAGTCCTTGAAAGAAGAGAGAGTCGCACAGTGCGCTGCACGGGATCCGTGGTTGCGTACGTCCGGAAAGGCCGGGTACGTCCGGGAGCCGGGCAGGCGGAGCCGGGTGATCACCGGGCCCGGGCAGACATTAGGGCGCCGTTGGCCACGGACCGGTGTCCGGCTGTTCAAAGCTCGGTCAAAGCATCCGCCGCTTCCTGAAGATTTACTGCGCCTTGGGTGAGCCTTGGGATGATCGAGAAGCGGGGTTTCCCCACCGCGGGGAATCGGCCGGTTATGGCGCGATCCGCTTCCGGCGCCGTACGCGTATCCGGCCTCGGGGAACAACAGAACAGCACTAGCGCTAAGGGACGATCTTGGTCATCGACGAGGACTTGCTCGTCTTCGCCCATGCGCTGAAGGACCGCGGTGTCCCTGTGCCGGAGACCGCGAAGAAGCTGACGATCAAGACGGGCAAGAACGCAGGGCAGACCCGTCGGTCGCCTCGCTGTACCGGGCGCTCGCCAATGCCGAAGCGACCGACGCACCGGCCGGGCCGGAGATCATCGCCCCGCGTCGGCTGACCCGCGTGGACCTCACCGGGCCTGGCAGCGGCACCGGACCCGAGCTGATGGAACGGCTCACCCGGCAGGTTCTCGACGGCACGAGCGACGAGGTGCCCGACGCGCCCGTCGGGCAGACCGAGGACGGAACGAAGAACGTCGTGGCCCAGCTGCTGGCGCAGGCCCGGCACGGAGGGGACGGCGAGTGATCCCAGGCGGTCCGCCCTCGTTCGGCCGACAGCGCGGCAGCGCCTCGCTCGTTGTGCGGGTGTGGACGACGAACGAAGGGTCTGGACCAGTGGCCGTACGGGGCGGGGCAGCAGTGCCGCGCGCTGAGGTTTCGCATCGAGGCCGTCCCCGCCCGGCGCCAGGGGGTGATGACAAGGCCGTCAGCCTGGCCCGCCCCGGCTAGCTCCGGCAGGACCAGGCGGTGCGACGGCTGGTGCCGGCTCCTAGGCTGCGACCATGTCCGAGATCAAGACCCCGACGCCGCGCGACGCCTTCGAGCTGCTGCTGGCCGGTAACCAGCGCTTCGTCGCGGGCACCCCCGAGCACCCCAACCAGGACGCCACCCGCCGCGCCGAGATCGCACCATCCCAGCAGCCCTTCGCCGTGCTGTTCGGGTGCTCCGACTCCCGGCTGGCCGCCGAGATCATCTTCGACCGCGGCCTGGGTGACCTGTTCGTGGTGCGCACCGCAGGCCACGTTATGGGCCCGGAGGTGCTGGGCAGTATCGAGTACGGCGTGGACGTCCTGGGCTGCCCGCTGGTCGTGGTCCTCGGCCACGACTCGTGCGGCGCGGTAGGCGCAGCGTGCGCCGCCCTGGAGAACGGCATGACACCGGCCGGATACATCCGGGACGTCGTCGAGCGCGTGACCCCCAGCGTGCTGGCAGCACGGGCCGCCGGACAGGTTGAGCCCGAGGAGATCCTCGCCGAGCACATCAGGCACACCGTCGGCCTACTGCTGGACCGCTCCCGGGTACTCGCCGAGAAGGCCGCCGCCGGCCAGGCCGCCGTGGTGGGCCTGTGCTACCGCCTGGCCGACGGCGGTGCACAGCTCGTTGCCTCCCGGGGCCTCGATGCGGCGGTCCCCGCCGCGTCCTGACCGCCCCGACAGCGCGAAGGCCATCTCCATCGCCAAGAACCGCACCGACCTGCCGGGCACCCTCTGGTACGTCCTGTGGGACAAGAAGTACACCACCACCGCGGAGCCGCCCTTCGCCTTGGTTGTCGATGCCGTAGAAGGCGCAGGAGGTCGTGCACAGCGCCTCGATCACGTGGGCAGTGCCTCGTCCAGCAGCCCTTCGGTGACGGCGAGTTGCTACGTGGCGGCGGCCTCTCGTCGGCCCGGAGCTGTGTAATACGCCGACGAGGCCGTACTGCAAAGCCCGGTGGTCAGCCTTCCGATAGCGCTGGCCGCTGCGGGGGTGCCGCAGAGGGCGGTAGCTGGGTGGGGTGCTGGCAGGCCGCGCACAGCTCGTGACGGGCCTGGGGTGTGATGACAGTGCCCCATCCATTGCATCTCTCGCAGTCCCGGGCCAGGGCGGGGGCTGGACTGCGAGAGTCAGGACGGGCTGTGTGGGCCATGCCCGATATATGCAATATATCCTTCACGTTTGACCCAAGGATGGTAAGGCGGATGCCGAGATCATCAGAGCCACGCACGCGCGAGGTTCGGAAACCGACATTCAAGGCTTTCTGTAGAGCGTCCCGAGGGCTCTCCATGAACGACATCACCCCACACGGGTGAACACCCACCGCCGGGATCGCCATGACTGCCGGTCACCCCTTTGTGCGCGTGCTGCTGAAGCGGTGGCGGAGCCCCAATTCACCGAGCAACACAAGACACTGCACGCTGCGGCTGATTCTTCGAGTACATCGACGGCTTTTACAATCCCCGCCGCATCCAGAAACGGCTCGGCGCCGTCGGTCCGAGTGACGCCTGGCCCGGTGGCCTCGACCGAGGAACCCGAACGGCGCCTCCCTCCCATGCTGTTCGGCCCCTTCCGAAGGGCCTGACGGCCCATGTGCGCGGTCGTCGCCGCGGACACCATGGGCCTGTGACGCTCTCCTGCGTCATACCAGTGCACGGAACGCCCTGTTGCGAACTTGTCCGGAGGGAGGCGGCCCCGTGTCCGTTCACGACGAACTGGCCATCGCCCGGCACGCTCTCATCGACCTCGTCCGATCAGTGGGTCGGCTGCAGACCCGCCTCGGGGACGTGCTGGACGTCCGCCGGATACAGGAGGACGCCGACCGCCTGAGGGAGGACCTGGACCTGTTGCAGGAGGGCTCGGCGGCGAAGGAGCCGACGCCGGGTCCCGCGCAGTCCGAGATCGTGCTCATCCCGCAAACTCCGTACGACCTCTCGATGTGGGTCGGCTGCGACGACGAAGGCATCGGCTCGGGCCACGGTCCCGAACTGCGGCGGTGAGCCGGCGACCCGCTCGCTGCTGGCGGGCCTCCGGGCGTCCGCTCATCTGGTCTCGGGACGCCCGGAGGGGACTGGGGTCAGGGAGCGGTCAGTTCGTAGAAGCCCCTGCCGAACGTCGCGGCCACCAAGCGGCGGTGCCCCGGGTCGTACTCGATGTCGTCGACCGGCACCTGCGGCATGCCGCGGCCGAGGCGCAGCCAGAGGCCGCCGCCCGTGACGCTGGTGAACACGCCCTGGTCGGTGGCGAGGTACAGCAGGCCGCCCCGCGCGACGGCCAGGTCGTTGACGGGGGCAGCGGGGAGGTTGCCCGACAGGTTCCGCCAGTGCCTGCCGCCGTCGGTGCTGCCGTACACATGGGGGAGCGGGGAGCCGGAGCGGTAGCCGGAGTGCGTGGTCCAGACCCGCTCGGGGTTCTTCGGGTCGACGACCACGCGGGTCACCCAGGGCCGCCCCTCGGCCAGCTTCGTCCAGGTCGCCCCGAGATCCTTGGTGACCCAGACACGGCCGTCGTCCGTGCCCACGTACACCGTGCGTCCGTCGCCCGTCGGGGCGATCGAGGTGATGGTGCCGAAGTTGGTGTAGAGGGGGTCGGGGCCCGGGCCGCCGCTCAGGTCCGGGCTGATGGGCTGCCAGGTCACGCCGCCGTCCGTGGAGCGGTTGAGCACTTCGGAGCCGTAGTAGAGGACCTTCGGGTCGCGGGGGTCGAAGACCACCGGGGTGAACCAGTTGCGGCGCAGATAGGCGGTCGCGTCGGCGAAGTACGTGAGCGTGTCGCCGCCGTCGGTGGAGCGGAAGCAGTTGCCGTACTGGTAGCAGGCGAAGACGTTGTCCACGTCGGTGGGGCTGATCAGGTTCTCCTCGCCGTCGCCGCCGAGGTATTCGTTGAACTTCTCCCCGCCCCAGGAGCGCAGCGAGCCGTTGTCCTGCGCGCCCCCCGAGATCCTGGAGACGTCCTGCGGGCTGATCGCCGCGCTGTAGAGCTGGGTGTACGGCTGGTGGCGGGACTTGACCCAGCCGCCGTCGCCGCCGGAGTCGGAGCGGTAGACGCCGCCGTCGTTGCCGAGGTAGACGCGGCCGGGGCGGCGCGGGTCCCACACCATGGCGTGGTGGTCGACGTGCATGCTCGTGTCGTCGGCGCTCCAGGTGTCGCCTCCGTCCTTCGAGGTCAGCAGGGCGACCCCGGCCACATGCACGTGCTCGGTGTCCCGGGGGTCGATCCACACCTTGCCGAACCACCAGCCGAAGGTGGACTGCGAGTCGGTGAGGGCCTGGTTGGCCAGGGTGCGGTTCCAGCTGTTGCCGCCGTCGGTGGAGGCGTAGAAGCCCTCGAAGGAACCGTTGGACTTGTTGACGATCGCATAGAGCTTCTCGCCCGCGACGCCGAGACCGATGCGTCCCACGTCGGGACCCTGGGCGGGCAGGCCGCCGCCGAGCCGCTGCCAGCTCTCGCCGCCGTCCGTGCTGCGGAACACACCGGAGCCGACACCGCCGTACGTCCGCAGGTCCGGGCGGCGGCGGTGGTCCCACAGCACGGCGTAGAGCCGGTCGCCGTCGACGACGATCTCGGTGGCGCCGGTGAACTCGTTGGCGCCCGCGAGGATCCGCTCCCAGGTGGCGCCGCCGTCCTCCGAGCGGTACACGCCCCGGTCGCCGCCGCCGTTGTACAGCGATCCGGCAGCGGCGACGTAGATGCGGCGGGGGTTGGCGGGGTCGATGGTGATGGCGCTGATCGCTCCGGAGTCGCGCAGGCCGAGCGGCTTCCAGTGGGCGCCGCCGTCGGTGCTGCGGTACAGCCCCGTCCCCTCGTACGTGATGCTTCCGCCGCCGGGGTTGGGTTCACCGGTTCCGACGTACAAGGTGCCGTCCGGCGCGGTGGCGACCGCGCCCATGGCCTGGGTCCAGCTGTCGGGCCACACCGAGTGGAACGTCGCTCCGGCATCGGTGCTGCGCCAGAGCCCGCCGCTGGCGGCCGCCGCGTACAGGGTGTCGGCGCGCTGGGGGTCGAGCGCGAGGGAGACCACGCGCCCGCCGATGTTGGTGGGCCCGACGGCCTTCCAACGCCCGCCGGCGGTGGGCAGTTCGCGCGCCTGTGCCGTGGCGAGGTCGTGGGCGTGGCGCGGAATTGACTCTCCAGGCAGGGTCTTCTGGAGGTAGCGGTACTCGGCTGGGGCGGCCGGTCCACGGACCGGCCGGTACACGTCGGGCGGCGTGGTGGCGGCCGGCGCCGCGGCCGCCGGAACGGCAGCGTCCTGGGGAGCAGCGTCCTGGGGAGCAGCGAGTAACGCGGCACTGGTGACCGCGGTGAGAACCAGCGAAAGCAGACCTCTGCCCATGAAATCCCTTCCTTCGTCATGACCACTTCAAACTGTGATGACGTTACGAGAGAGGGGTGTTGAGCAGAAGGACGCGAGTCGGCCGGGCCACAGGAGGGGAGGACCAACCCGAGTGGATCTCCTTGGGCCGCCGCGGCGGGTGCCGCTGCCATCGCCTTGCCCGACGATTTTCAGCCAACCGGCCGGTGTATGGTGCCGGGGCACAAGGCAAGCAGAGGGAAGTACGGCCTTGACGACGATCCAGCACAGCCGGGCGGGCAGACGGCAGGCCAACCGCCGGATACGCCCCCGGCGTTCCCCCGCGGCACCGTTGCTGGTGCTCGCCTGGGCGGGTGCCGCCGCCGTCCTGTGGCTGTGGTGGCGCAACACCCCCGCCGTCGCCGCGACGACCGCCGACCGGCTGGTGAACGCGGGCCGGATGACCGGACTGCTCGCCGGCTACACGATTGCTCTGGTGATTGCCCAGATGGCGCGCATCCCGGCCCTCGAACGCCGGGTCGGTTCCGACCGAGTGGTGCGCTGGCACGCCAGGACCGGCCGCTATGCGCTGTCGCTGACCATCGCGCACGTCGTACTTGCCTCCCCGAGTGCGTCGGCGTCGCACCAGGCCATCGACGTCCCGTGCGGGCAGCACCTCGTATCAGACCCGCGTGAGATCGACGTCGGTCGTAGTCGGGACCGCCTGGATCGGCGGGGCGATGCCGTACCCCACCGGCAGATGCTCCAACTGCGCTCTGCGGCGCACATACAACCAGCCCCGGGTGTCGCCGTGCTCGGGGTGGTGCAGCATGTCGAAAACGGAAGCGCGCGGGTCCAGGTTCAGGGGAACTCGGAGCCTTCTCTGGGGTAAGAGGTGCGGTGCGAGAAGGAGTTCATCGACTCAGTGCAGCTCAGCGCCGGTGTAGATGACGGTATCCGGTTCAACAGGTGTGGCGCCATCGCTGAATCGAGCGATGGCCCCAGCTGTAGAGCGGCTTACTGCGGATCGCGCCTCCAGGGGCATGCAGAGCGGGCGAGGCTGGCTGGAGGTCACGATGTGGACCGGGAAGAAGAAGGCTTTAGGCTCGCGGCGCGGGGACGGGGGCCGACATGAGCGCTGCTGACGCGCTGCGGGCGGCGTCGGCAGCGATGGGAGATTTCGCGTCCCGTCGCGACGTTGCGACTTAGCCGCGTGGCCCCGCGCCGTGCAGGAGGGTGTCGATGACGAGCGTGGCCAGTGCGTCCGGGTCCTGCGCGGCAGGGTCCTGCTCCGCGCCGGGCCTGTTGATGGCTTCGCTGAGGAGGGCGTAGTACACCTGCCGCGTCCACTCCAGGTCTGCGTCCGGGGCGAGTAGCCCCTCGCGCTGCGCCCGGTTCATGAGATCGACGGTGTGGGTGTTGATCTCGCCCCAGAGGGCGGCTGCGGCGGGTGTGTGAGCGGTGGCGTGGCTGAGGGTGAAGCGCCAGGTGTTCTTGACCCGTAGGACGTTCGCCGTCACTCGGTGCAGCGCCACGAGTGCGGGAGCGGCGTCCGGCCGGGCTTCCTCGATGGCGTCGATGAGCTGCTGCTTGGCGGAGACGGCGAGTGCCTCCAGGAGGGCCTGCCGGTTCGCGAAGCGGCGGTGAACGGTGATCCTGGTCAGTCCCGCCGCTTCGGCGACCTGTTCCATGGAGGCGCCGGCGTCCTGGGCGAAGACCTGCTCGGCCGCCTCCAGAATCGCGCGCACACTGCGCTCGGCATCTGCCCGCAGTGCTCGGCCCATGTCTGTCTCCTGTCTGGTTCGCTAACCGGTCCCTTGTAGAGGATACGGGAACGCTACGGGTATCTCATTAATTGATTCTCCGATGTTGCAACTCTGGCGATAGTTGATACCTTAGTGACACTGTTAAGGGATCGCGCCGCACCGACGGAGCGGGCATCTGCACGACCGTCGCTCACGGCCGGTATCCCGTCTCCCCTGCCGGAGGAGACATCCGAGCCCGACTCAAGGAATTGGCATGCCCACAACGAAGCTACGCACCCGTGTCTCCCGACGCACCGCAGTGGCGCTGGCCACCCTGTCGGTCGTCGCCGCCGTCGCCGGCGCCGCGCCGAGTGTGGCGAGCGCAGTGAGCGACAGCTCCAGCGTCACCCGTCACGCGGTCGTACAGACGCAGAGCCCCCAGAGCGCCGCCACCGCCCCCAACCTGCGCGTCAAGGCCGCCAACGGCGTCACCTACCAGTACCGGCGCTTCGGCAACCCCAGCGCCGGCAGCGTGCCCCTGATCTTCCTCCAGCACTACCGCGGCACCCTCGACAACTGGGACCCCAAGCTCATCGACACCATCGCCGCCAAGCGCGAGGTCATCCTCGTGGACAGCGTCGGCGTCGGCGGCTCAACCGGCACCACACCCAGCACCATCCAGCAGATGAGCCTGGACGCCATCGACTTCATCGACGCCCTCAAGCTGCCCCGCTACGACGTGTTCGGCTTCTCCCTCGGCGGCCAGGTGGCTCAGGAGGTCGCCCTGCGGCGCCCCTGGCAGGTCCGTCGCGTCGTCCTGGCCGGCACCGGCCCGCAGGGCGGGGTCGACCAGAGGGCGTCCGACCCCAAGGTGCTGGCGAGCGTGTTGGCGGACGACCCCGGCCCTGCCGACCTCCTCTTCCTGTTCTTCAAGAACACCGCATCCAGCCAGGCCGCCGGAACTGAGTTCCTGCAGCGCCTCGGCCAGCGCACCACTGACCACGACGCGCCCGCGAGCCTCCAGACCCGCGACGCGCAGCTCACCGCGATGTCGGAGTGGGGCATCCCGGACAAGTCCAAGCTGGTGCGGCTCGACGCCCTCTTCCAGCCCACGCTGGTCGCAGACGGGGACAGCGACATCCTGATGCCCCCCAAGAACTCCCGCCTGTTGGCCAAGTACCTCCCCAACGCCCAGCTCAGCATCTACCCGAACGCCGGCCACGGGTTCCTCTTCCAGTACGCCGCCAAGTTCGGCGCCGAGGTGAACACCTTCCTCGACCACTGACAACCCATCAATCCATCACCGCGAGACGGTCACCGACACCGCACACGGTGACGGCCGATCAACACACCTGCCCCGCCGGAGCCCCGTCCGGCGGGGCAGAGCCACGCAGAGAGTCCCCCCGGCGCCCTCGCAGCCCTCCGCGTCACGACTGCGCACCCCAGACCATCCGCTCACCTCTGCGCCGCCATCGAAGCCATGGGCCCAATGGGCGACTGAGGCGCCCCCGCGGCCGGCGGCGCGTGCTGGCCGCGAAAGGGTCGGTGCGTCGTCCCGGCCGTCACGGCGACGGCCTGCGTGTCCGCCCGGCCCAACACGTCGTTGCAGCTCAGCCCGCCGTCCGCGGGTCTGCTCCATGGAGCCGGCGGCACCTTGGAACGACCCCTGCCCGGCAGCGTCAGCCCATCCGGTGACCCTCCGTAGAGGATGCGTTGACGCTACGGATAACCGATTAATTGATGCTCTGTTGTTGCCGCTACAGGTAAACCTGATACATTGGTGAAACCGATTGAGGGGGCACCGGAAGCGATCCCCTACACGGCAAGACACACGCGATCCCCTGAGTCAGGAGTCCGAAATGGCAACGACGACACGACCGGTAGCCCTCATCACGGGTGCGTCCTCCGGCATCGGAAAGGCAGCCGCGCTCGCGCTGGCCGCGGCGGGCTACGACGTGGTCGGCACCAGCCGCAACACCGTGCACGTCACCCCTGTGAAGGGCGTGACCTTCCTCGACCTGGACGTGACCAGCGACGATTCGGTGACCGCTGCGGTCGGCGAGGTGATCGACCGGTTCGGGCGGATCGACGTCCTGATCAACAACGCGGGTATCGGCTCGGCGGGCGCCGCCGAGGAAAGCTCCGCCGCGCAGGCGCAGGGCCTCTTCGACATCAACGTCTTCGGCGTCATCCGCATGACGAACGCCGTCCTGCCGCACATGCGCGCCCAGCGCAGCGGACGGATCATCAACATCTCGTCCATCGTCGGGTTCATCCCGCAGCCCTACATGGCGGTCTACGCCGCCTCCAAGCACGCCGTCGAAGGCTACTCGGAGTCCGTCGACCACGAGGTACGCGAGTACGGCGTACGGTCCTTGCTCGTCGAACCCGCCTGGACCAACACCGCGATCGAGGCGGCCACCGTGCGGCCCGACCAGCCCCTGGACGTCTACGCCAAGCGGCGGCTCGCCTTCGAGGAGTACATGGCCGGCGCGGTCAAGGACGGCGACGACCCCGCCGTCGTCGCCAAGGAGATCGTCGCGGCGGCCACCGACGCCAAGCCCAAGCTGCGCTACACCGCCGGCGCCATGACCGGACGCGTCCGCACCATGCGCCGCATGGTCCCCTCCCGCATCTTCGACCAGCAGCTGCGCAAGCTCAACCACCTGCCCGCCTGACGACTCCCAGAAGACCTCCACGACACATCGACAGGAAAGCGAACCCCGCCATGAGCACATACATTGCAGACGCGGCCGAGGACCTCACCGTGGAAGGACCCTCCGCGACGTTCACCTACCGGCGCATCGGCCCGCGGGGCGGTGTCCCGCTGGTCCTGCTGAACCGGGTCCGGGGGACCCTCGATTGGTGGGACCCGGAGTTCCTGGACCACCTCGCCGCCGGCCATGACGTGATCGTGTTCGACAACGTCGGCACCGGCTACACCACCGGCACCCCGCGAGACTCGGTCGAGGGTCTGGCCGACGGCACCGTCGAGTTCATCGAGGCTCTCCGTCTGCCCCAGGTGGACCTGCTCGGCTGGACGGTGGGCGGCACCGTCGCCCAGCACATCGCCCGCCTTCGGCCCGACCTGGTGCGCAAGCTGGTCGTGGCGGCCGCCAACCCGGGCGGGCAGGTGCCCGGCGCGCCCGACCCGAACCCGAAGGTGCGGGCCACCATGACCAAGCCCGAGACCACCGGGGACGACCTGGTGTTCCTGTTCTTTCCCGAGACGGACACCGGCCGCGCCGCCGGGTACGAACACCTCGCCAGGGTGGCCACCCGGCTGGCCGCCGGACGCCCCGACGTGTCCGAGGCCGCGGCCATGGGCCAGATCGCCGCGATCCAGAAGGACGCGTCGATCCCCTTCGAGCAGGTGCGCGCGGACCTGGCAACCATCCGGCAGCCCGTTCTGTACGCCACCGGCATCAAGGACGCGATGATCCCCGCCCTGGCGTCCTACACCGCCGTCCAGTACGTTCCCGACGCCACCCTCGTCGCCTACAGCGACGCCGGGCACGCCTTCCTCTTCCAACACGCCGAGGACTTCGCCGGCCAGGTGAGCGCCTTCCTCGCCGACTGACCGTTCACACGGACACCGGCCCCCAGGAGGCACGACAAAGTCGGACGCCTCCCGCACCGAGGAGAGTCATCGTGCAGTTGACCAGCGACCCGGCGCGCCGGGAGGTCACGCCGCTGGAGTTGTTCTTCGACCTGGTCTACGTCTTCGCGATCGGCCAGCTCTCGCACCGGCTCCTCGTGCACCCCACCTGGACCGGCGCAGCCCATTCGAAGAGCGCCGTCAGCTGTGCTGCCGTGTTTGGGACTGTAAAACGTTCGGCTCTGTTCCGTAGTCGGTGGTGACGGCAGGTGACGGGCGTCGTTGACGTTGTATGCGAGATGTCAACTCCCTTGTGGCAACGGTGTTTTCAGGGCTC
>NZ_BAAASJ010000054.1:0-28420 GCF_039532825.1 Streptomyces vastus
AGGCGTCGAGGTACCAGCGGGCGCGGGCCGGGTCGTACACGATGTCGTAGCGCACGGACCGGTTCGTGGTGACCCGGTCCAGCCACTCCTGCCGCAGGTGGGAAAAGGTGACGGTGCAGCCGAGCCGGTAGCGGCCACGTGGTGCGTTCGCCAGGTGCCGCAGCGGCTCGGGCAGCACGAGCGTCACGCTGCCGTCCACCGGGTCGACGCAGATCGTGTAGTTCCCGTGCGGGGCCCCCGATTCGCCGTCGGCGGTGAGGAACAGGCGTGCCGCGTCCCAGCGTTCGCGCCACTCGGGCACGCTCAGCCCGGCCTCTGTGAGGTGGTGGCGCGTGTGCAGCAGACGCCGTCCGCCCACCACGACAGCCGGGCGGCCTACGGTGATGCGCTGCTCGACCACGGCAAGACGGGCTTTGAGTGCTTGGAGGCGGCGCTGCTTCTGGAAGCGTTCGTTCTGGTCGGCGTAGCCGCGCGCCTTTCCCTTGCGTTGCCCGCACGGCACCGCGAGGCGACGGGCGATCGTGCCGATGGCGCGGCGCAGTCCGGCCCGCTCGTCGTGCAGGCAGCGCATGCTGAGCTGGTACTGGTCCTCGCCGGCGCGGGTCATCGCCCCCGCCCAGCGCGACGACGACACCGCCGTCAGCTTCTTCTTCCGCTCTGCCCGACGGTTGTTCTTCACCGGCACCGGGCCGAGCGCGATGCGCTCGGCGAGATCCGCCCGCTGCTGACGGCCGAGGTGCTGCCCGACCAGGGTGAGGACCTTCATGTCCGCGACATCGAAACGCAGCCGGTCCCGGATCCGGGCACCCGAGGGTGCCGCCACGGTGAACGGGGGCGCGATCGTACGCAACGTACGCTTCCTGCCGCGCTGACGTGCCACTGGCCTCCCCCTCCTCCGAGGTCACCACGAACCCGACTGCCAGCATCGATCATGCGTTCCCGGCACACGCAGGATCCCGGTAACCGGCCCCGTTCACCCTGACGAGGGACACACCGGCCAGCCACGGCCAAAACCGAATCGGCAAGTTCCGACTCGAGGCACCGAGGGCTCGGAACTCGAGGGCCTGGAACTCGAGGGCCTGGAACTCGAGGGCCGCGAATCCCAGGCCCCCGAAAAGCACGTGACGTGGACCGGACACACACGCGACCATGGAGCCATGTCTGGTCCCTACGTCATCCGCGGCTCCGTCTCGCTCCCCGAGGCCGAGCTGACGTGGCGTTTCTCGCGCTCCTCGGGGCCCGGTGGCCAGCATGTCAACACGAGCGACTCGCAGGTGGAGCTGCGGTTCGACCTCGCGAAGACGGAAGCCCTGCCCGAGGTGTGGAAGGCCCGCGCCCTCGAACGGCTCGCCCCGAAGCTCGTCGACGGAGTCATCGGCGTACGAGCCTCCGAGCACCGCTCCCAGTGGCGCAACCGCGAGACCGCCGCCGTCCGCCTCGCCGCCCTGCTCGCGGAAGCCACCGCCCCGCCGCCCAAGCCCCGCCGGCCCACCCGCATCCCCCGCGGAATCAACGAACGCCGGCTGCGGCAGAAGAAGCAGCGGTCCGACACCAAGCGCGGGCGCTCCGGGCGCGACTGGGGACCGTGAGCGACCCGCTCACCGAGACGGCAAGACGGGGCGGCCTACCCCAACTGCCGGTACCGCCCCTTGAAGTACGCCAACGGCCCCCCGTCCGCACTCGGCACCGACGCCGTCAGCACCCGCCCGATCACCAGCGTGTGATCGCCCGCGGGCACCCGCTGCTCGGTCCTGCACTCCAGGGTCGCCAGGGCGCCGCGCACGAGCAGCGCCCCGGAGGCCTCTCCGCGTACGTACGGAATGTCCTCGAAGAGGAGGCGGTCGGAAATACGGCCCTTCATGGCGAAGCGGCCCGCGATATGGCGCTGGCTCTCGGAGAGGACAGAGACCGCCCACAGGGGCTGTTCGGCGAGCAGGTCGTCCATGCGGGAGCCGTCGCGCAGGCTGACCAGGACCAGGGGCGGGTCCAGGGACACGGACATGAAGGCGGTCGCCGTCATCCCGACGTCCTCACCGCCCGGGCCCTCGGGATCCAGTGCGGGCTCGTGCGCGGTCACCAGCACCACGCCCGCGGCCAGCCGGGACATGGCGGCACGGAACTCGTCGTCACTCACCCCATCAGCATGCCCGCCGGCGGTGGGGGTCAGGGGCACGCGGGGGGCAGGAGGAGTCGTCAGCACGCCCAAGACGCTAGTCTCCTCGCTCCGGCCCGCGCATCGGACCATCGCCCGAGCCGGGACCTAGGACCGATATTCCGACCGCCGTCCGGCCGACGTTCGTGCCGAGTCCGGGGTAACCTCACAGGCTCGACATATTCGCGTTCAGTAAACGCATGGTGAAAACACAGAAACTCTACTCAACTGCTCATCTTTAGCTGTGACTTGAGTCACAAGGGCCATATTTTGTTGACCCTGTGTACCGAGTGGGCAGCGCGCTGTGATTCAGTGGCGGAGACGCTGTAATCGATAGGCGATCCAGGGATCGGCCAGGCGATCAGTAAGCGACCAGTCCATAGTCGGTAGTCGATCAGTACAGACGAGAGAGAAGACAGGCGAGAAGCCCGGACAACTCTGGAGTTGCTGTCGAGGTCTCGGGGAGAGCGAGCATGGAGACCGAGTCGGAGCCGTACGTCCGTCTTGCGACCCTGCGGCAGCTGCATCAGGTCATGGCCGACATGAACACGGCACGCAGCCTGGCCGACACGCTGCAGACCGTCGCCGACGGAGTCGTGACGGGCCTGGGCTACGAAATCGCCGCCGTCAATCTCGTACGCCCCGACGGGGACCTCGTCGTCGCCGCCTTCGCGGGCAACTCCGCCGCCGAGGCGCTCATCACCGGCCGCGTCGGCTCCCGCGCCTCCTGGGAGCGCCGGCTGAGCATGGGCGAGGCCTGGGGCGACCTGCGTTTCATACCCCACACCGAGGGCTGGGTCCTCGACGACGACGACGTTCCGCAGTGGTACACCGACGGCCCCCCGCCCCGCTTCGAGGACGAGTGGCACCCCTCCGACCGCCTCTTCGCGCCCATGTACACGCCGGGCGTGCCCGGCGGCGCCTGCGGTGAGCTGATCGGCGTGCTCTCCGTCGACCGCCCGCGCAACGGACGTCTGCCCGGCGCCTGGGGGCGCGAGGCCCTGCAGATGTACGCGTTCCAGGCCGCCATCGCGATCAGCAACGCCCGGCTCAGGGCCAACATGCAGCGCGCCCTCGTCCGCCTGGAGCGGGAGCAGCAGGCCCTGCGCGCCAGCGAGGAGAGCTTCCGCCAGGCCTTCGAGTACGCCCCCTCCGGCATGGCCATCGCCGAGATGGGCGGCGACCAGCACGGGCGCATCCTGCGGACCAACGACGCGCTGTGCCGCCTCCTCGGCCGCCCCGCCTCCGCGATGCGCCGCTACTCCTTCTCCGACCTCGTCCACCCCGAGGACATCGGCACCCTGCTGCGTACGTCCGCGGAGGGCGGGCGCGCCGAACTGCGGCTCGGGCGCCGCGACGGGACATACGTGTGGGTGTCCCTGCGCAACAGCGTGGTCGCGGACGCCACCGACGGGCCGCGCTTCCTGCTCACCCACGTCGAGGACATCGAGGAGCGCAAACGCCGCGAGCTCCAGCTCGCCCACCGCGCCTCGCACGACTCGCTCACCGGACTGCCGAACTCCGCCGAGCTGCGCGCCCGGCTCTCCGCCCGGCTGTGCAGCCGCCCCGCGTCCGTTGCCCCCGGCCCCGTGGACACGCTGGACGCTGCCTACGCGCAGCACGGTGAGTACGGGGAACACGGTTTGGCGCCCGCGTACGACGCGGACGGGCACGGTTTCGACTTCCGGCCGGGTCCCGAGGCCTTCGACGCGTACGACCATCACGTGCACACCGTCGCACCGCAGGGCGAGACGGACGACGGCACGAAGGGGCTCG
This sequence comes from Streptomyces vastus, assembly GCF_039532825.1. Taxonomy (NCBI): domain Bacteria; kingdom Bacillati; phylum Actinomycetota; class Actinomycetes; order Kitasatosporales; family Streptomycetaceae; genus Streptomyces; species Streptomyces vastus. The sequence continues at coordinate 3,929 of NZ_BAAASJ010000054.1, forward strand.
CGGTGCTCTTCTGCGACCTCGACGGCTTCAAGTCGATCAACGACCGCTTCGGGCACAACGCCGGCGACGCCGTGCTGATCGAGGTGGCGCGACGGCTCAGCAGCGGCGTACGGGACGGGGACACGGTCGCGCGGCTCGGCGGCGACGAGTTCGTGGTCCTCGCCGACGGGCTCGGCCGGGCCGACGCACAGGACCTCGCGGTCCGGCTGCGCAACGAGATCATCCAGCCGATCCGGGTCGACGGCCGCGCGATGCGGGTCGGTGCGAGCTTCGGCATCGGATGGGCACATTGCGGCATGACTGCGGACGAAGTGTTGAAGTCTGCTGACGAGCGGATGTACGTAGAGAAACGGTCTCGTCCCAAAGCGCATCGGCGTGCGGGCTGAAGCGCAGGTCAGCGGTAGTGTGCGAGCTGAATCACCCGTTTGGGGCCTCTGGAGCGGGTAGGCTCGCCCCTCTACCCACCCATCGCATCTGCACCAAACCCGCTTAGGAGACCAAGGGATGACGCCCGGCAACAACGGCGCGAGCACGCCCGAGGACGACGACCCGTTCGGCTATCTGTACGCCGACGGTCAGGCCGCCGGAGCCACGCCGCCCGATGGAAGCGGCGGCTATGGCTACCCCGGTTCGGTCAACCGGGTGCGGGCGGTCGGCGAGCGCCAGTACGGCCAACAGGCACAGCAGGCTTCCCGGACAGCCCCGACCGCGCAGTACGCGCAGGCTCCGGCCCAGCAGGGGCAGGGCACGTACGGCCAGTCCCACTACCAGGCCCCCGAGACGTTCCCCGGCGGCGCCCCCACGACCCGCACGCCCCTGTCGGGCAGCGGCTTGGGTGGTGGCGGCCGTGGCCGTGGTCCCAACACCAAGGGTCTCCTGATCGGCGCGATCGCCGTGGTCGCGGCCGTCGTGATCGGCATCGGGATCGCGATGGCCGGCGGCGACGAAGATCCCGCGGGCGACAAAGCGGCGGGTTCGACCCCGACGGCGGGGCAGAACACCGAGCCGAGCGCGCCGGCTTCGAAGCCGGCGAAGGACGACGACGTGAAGCTGCCGGAGATCGACGCGAAGGCGCTGAAGCTCGGGGGCAGCGCGCAGGTGGCTTCGGACGTCGACGGTTCCCGTGCCGAGGGCGGTACGTACGTGGCGGGCCTGAATGCGGTCGGTTCCACGGTCACCTGGAAGGTTGACGATATCCCCGAGAAGGGTCTCTACACCTTCTTCGCGGGATTCAGCGTCGCCAGCAAGGACCGCCAGGAGATGACGCTCATCGTCAACGGCAAGCCGTTCGGCAGCAAGCTGAACATGAGCAACTTCGCTGGTGCCAAGGACGGCTTCGAGAACGGCTGGCAGAAGACCTACGCGTGGCCCACGCTCAACAAGGGCACCAACACGATTTCGCTGGCCTGCCAGGCCGGTGACAAGTGCGATGTGCTTTTGGACCAGTTCTGGCTGAAGAAGGGCAAGGTCCAGGACTAGGCCACGGCAAGTTCGCCACCGGACCCGACAGCAGGCCCGCGACCGTTGAATCGCGCCCGCGCCCGTCGGGTTGCCCTCGACCGGGCGTGGCGGGGGCGCTCGCCAGAAGACCAGCAGTTGAGCCGCGACAGCGATTCCGTGTACTGAGGGCCGTCGGAGTGCCTGGCACTCCGACGTCCCCCGGTTCAACACACTAGAGACGTCCGCCTTCGACGCACCGGCCAGCCACCCAGCCCAGCCTGCTCCCCAACTTCACCTTGAGCCAGACGTTGTCGCGAGGGCCCCCGGACCAGCAGGTGTACGAGCCGCCATCCTTCCCCGTGCACGGGGTCGTGGTGCAAGGCACCCTAATGTCAGCATCCCTGACGGTCGCGATCTTGGCGGACGAGGTGCTCGCACTGGCGCGGATGCTGAACGGGTGGCCATCGTTCATCCAGACGCCGGCTCGATCGGTGCCGAGGCTGCGGAACTCATGGCGGCGACGAGGCCCACCGAGGCGCCGCCGACGGCTGCGAGTCGCGCGAACTTCCTTATGCGGTACATGACTTCCACCAACAAGAAGTAGATCTTTGGTCGCTGGCGACCATATGTTCTGAGCGGTTGGGGGATGGAGCGTTTATCGGCCAAAGGCGGTCTCACGCTGCCGTGACGTCTCCGCTCACGGCGACCCGGCCCGCCAACTCCTCGTATACCCGGGCATCGAACTCGCCCGCCGCAGGCGCCAGTACCGTCGCCGTCGACAACGCGACCGCGCGGGCCAGTCTCTCCGGCCACGGCAAGTTGTCCACCAGGCCCGACAGCAGGCCCGCGACCACCGAGTCGCCCGCACCCGTCGGGTTGCCCTCGACCGGGGCCGGCGGGGCCGCTCGCCAGTGGCCCTCCGCGTTCAGAGCCAGCAGGCCCTCGGCACCCAGGGACGCGACCACCGCATGGGCGCCTCGGCGGCGGGCGTCCCTCGTTGCCTGGAAGGGCTCGTGGGAGCCGGTGAGTTCGGCCAGTTCGTCGGTGTTCGGTTTGACGAGGTCGGGGCGGGCGGCGACGCCTCTGCGCAGGGGCTCGCCGCTGGTGTCGAGGAGGACCGGGACCGACGCGGACCGGGCCGCGCGGACCAGTTGGGCGTACGCGCCTACCGGGACGCCGGGCGGGAGGCTGCCGCACAGGGCTACCGCGGAGGCGGCGGGCAGCAGGCCCTCGTACACGTCCTGGAACGCCCGCCACTCGGCGGGGGAGACGAGCGGGCCCGGCTCGTTGAGTTGAGTCGTGTCACCGGTCGCCGTGTCGACCACCGCGATCGTGCGGCGGGTCGGCCCCGTCACCGGGACCAGCGCGTCCACGACACCCGGTGTGGACGTGAGCTGATCCTGGAGTGCCCTGCCGGTCGGCCCGCCCACGAAACCCGTCACCGTCACCTCGTGGCCGAGCGCCGCCAGCACCCGGGCCACGTTCAGGCCCTTGCCGCCGGGGCGTTCGGTCACCTCGGTGACGCGGTGCGAGGTGTGCGGGCGCAGGGACGGTACGTGGTAGGTGATGTCGAGAGCGGTGTTCAGCGTGACCGTGAGGATCACCTGGGCCGACCTCCCCCGAGTACGAGTGGGCGCTTCCTTTGTCCGGATGCCAGATCATGCCAAAGGTACGGCGGTCGGCACAGTTCCGCAGGTCGGCCCGCCCGGGCTCAACGTACGGCCGAATCAGCCCAGTTGGGGCTCAACCACCCATTCTCCCCGGCGCATCACGCCCTTGAGGGCGAAGCCTGCGTCCAGGATCACCAGGTCCGCGTCCTTGCCCGGTTCCAGCGAGCCCACCCGGTCGTACAGGCCGAGCAGCCTGGCCGGGGTGGCGGAGATGGCGGCGACCACATCCTCGACGGGCAGCCGGTCCACGGTGACGGCCCGCTTGAAGGCACGGTCGAGCGTCAGGGTCGAGCCCGCGATGGAGCCGCCCTCCACCAGGCGTGCCACGCCCTCGCTGACCTCGACCTCCAGCGGGCCGAGCAGATAACGGCCGTCGCCGAAGCCCGCCGCGTCCATCGCGTCCGTGATGAACGCCACCCGGTCCGCGCCCGCGTGATGGAACGCCAGCTGGAGGGACGCCGGATGCAGATGCGTACCGTCATTGATCAGCTCGACCGTGATCCGCTCGTCCTCCAGGAGCGCGGCGATCGGGCCCGGAGTGCGGTGACCGAGGACGGGCATCGCGTTGTAGAGGTGCGTCGCCACGGTGGCGCCCGCCTCGATGGCCGACACCGTCTGCTCGTACGTCGCGTCCGTGTGCCCGATCGCCGCGATCACCCCGTGCTCCGCGAGGAGGCGTACGGAGTCGACGCCGCCCGGCAGTTCCGTGGCGAGCGTCACCATCTTGGCCTGGCCGCGCGCCGCGTCGATCAGCTTGCGCACCTCCGCCGGGTCCGGGTCGCGCAGCAGTTCCTCGGAGTGCGCGCCCTTGCGGCACGGCGAGATGAACGGTCCCTCGAAGTGGACGCCCGCGATGTCGCCCTGCTCGGCCAGCTCGGAGAGCAGCCCGGCGCGTTGGGCCAGCGCGTCCATGTCGACGGTGACGGTCGTCGCGACGGTGGTCGTGGTGCCGTGCAGCCGGTGCGTGTGGACGCCCTTGAGGATGTCGTCGACCGTCCCGGAGGTGAAGGACGCGCCTCCGCCGCCGTGGTTGTGGATGTCGACGAATCCCGGCACCAGCCAGTGGCCGGTCAGGTCCAGTACGTCGGCGTCGGAGGGAGCGCTCCCGGCGATGCGCGTGCCGTCCACGATCACGCGTCCGCCGTCCACGATCCCGGTGGGCAGCACCACCTGGGCACCGGCGAGCACTTTGCTAGTGGCCATCAGGTGGTTACCTCCGAGGGGGCAGTAGGTGTGGTGGACAGAAGGTCCCAGGCCAGCAGCCCGGCGCCCAGGCAGCCGGCCGTGTCCCCGAGCGCCGCCGGGACGATCGTGGGCAGCTTCTGGAAGGTCACCCGGCGCTCGACCGCCGCCCGTAGCGGTGTGAACAAGGTTTCCCCCGCCTCGGCCAGGCCGCCACCGATGATCAGTGTGCGCGGGTCCAGCAGGGTGAGCGCGGTGACGAGGCCGTCCGCGAGAGCGTCCACCGCCTCCTGCCAGACCGCGAGCGCCCGGGGGTCCCCGGACTCCACGGCCTTCGCGCAGTCGGCCGCGTCCGCCTGAGCGTCACCGGACGTCTCGGCCCAGGCCGCGCTCACCGCCGACGCGGACGCGAACCGCTCCAGGCAGCCGTGCTGCCCGCACGGACACGGGGTGCCCCCGGGCCGTACGACGATGTGGCCGATCTCGCCCGCGAAGCCGTGCGCGCCCGCTTCCACCCGGCCGTCGATACCGATCGCGCCCGCGATCCCGGTGCCGAGCGGCACGAACAGGAACCGGTCGGCTCCCCGCCCCGCCCCGAGCCGTCCCTCGGCGAGGCCGCCGGTGCGCACATCGTGCCCGAGGGCGACCGGGACGCCGTACAGGCGCTCGCCGAGCAGATCCCGAAGGGGTACGTCACGCCAGCCGAGGTTGGCCGCGTACACGGCGAGGCCCCGCTCGGCGTCCACGAGGCCGGGGACGGCGATGCCGGCGGCGGACGCGGGCTCGCCGAAGCGGTGCTCGCCGTGCGCGCGCAGATCGGCCGCGAAGCCGAGGATCGACTCCACGACGGCGTCGGGGCCGCGCTCCCGGCCCGTGGCGCGGCGGGCCTGGTGGAGCAGTGCGCCGTCCGCCCCCACGAGGGCGGCCTTCATCCCGGTGCCGCCCACATCGAGGGCGATGACGTGTCTCACGGATACAGTCTCGCCCCTGACCCCACGAGAGGTCTAGTCCACTCGGGTACTGTAGACCTTGGCATTCCGGTTATCCGGTCTTCAACTACCGTGACGAGTACGACAGATGGGGAAAACAGCGGTGCGGCGACGAGTGACAGGTTTCATCTCGATGGTGTCCGCAATGGGCGTGACGGCGGCACTCGGCGGCTGCTCCGGCGGCACCGCGGCCACCCCGAACACGACGCTCAAGCTGGTGGCCGCCGACTACGGCGACTCCGAGGCGAACAGCTCCCAGAAGTACTGGGACAAGCTGGTCAAGGAGTACGAGAAGAAGAACCCCGGTATCGAGGTCGACGTCAGCGTCTACTCCTGGAACGAGGTCGACGCCAAGGTCAAACAGATGGTCGCCGACGGTGAGGCGCCCGACATGGCGCAGATCGGCGCGTACGCCGACTACGCCGCGAAGGGGCAGCTGTACGAGGTCGACGAACTGCTCTCCATACCCGTCCAGGCCGACTTCGTCTCGAGACTCGCCGAGGCGGGCGAGGTGGGCCGGGTGCAGTACGGCATGCCGTTCGCCTCCTCCACGCGGCTGCTGTTCTACAACAAGGAGCTCTTCGACGAGGCCGGCCTCACCCCGCCGGAGAGCTGGAGCGAACTGGCCGACGCCGCCCGGGTCCTGAAGTCCCGCGGCGTCGAGACGCCGTACGCGCTGCCTCTCGGACCCGAGGAGGCCCAGGCCGAGACCATGATGTGGCTGCTGAGCGGCGGCGACGGCTACACCGGCACCGTGGGCTCGTACGGCCTCGACTCCGACCAGAACATCGCGACCTTCAACTGGCTCAAGAACGACCTGGTGGGCAAGGGCCTCACCGGGCCGACCCCGCCCGGCAAGCTCAACCGCGCCGACGCTTTCGAGGCGTTCACGCGCGGCGAGGTCGGCATGCTGAACGGTCACCCCTCGCTGATGCAGGCCGCCGAGAAGAAGGGCGTGGAGTACGGCATGGTGCCGTTGCCCGGCATCAACGGCAGGGCCAAGGCCACGATGGGTGTCGCCGACTGGATGATGGCGTTCAAGGAGAACGGCAACGGCGAGGAGATCGGTGAGTTCCTCGACTTCGTCTACAGCGAGAAGAACGTGCTCGAGTTCTCCCACGAGTACAACCTGCTGCCCGTGACCACCTCCGCCTCCGAAGCGATGGCCGTGGACAAGAACGACAAGGATCTCGACCCGTTCCTGTCCGAGCTTGAGAACGCCGAGCTGTATCCCGTCGCCAAGACGTCCTGGGCGCAGGTCAGCGCCGACATCAAGCAGCAGATCGGCAAGGCGGTGGGGCCCAATGCGCGGCCCGCCGCGGTTCTGGGGTCGCTGCAGCGGTCGGCTTCGGCGGCCGACAGCGCGGAGTAGCGGTGCCTAATAGCTCGGGGTTGGATGTCGTTTGGCGGCTGCGGGTGCGTTGTGGCTGGTCGCGCCCACGCGGCGGAGCCGCAATTCGATACAGCCCCGCGCCCCTAGGAGGCCTCCGGCCTCCATCGGGGCCTGCGGGCCCTCGGGGCGCGGTAGCGTCGACGCATGGCAGAGGAGCTGACCCCACTGGAGCTTGACGTACTTGCGCTGGAGCGGCGTGGCTGGGATTCGCCCGGGGCCAATGAGCGGGCCATACGGGAAGAGTTGGGGATGGGGCCGGTTCGGTACTACCAGTTGCTGAACGCCCTGCTTGATGCGCCGCGTGCTCTGGCCCACGATCCGGTGACCGTGAACCGGCTGCGTCGAATACGGGACGCTCGCCGGGCCGAGCGCTGACAGATCGCTGACGGATAGGGTCGCCGTATGGGCAGCCAAGCGGACCCCTCAAAGACCCCGACGCCATTGCCGACTCCTGCGACGCAGGCCGGACGTGACGGCCTCGATGCCATCCTCGCGCGACCCGAACGGGCCGTACTCGCCTTCGACTTCGACGGCACCCTCGCCCCGATCGTCCCCGACCCCGAGCAGGCCCGCGCCCACCCCGACGCGGTCCCGGCGCTCGCCGCCCTCGCCCCGAAGGTCGCCTCCGTCGCCGTCGTCACCGGCCGCCCGGCCGATGTCGCGGTCCGCCACGGCGGCTTCGCGGACGTACCCGGCCTTGAACATCTGGTCGTCCTCGGTCACTACGGTGCCGAACGCTGGGACGCGGTCACCGGCACCGTCACGGCGCCCCCGCCCCACCCCGGCGTCGCCGCCGTCCGCGCCGAACTGCCCGGCGTCCTCGACCGCTCCGGCGCCTGGCAGGGCACCTGGATCGAGGAGAAGGGCCGCGCCGTCGCGGTCCACACCCGCCGAGCCTCGGACCCACAGGCCGCCTTCGAGGCCCTGCGCGAACCCCTCACGGACCTCGCCGCCCGCCACGGCCTGGTCGTCGAGCCGGGCCGCCTGGTCCTGGAGCTGCGCCCGCCGGGCATGGACAAGGGCGTGGCGCTCCGCGAGTACGTACGAGAGGTCGGCGCAGGGATGGTGGCGTACGCAGGCGATGACCTGGGAGATCTCCCGGCGTTCGCCGCGGTTGAGGAACTCCGCTCGAACGGTGTTCCCGGACTGCTGGTGTGCAGCGGCAGCAACGAGGTCAAGGAGCTCGCAGATCGCGCGGACTTGGTGGTGGACGGCCCGGCAGGCGTCGTACGCCTCCTCGAATCACTGGCAACACAGATGCGCCCCTGAAAAAGGCCGCAGGCCCTCTTGTCAGGGGCGCGGGGAACTGCGCGATCAGCCACAACGAACCCGCACTGTTCAACCGGCCTATTACGCCGCGGCGCGCAGCGCTTCCAGCTGGTCCAAGAACCACTGGGCCGGAGGAAGCGCAGTAGCCGCGGCGGCGAGCCGCTTCGTACGCTCCGCCCGCTCGTCCAGTGGCATCGACAATGCCTCATGCAGGGCGCGGGCGGTGCCCGAAACGTCGTACGGGTTCACGACAATCGCGTCCTCGCCCAGCTCCTCGTACGCCCCCGCCTCCCGCGAGAGCACCAGCGCGCACCCCGCGTCGGAGACGACCGGCACCTCCTTGGCGACGAGGTTCATCCCGTCGCGGATGGGGTTGACGAGGGCCACGTCGGCCAGCCGGTACGCGGCGAGCGAGCGGGCGAAGTCGTCCTTCAGGTGGAGCACGACCGGGGTCCAGCCAGGCGTCCCGTACTGGGAGTTGATCTCGTCCGCGAGCCGTTGCACCTCGGTCATGTAGTCGCGGTACACGGCCAGGTCCTGCCGCGAGGGATACGCGAGGGCCACGTGCACGACGCGCTCGCGCCACGACGGCTGGTCCTCCAGCAACTGCCGGAACGCCAGTAGCCCCCGCACGATGTTCTTGGACAGCTCCGTCCGGTCCACCCGCACGATCGCCTTGCGGCCCTCGCCGATCTGCTCGCGCAGCGAAACCATGCGCTCGTCCACGTCGGCCTCATGCGACCGCTTCCGGAGGAAGTCCGCGTCCGCACCGAGCCCGTGCACCCCGATCCGCGTACCCGACGGAATGCCGGGCCCCAGCACGGCATGACAGCAGTCGGTGAACGCGTCCGCCCACCGCTGGGTCAGGAACGCGGCCCGGTCGGCGCCCAGGATCCCGCCGAGCAACTGCGCGGCGATGTCGTCGGGCAGCAGCCGGAAGTACTCCGGCGGAGCCCACGGCGTGTGCGAGAAGTGGCCGATCCGCAGGTCGGGGCGCAGCTCGCGCAGCATGCGGGGGGCCAGCGTCAGGTGGTAGTCCTGCACGAGCACGGAGGCGCCCTGTGCCGCCTCCTCGGCCAGGGCCTCGGCGAAGGCCCGGTTGTACGTCTCGAAGGACGCCCACTGTCTGCGGAACTCCGCGCCGAAGGCCGGCTCCAGCGGCGTCTGGTACAGCATGTGGCTCATGAACCACAGCACGGAGTTCGCGATGCCGTTGTACGCGTCCTCGTGTACGTCGGCCGGGATGTCCAGCATCCGTACGCCCTCTTCGCCGACGCCGCGGCGTACGGCCTCTCGGTCGCCGTCGCCCAGGGCCGAGCACACCCACAGCGCACCGGCCTCCGGGCCGATCGCCGAGAGCCCGGAGACCAGGCCGCCGCCGCCGCGCTTGGCTGTGAGCGTCCCGGTCTCATCCTGTGCGTATGAGACCGGGCCGCGGTTCGATGCGACGAGGATCTGGGCTTGCGTTGATGCCATAGGGCTCAACTTAGCCCAGGGGGGCTTCGCTCAAACGTACGCCTCAGCCGTATACAAGCTCGACGCGTGAGAGCTCGGGACGCTGCGTCGTATGGCGGCTGCGGGTGCATTGTGGCTGGTCGTGCCCCGCGGCGGAGCCGCAAATGTCACAGCCCCGCGCCCCTGAAAAAGAGGGCCTGCGGCCCCTTTTTTCAGTGGGACGCGGTCGCTACGCCGCCTTTCGTTCCGCGTACTCCTCGATCTCCGCCATCGGCGGTCGTTCCTCCGTGTCCACGGAGTGCGTACGCGGTGCGAAGCCGGTCTCGACACGTTCGAACTGCGTGATCCGCGGCCGGACCATATGGCCGCGGGCCAGGCGGAGCTGGGCCGTGCGGTAGATCGCGGCGGCCATGCGGCCCAGGGCCTGGCCGTCCTGGTGGCGGTGTTTGCGGACGCCCACGTCTACCTGGGCGAGGGCGTCCAGGCCCACCAGGTGCAGGGCGTCGACCAGCATGCCCAGCTCGACGCCGTATCCGACGGGGAAGGGCAGCTGTTCCAGGAGGGAGCGGCGGGCCGCGTACTCTCCGCCGAGCGGCTGTACGAAGCCGGCCAGCTGTGGCCAGTGCATGTTCAGGATCGGGCGGGCCATCAGTTCCGTGACGCGGCCGCCCTGGCCCGCGGCGGTCCTGCCGGAGGTGGGGTCGCCCGGCAGGTTCAGCGGGCGGTCGTACATCGCCTTGACGAGGTCCACGTCCGGATCGGTGAGCAGCGGACCGACGATCCCCGAGACGAAGTCCGCGGAGAACTCCTTCAGGTCCGCGTCGACGAAGGCGACGATGTCCCCGCTCGTGACCAGCAGCGAGCGCCACAGGACCTCGCCCTTGCCGGGGACGGCCGGGATGCGCGGGAGTATCTCGTCCCGGTGTACGACCCGGGCCCCGGCTTCGGCGGCGACCTCCGAGGTACGGTCCGTCGAGCCCGAGTCGATCACGACGATCTCGTCGACGAGCGGCACCTTCTTGGTCATCAGCTCGCGGCGGATCACGGCGACGATCTCGCCGACGGTCTCCTCCTCGTTGAGCGCGGGCAGTACGACGCTCACTGTGGAGTTGGCCGCGCGCTTCGCGGCGATGAGCTTCTTCAGCGGGCGGTCGCCAACGGACCAGGAGCGCGTGTTCAGCCAGCGCTCGACGTCTTCCAGCACGTGCGGCTCTCCCTTGACATTGGACCGGGTTCGCGAGTGCCCGCTGGGGCAGCAGCTCTTGTGACTGTCATCTCGCGGTTCGGACTGGTCTCACCACGATCCAGGCCTTCGGTTACAGTCTTGAACAACGCTGATGACCATCGCATGTCGCGGGTCGCCCAGCCGACAACCGGATACTCACAACCGAATAGCGCTCATCCAGAGGGGCAGAGGGATACGGCCCGTTGAAGCCCCGGCAACCCTCCAGCCGGTTCTCGTACCGATCGAAGATGATCGATTCCGCGAGGCTCCCGGCTAGTGAAGGTGCCAAATCCGTCTCACGGCGAGATGCGTCGTGAGGAAGATGAGGAGAAAGGGCCTCGCCTCACATGGCTGCGCAGACAGTTGCAAGCACCACGAACACTGAAACCTCCGCCGACCCGGCGGCCCCCACGAACTCCGTGGACACCCCCTCCGTAGACCTCGGCCCCGCCGCTGCGCTCTCCTGCCGCGAATGCGGCCACCGCGTCCCGCTCGGCCCCGTCTTCGCCTGCGAGGAGTGTTTCGGCCCGCTGGAGATCGCGTACGACTTCTCGGCGTACGACACCGAGGAACTCCGTAAGCGCATCGAGGCGGGCCCCGCGAACATCTGGCGGTACGCGCCTCTCCTGCCCGTCCCCGCGGACGTGGCCACCAAGCCGAACATCAACCCCGGCTGGACCGAGCTCGTCAAGGCCGACAACCTCGCGCGCGAGCTGGGCGTCGACCCCGGCAAGCTCTTCGTGAAGGACGACTCCGGCAACCCGACGCACTCCTTCAAGGACCGCGTCGTCGCCCAGGCCCTGGAGGCCGCCCGCGTCTTCGGCTTCACGACCCTCTCCTGCTCCTCGACGGGCAACCTCGCCGGTGCCGTCGGCGCCGCCGCCGCCCGCGCCGGCTTCCGTTCCTGCGTGTTCATCCCGCACGACCTGGAGCAGGGCAAGGTCGTCATGGCCGCGGTGTACGGCGGCGAGCTCGTCGGCATCGAGGGCAACTACGACGACGTGAACCGCTTCTGCTCCGAGCTGATCGGCGACCCGGCCGGCGAGGGCTGGGGCTTCGTCAACGTCAACCTGCGCCCGTACTACGCCGAGGGTTCCAAGACCCTCGCGTACGAGATCTGCGAACAGCTCGGCTGGCAGCTTCCCGACCAGCTGGTGGTGCCCATCGCCTCCGGCTCGCAGCTCACGAAGATCGACAAGGGTCTGCAGGAGCTCATCAAGCTCGGACTCGTCGAGGACAAGCCGTACAAGATCTTCGGCGCCCAGGCCGAGGGGTGCTCGCCGGTGTCCGTCGCCTACAAGGCGGGCCATGACGTCGTACGGCCGCAGAAGCCGGACACGATCGCGAAGTCGCTGGCGATCGGTAACCCCGCCGATGGTCCGTACGTGCTGGACATCGCGCGGCGTACGGGTGGCGCGGTCGAGGACGTCAACGATGAGCAGATCGTGGACGCGATCAAGTTGCTGGCGCGGACCGAGGGGATCTTTGCGGAGACCGCCGGTGGTGTGACGGTGGGGGTTGCGCGCAAGCTGATCGAGAACGGTGTGCTGGACCCGAGCCTCACGACTGTCGTCCTGAACACGGGTGACGGTCTCAAGACCCTCGACGCTGTGGCCGGGACCGGGCTCACCGCCACGATCCGACCCAGCCTGGGCTCTTTCCGAGAGGCCGGCCTCGCGTAGCGCTTCGCGGCAAGGGCTGTATTCAAGCTGCAGGCCGGTGGGGTCTGGTCGTGCCGTGCCCCGCGGCGGAGCCGCAAATGTCACCGCCCCGCGCCCCTTCGGGGCGCTCCATACCTGACCGGAGGTCATAACCCCATGAGCGTCAACGTTCGCATCCCCACCATCCTTCGCACCTACACCGGCGGTCAGGCCGAGGTCGCCGCCGAAGGGGCGACCCTCGCCGAGGTCATCGCCGACCTGGAGAAGAACCACACCGGGATCGCGGCGCGTGTCCTGGACGATCAGGGCAAGCTGCGTCGGTTCGTCAACGTGTACGTGAACGACGACGATGTGCGGTTCGAGCAGGGGCTGGAGACGGCGACGCCCGACGGGGCCGGCGTCTCGATCATTCCGGCCGTCGCCGGAGGCTGATCATCCGGTACAGCGCCCGAGGCTGATCGTTACCGTCGGTAATGCAAGTCACTCAGGGTTCATCGAATTGCCCCCTCCGTGAGTTAAGCGGAGGGGGCAATTCTGTATGGTTGAGCGCGGTACAGTTGGGGAACTTGGTGCTCCCCCGGGCCGAATGCATGTGCATTCCTGTCGGATGCCCGATAAGAAGTAGCCAAAGTGTGCGCGTCTTTTGCGTCAATTGCTCCTTTTATGGAGCCCGACTTGCCCCCCTCTAGGGTGAATTCTCCGTACATTCCGGATCGGCCATGCCCAGATTTCTCGTCCGATTGACCTGTTGCAGACGGCAGTTGGGCAGATACATTCAGCCGCGGTCGACGCGTTCCGGCGCACACCCCCAACCGTTGGGGGGTGAGGTCTGACCCGGATCCGCGAAGTGTGGATCTGTGCAAGGGCCAGTAATAGGGGAGTTAGGCATGGCTCAGGGCACCGTCAAGTGGTTCAACGCGGAGAAGGGGTACGGCTTCATCGCGGTCGACGGTGGTGCGGATGTATTCGTCCACTACAGCGCGATTCAGATGGACGGCTACCGCACCCTGGAAGAGGGTCAGCGAGTCGAGTTCGAGATCTCGCAGGGCCAGAAGGGGCCGCAGGCGGACATGGTCCGCGTGGCCGGCTGAAGCACGCGCCGACTGATCTGCAGCGACACGTTCTTCTTCCGAAGGGCTCGTACCTCAAGGGGTACGGGCCCTTCGGCATGCCTGGCGGCAGCCCGCCCGCACTGTGGTAGCCGCTTGCACTCGACTGGTGCGAGTGCTAATCATTGGCGTTAGCACTCTGAAGGTGAGAGTGACAACGAGGACCGGGTCGGTGAGGCCCGCAGGCCAAGTGGGGCAAGGAACCACGGGGCAGGCAGGCCGTCCGTCGCGGGCGCCAGCGCGGTCCGGAGCAATCCACCCCAGTCCGGGAGGACCACTTCACATGGCCAAGATCATCGCGTTCGACGAGGAGGCGCGGCGAGGCCTCGAGCGCGGCATGAACCAGCTCGCGGACGCCGTCAAGGTGACCCTCGGCCCCAAGGGCCGCAACGTCGTCCTCGAGAAGAAGTGGGGCGCCCCCACGATCACCAACGACGGTGTCTCCATCGCCAAGGAGATCGAACTCGAGGACCCGTACGAGAAGATCGGCGCCGAGCTGGTCAAGGAAGTCGCGAAGAAGACGGACGACGTAGCCGGTGACGGCACGACGACCGCGACCGTCCTGGCCCAGGCGCTGGTCAGGGAAGGCCTCCGCAACGTCGCCGCCGGTGCCAACCCCATGGCTCTCAAGCGCGGTATCGAGAAGGCCGTCGAGGCGGTCTCCGGTGCCCTGCTCGACCAGGCCAAGGACGTGGAGACCAAGGAGCAGATCGCTTCGACCGCCTCCATCTCCGCCGCCGACACCCAGATCGGCGAGCTCATCGCCGAGGCCATGGACAAGGTCGGCAAGGAAGGCGTCATCACCGTCGAGGAGTCCCAGACCTTCGGTCTGGAGCTGGAGCTCACCGAGGGTATGCGCTTCGACAAGGGCTACATCTCGGCGTACTTCGCCACCGACATGGAGCGTATGGAGGCCGTCCTCGACGACCCGTACATCCTGATCGCCAACTCGAAGATCAGCGCCGTCAAGGACCTGCTGCCGCTCCTCGAGAAGGTCATGCAGTCCGGCAAGCCGCTGCTGATCATCGCCGAGGACGTCGAGGGCGAGGCCCTGTCGACCCTGGTCGTCAACAAGATCCGCGGCACCTTCAAGTCCGTCGCCGTCAAGGCTCCGGGCTTCGGTGACCGCCGTAAGGCCATGCTCGGCGACATCGCCATCCTCACGGGCGGCGAGGTCATCTCCGAGGAGGTCGGCCTCAAGCTGGAGAACGCGACCCTGGACCTCCTGGGCCGCGCCCGCAAGGTCGTCATCACCAAGGACGAGACCACGATCGTCGACGGTGCCGGCGACACCGAGCAGGTCGGGGGCCGGGTCAACCAGATCCGCGCCGAGATCGAGAACTCCGACTCGGACTACGACCGCGAGAAGCTCCAGGAGCGCCTGGCGAAGCTGGCCGGCGGCGTGGCCGTCATCAAGGCCGGTGCCGCCACCGAGGTCGAGCTCAAGGAGCGCAAGCACCGCATCGAGGACGCCGTTCGCAACGCGAAGGCCGCCGTCGAGGAGGGCATCGTCGCCGGTGGTGGCGTGGCCCTGCTCCAGGCCGCCACGGTGTTCGAGAAGCTGGAGCTCGAGGGTGACGAGGCGACCGGCGCCAACGCCGTGAAGCTCGCCCTGGAGGCCCCGCTCAAGCAGATCGCCGTCAACGGTGGTCTCGAGGGCGGCGTCGTCGTGGAGAAGGTCCGCAACCTTCAGGTCGGTCACGGTCTGAACGCCGCGACCGGCGAGTACGTCGACATGATCGCCGAAGGCATCATCGACCCGGCGAAGGTCACGCGTTCCGCCCTGCAGAACGCCGCGTCCATCGCCGCGCTGTTCCTCACCACCGAGGCCGTCATCGCCGACAAGCCGGAGAAGGCGGGCGCCGCCCCGGCCGGCGGCGGCATGCCGGGCGGTGACATGGACTTCTGATCCGGTTCTTCCACCGGGTCGGACCCTCCCCCAAGCTCTCGGCTTCGCTCGAGCAGGGGGGACCCCAGTCCAGTACCGAGGGCGGCATCCCTGTTCGCAGGGGTGCCGCCCTCGGGCGTGTCCGGCTGGCTGGTACCGGACAGTGGGACGGGAAGGTCTGGGACACCCTCGGATCCCTTGCCGGAGCGCTAGAGGTTGCCCATGGGTTCGATGTCGATCTTCCGGGGTTCGCCCCAGATGCGCAGGACCTCGTAGTCGGTGAACTCGTGGACCAGGCGGTAGGCCATGCCGGGGTGGGGGCTGCGGCGCTGGGCGGCGAGGTACTGCTCCGCTTCCTGCTTGTCGCGGCGGGGTGTGCCGCAGAGTTGCCAGACCTGGCCGGTCCACATCTCGGGGAGCCAGCGCTGCTGGGGCTGGGGGCGGTCGCCCCGTACGCCGTAGCGGGACTTCGTGCGCTCGAGTGTCTCGTCCGGGGCGGTCGGACGGCCCTGGGAGAACGAGTCGTTGACCTTTGAGCGGCGGGCGATGCGGCGGCGGGTCTCGCAGAGCAGGCAGAGGTCGGGGGCGTCCTCGTCGACCGGGCCTGTGGGGTGCTCGGTGCAGCGTGTGGTGGGGGCCGCCGTGGTGACCGTTTCCTCCAGGAGGTCCAGCGCGCGCTTCAGGTCCGCCTTGACCTCGTGCAGCTTCGCGTCGGGTGTGTCCGTGCCCAGGGCCTCGCCGTGCTCGCCGAGAAGCCGCAGCGCGCGGCCCAGAGCGGTCAGCTGTGCGTGGTTCATGGTGGTCGTCCCCTCCCGGGAGCCGTGCTGCCGACGCCCCCAAGAATCACATGCGCCACTGACAGCCGCCCCGGAAGCCCGGGCAACAAGGCGGGCCGGACGCTCCTCAGCCGCTCGCGAGGGCCGCCTGAAGAGCCGCCCGGAGGTGGCCGTTCGCCTCGGTGAGCAGGCGGGCGGCGGTCGCGGCGTCGACGTCGGCGAGGAGGACGAGGATCGCGTTCTTCGTCTCGCCGTCGACCGCGCTCAGGGCCGCCTCGATCTGGTCGTCCGGCGCACCCGTGGCCAGCGCGACGATACGGCGCGAACGGGCCCGGAGCTTGTCGTTCGAGGCCCGTACGTCGACCATCAGGTTCCCGTACGTCTTGCCCAGGCGGATCATCGTGATCGTCGACAGCATGTTGAGGACCAGCTTCTGGGCCGTGCCCGCCTTCAGACGCGTCGAGCCGGTCAGCAGCTCGGGGCCCACGACCACCTCGATACCGTGCTCGGCTGCCGCCGCGAGCGCGCTGTCCGCGTTGCAGGACAGGCCGATGGTCAGGGCGCCGAGTGCACGCGCGCGTTCCACCGCGCCGATCGCATACGGGGTCCGGCCGGAGGCCGAGACCCCTACCACCGTGTCGTCGGCGGTGACGCCCAGCGCGGCCAGGTCCTCGGCCGCCAGCTCCTTGGAGTCCTCGGCGCCCTCGATGGAGTTGACCGTGGCGCTCGGGCCGCCCGCGATCAGGCCGACGACCTCGGAGGGGTTCGTGTTGAAGGTGGGCGGGCACTCGGACGCGTCGAGCACACCGAGACGGCCCGCGGTGCCCGCGCCCGCGTAGACCAGGCGTCCGCCGCGCGCCATACGGTCCGCGATGGCGTCGATCGCGGCGGCGATACGCGGGAGCTGCGCGGCGACGGCGGTCGGTACGGTCGCGTCCTCGCCGTTCATGATCTTCGCGATCTCGAGGGTGGGCAACTGATCGATCCGGGCAAGCTCGGGACGGAACGCCTCGGTGGTCAGGGTTTCCAACTCATCCCGCACATCACGGAAGTTGGAGGAGGCGTCGGCGGGGGAGGTCATGTGGGGCGGCTCTTTCCGGTGTTCGTTCCGGTGCTGGCTTTTGTTACTCGTACCCGAGCACTTGTACGCGAGCTATGGGCCTAGCGCTGGGAGCCGCGCGGGCTGTGGCGGTGCGCGAGCGCCTCGTAGGAAGCGGCCAGCGCCGGCGCCGCCGACTCGTACGTCCGCTGGGCCACCCCTATGAACAGGCAGTCCACGACCAGCAGTTGGCTCGTACGGGACGACATGGCGGCCGGCCGCAACTCGCTCTCGCGGGCCGTCGACGTGGTGAGGACGTGGTCGGCGTACTGCGAGACCGGGCCGTCCGGGCGGCCGGTGATCGCGACCGTCGTGGCGCCCCGCTCGAAGGCGACCCGTAGCGGCTCGATGACGTCGCCGGTCGAACCGGAGTGGGTGATCGCGATGGCCACGTCCTTGGAGCGCAGCTGCACGGCGTTGGTGACCGCGAGGTGCGGGTCGCTGAACGCGTGGGCTATGAGGCCTATCCGCAGGAGCTTCTGGTGGAGGTCCTGGGCGACCAGGCCGGAGGCGCCGACTCCGTAGATGTCGATACGGCCGGCCGCCGAGAGTGCGGAGACGGCCGCGCCGAGCTGCACCGTGTCCAGGCCTGCCGCGGTGTCGGCGAGGGTCTGCTGCTCGTCGTACGCCAGTTTCGCCACGACGTCGGCGATCGGGTCGTCGACCGCGATGTCGGCCGTGACGGCGGGGGCGCGGCCCGACTGCTGGTGGGCGGCGAGGCCGGCGAGGGCCAGGCGCAGGTCGCGGTAGCCGGGGTAGCCGAGGAGGCGGGCGGTGCGGACGACTGTGGCCTCGCTGGTGCCGGTTCGCTCCGCCAGGCCGGTGACTGTGAGGGCCGCGCAGCCGGCGGGGTCGGCGGCCACGGTCTCGGCGACGCGCTGCATGGAGCGGGTCATTGACGGGGCGAGGGTGCGGACCTTGGCGGCGAGGGCCGCCGGTGCGGGCGGGGCCTCGCCTGCGAAAATTTCCTTCACGTTGGGGGTCACCTTTGAAAGATATTTTCGCCGACTGGGAGAGGTCAAGGGGTGGCTCGAAGGGGTTTTCACTGCGGGTCAGTGGGGGCTGGTCGCGCAGTTCCCCGCGCCCCTGGGGGCGGGCGGTTGGGGTTCGTGTGTCGGCTGCGGGCCCGTCGTGGCTTGTCGCGCAGTTCCCCGCGCCCCTGAGGGGCGCGGCTCTGGCGGCCGCGCGGCCTACGTGGGCGCGCGGCCTGCACGGGCGCGCGGCCTGCACGGAGCGCCGTCGCTTGTGCCATTGGCGCACAATGGGCCTATGGAACAGCCCGCCTTCCCACACCCCGTCAGCCCGCTGGAACAGGCACTGCACGCCGCCCGTGCGCTCGTGATCGCCGATCTCGTCGCGGGCGATGTCGCCGACGCCGATGTCGTCTCGCTTGTCGAGGCGTCTGTGGTGCAGCGGCGGTGGTGGGTGGAGCAGTGGCCGGAGGGTGTGGAGTATGTGGCGGGGCTGGTTGCCCAGGACGTGCAGGACTCGTTGCTCGAACGGTACGGGCGGTGGCCGCTGTGCCCGGTCTGCGGCGCCGGCGACCCGCACGCCCTCGACGTCGAACCGGAACTCGGGCCCGATCCGCACTGGGTGTGCCACAAGGCGGGCGTGAAGGTCTCGGCGGTGGGCTCGCTCGGCTCGGCCACCGCTGGTCCGGGTGGTCCCGGCGGGGCGCCCTCCTCGTGACCGTCTACATCGATCCGCCCGCCTGGCCGGGCCACGGTCACATGTGGTCGCACCTGATCAGCGACGTCTCGTACGAGGAACTGCACCTGTTCGCCGCGGAGTTGGGCGTCCCGCGCCGGGCCTTCGAGCGGGACCACTACGACATCCCGTCGCACCGGTACGCGGACGTCGTGCGTGCCGGAGCGGTCGAGGTCAGCAGCCGCGAGGTGGTGCGGCTGCTCTATGGGGCGGGGCTGCGCAGGCGCAAGAGCCGTACGCAATCCCTCTGAGCGAGCGGCCTCAGCTTCTGCGGAGCTCGTACACGTACTGCTGCCCGTCCTCCCGCACCCGCGTGTAGCCCGCACGCGACACCACGCCCTGGGAAGGGGCGTTGGCGTGGTCGACCTTCGCGCACAGCAGCTTCACGTCGTCGCGCGCCAGTGCCCACGTGGACAGCGCGCGCAGCGCCTCTGTGGCGTAGCCGTGGCCACGGGCCGCTTCCTCCAGGTCGTAGCCGACCTCGGCGCGGCCCTCGTCGTCGGGTACGCCGTGGAAGCCCATGCCGCCGACGGCCCGGCCGTCCTCCCTGCGCACGAGGACGAACACACCCCACTCCGGGCGGTGCGCTCCGGCTTCGTACGCCTTCGTGACTATCCCGGCGGAGAACCGCGTGTTCCCGCAAGGGCCGCCCTCGATCCACTCGAAGCCGCCCGTGCCGCCGATCTGCAGATCGGCGGCGGCAGCGGGCGTGATCCCTTGCAGGGTGAGCCGCTCGGCGGGGATGACGAGGTTGTTGTTCCAGCGCCACTCGGTGACCGGTGCGCGGCCGGGCAGTTCGCCGCGGCCGGTCGCCCACAGGAGGGTGCGCCAGTGGTCGGGTCCTGGCTGGACGTGCGGGAAGATCCGGGTGAGTACGTCCTCGCAGAGCTGGGCCGAGGGCTCGTACGCGATCCCCAGACCCTCGGCGATGTCATGCGTGTGCAGGAGCACCTCGGCGATGCCCATCGCGGCGAAGCCCTCGCGGTTCGCGCTGCGGAAGGGGTACGGGTGGAAGGCCCGCGCCTCGCGCGGTGCGGTGCGGACCGCTGCGGCGAGCAGGGTGCCGGTCGCCTCGATGACGTCCAGGACGTCGTCGGGGCTCTCGCACTGGGCGCAGTCGATGCGGAACGGTACGTACCGGTCGGTGGGGCGGCCCGCCAACTGCCCCGCGTACGCGATGAGATCCGACGCGATGTGCTCCGCCGTCCTGCGGCAACTCCAGTCGAGACGGCCCGCCTTGACGCCCCAGTCCCGCTCCCCGGCCGCCACCCGCAGCACCGCCACGGAGCCCGCGACGGCTTCCTCTATCTGCTCCCCGCCCATGTCTCGCATGGGGGCGACGATAGGTGCTCGGCTCGCGGAACGGCACCGAATAAGCGGGCGGCGGCTAACCGGTCAGCAGCTCCAGCTCGGCGCCGATGTTGTAGCGCGCCGTCGTCTCCCATTCCGCCGCCCCGTACGGCGTGCGGAACAGGCGTGGCAGGGCGAGGAGTTGGCGCAGCACCGCGGCACGGCCCTCGCGGAAGGCTTCGGAGGGAACGAAGGCGTACTCCTCGCGGATGGCGGCCGTGTAGACGGCGTACGTCTTCGGAGGCGCAGCCAGGATCGCCAGGTCGGCGTCGCAGAGGACCTGGCCGTCGGGGTCGTCGTCCGACGGGTCGTGGGTGACCGTGAGGCGGACCAGGCGGGCGACCTCGGCCGTCTTTTCCGGCGGGAGCCCGGCTTCGGTCAGGGCGCGTTCGGCCAGGCGGGCCGAGCGTTCCTCGTTCTCGGAGCGGTCGGGGAGGTAGACCGCGTCGTGGAACCACGCGGCGAGGCGCACCAGGTCCGGGTCGACCGCGTACTGCTCCAGTACGTCGATGTGGTCCAGGACCGCCGTGAGGTGATCGAGGGTGTGGTAGCGGCGCTGCGGCTCCGACCAGCGGGCGAGGAGGTCGTCGGCGTAGGGGTACGGGTCTCCTGTCGCGCCGAGGGAGCGCAGGGCCGCTGCCCAGCGATCACGCAGGGCCTCAGGAGCGGGATGACCGTCTGCTGCCATGCCGTCCATTGTCCCTTCCGAGGTCCGAGATCCTTAAGCGGCGAGACCCGTCGCCGGGATCGCATGGGATCGCAGGGCGCGAAAGACGATGTCCAGCGCGTCGATTTCCTCGTCGTTGAAGTGGTTGTCGATGACTCCGCGGGTGCTGAAGAGGCTGTTCTCGTACAGATCGCGGATGCTGATGAGGCCATTGGCCGCGACGTACCGGACCATCAGGCCGACGAGGTCGATCTGGTCGGCGGAGAGGTCGTGGTCGGCGATGAAGCCGGAGAACGCCTCCTGCGCGGCGGCCTTGTCCAGGCCTCCGATGCGACGCAGGAACACGCCGAGACCGCCGTCGGCCGCGCGCTTCTGGTCCAGGTCCTCGGAGGAGGCGACTCCCTCCGCGAGGAAGACCTCTTCCAGGGTGGCGAGGTCTTCAGCGGTGATCTGTTCGTTCTCGCGCAGTTTGCGGACGGCCTCTTCTTCGCGGTGGCTCTGGAGGTAGGCCCGGGCCTTCTGCTTGAAGCGCTCCTCGTCCGTGCCGACAGGCAGGCCCCTGAGCTCGACCTCTGTCAGATGTCCGTACTCCTCCGCTATGTCCGTGTAGACGATCTTTCGCGCGGCCGGTTCCTCGACCAGATGGGCCAGGCCCCGCACTCGACGTCGAACATGCTCCAGCATCGGTACGGTCACGTTCTGCCACCACTCGTCATCAGTGATGGCTTCGAGCAGCTCGGCCTGGTCCCGGATGACGGGGATGCTGGTTCTTTTGCCGAGGAGATCGTGGGCGATCTCCTGGACCTGACCGCGCAGCCGGGCGTAGTCGGTGTTGCCTTCCAGGGCTGCGAGTTGGAGACGATAGGCGATGAGGTCGAAGCGCTTGGCCTCCTCACCCGAGTCTTCGCCCTCGGGCCAGTAGTCGGACGGCAGGCCGAGGACGTCTTCGCTCAGGGCATGAGCCGCGTCCTCGTCGATGCGGTGCCAGGCGGCGAAGTCGCCGCCGAACACCTCGACATGGCGGCGATGCGGTCGTACGAGGAAGTTGTTGAGGTTCATGCCCCGCACAGTCTCGTGGAGACGATGTGCAGCCGCCCAGCGCAGTGACGCATCGGTGTCGAATGTGTCCGGCCCGCCGTCCTGGGCCGGGTCGGGAGCCTGGCGCCTGTCCAGCGTCCGAATGAGGTCGAGCTGACGCTGCAGGAGCTTCTCGGTGAGAGTTGGAGCCTGCCGGGCCGGGGCGCGATCGAGCTCCTGGTTGAAGAACTCGGCGTTGCCGCACAGATCGAAGACGTGGAAGCCGTCCTTGTCCCGACCGGGCCCGTAGATGTTCTCGCACAGGCGGGTGCCGCGGCCGATCATCTGCCAGAACTTGGTACGCGAGTACACCGGCTTGAACAGGACGAGGTTCAGCACCTCGGGCACGTCGATGCCGGTGTCCAGCATGTCGACCGAGATGGCGATGTCCGGAGCCTTGGCCGGGTCGGAGAAGTCGTCGATGAGCTGCTGGGGGTTCTTCTCCTGGTAGGTGATGACGCGGGCGTCGTTCCCGGCGCCCTGCGGGTAGTGGAGGTTGTACTGCTCTTCGATGGCCAGGGCGTGTGTGCTGTTCTTGGCGAAGACGATCGTCTTGCCGAGTCGGTCTCCGCCCTCCACGCGTAGACCGTGCCGCATCAGGACCTCGAGTGCCTTGTCGATGGTCGGCCGGTTGAACAGGAAACGGTTCACCTCGTCTGCGGAGACCGCGTCGGGGACCTGCCCGTCCTCGGTCCACTCCAGGTTGTCCCAGGCTTCCTTCTGCTCCTCGGTGAGATCGTCGTAGCGGAAGCCGCGCCGGAGGGAGTCGAAGGGCACGTCGACGACGTTCGGCTTCACGAGGAAGTGATCTTCGGCAGCCTGATCCAGGCTGTAGGAGTCCGTGGGGACGCCGTCCTCCAACTGGAACAGCTGGTAAGTGTTGTGGTCGACGTCGTCCTTGGGCGTCGCCGTCAGACCCAGAAGGAGGCTGTCGAAGTACTCGAAGAGCTCGCCGTACTTGTCGTAGACGGAACGGTGGGCCTCATCGATGACGACAAGGTCGAAGAAGCCTGGCCCAAAGCGGCGACGGCCGTCCTCCGTGACCTCATTGACCAGGTTCATCATCGTCGGGTACGTCGAGACGTAGACGTGGGCGTCGGTCTTCTTCTCGTTGAGGAGGTTGACCGTCACACTGTTCGGCAGGTGTTCCTTGAACGCGCGCACGGCCTGGTTGACGAGGGCTTGGCGGTCGGCGAGGAAGAGGACTCGCCGCGCCCAGCCAGCCCGCTGAAGCAGTTCGGCGAAGGCCACCGTTGGAACTCGCGAACTGCTCGCAGCGCCACGCGAACTGCCACGACAGTCCGAAGCACGCCTGACGCTCGACGCGTCCCCGCGCCGGTCTCCGGTCTGTGCCACGCTGTGGCCGGGCCGGGACCGGCTTGTCGCTTGTCCGACGACCGACCGAGGAGGGCGCGGGTGGACCGCATCGCATGGCACGAACTACCGCCTGACGTCCTGCGTGCGGCTGAGCGCCACATGGGACCCATCGAGTGGGCGGAGACGGCAAGCCATGGGGTGATGTCCCGCCTTGCCTGCACCGTGCAGGCCCGTTCCGGGCGGATGTTCGTGAAGGGCACGCGCATCGACGACCCCTCGGCGTGGGTGTATCGGCATGAGGCGGACGTAACGCAACACGCACCGGCTGCCCCCTGTGTGCTGTGGAGAGCCGAGGCGGGCGGGTGGCTGCTCGTCGGATACGAGTACGTCGACGGCCGGTACCCCGACTTCGCCCCCGGCTCGCACGATCTCGGCCCTCTGGTCCGCACCCTCACCGTCTTGTCCGAGACGCCATGGCCCGAGGCCGTCCGTAAGAAGCCGCTTCCCACGCGGTGGGCCGACTTCTTGCCGGACGACTATCGGCCCGGGCTGCAAGGGCGTTCGCTGGCCCACACGGATATGTCACCGCTGAACATGCTGGTGACGAAGGACGACCGACTGTGCCTGTTGGACTGGGCGCTCGCGTGTCCGGCGCCCGCTTGGGCGGACACGGCGTTCGCGGTGCTGCGCCTCATCTCCGCCGGGCACTCTCCCGAGCAGGCCGAGGTGGTCGCCCGCCAGGTCCCCGCGTACGGGCGCGCCGATCCGGTCGCCGTCTCCATGTTTGCGCGCACCGTGCTCGCCGCATGGGAGAGCAGGGAGCGCACAGACCCGCTGCCGCACCGAGCCGCACTGACGACCGCTGCCCGGTCCTGGGCCGCGTATCGCGGCCTGATCAGAGCATGAGCCAGCGCCTCTGACTTTGATGGCGTACCCCGTGCCCCAGGTTGAGGCCTTGTGTCGACGGCTGTGTTACTGACCGAAAAATGACGTCAACAGGGCGTGACGGTCGGCTTGACCGCCCGTGTGCCTCTTGGCAGTGTCGGCGGCAGCAAGCAAAACACCGCGCATATGGCTGCGCAGACCCTGTGGCCGCTCCTTCGGGAGCGGCCACAGACGTGTTGTGCGCCCAGCATGGGCGGTTGCTTGGGGGTGGAAGTCCCCTGGGGGAAGAGGTGGTGCTAACCCCGAGCCGGAGGCAAGGGCGTTACCGTGAGG
>NZ_BAAASJ010000055.1:0-5508 GCF_039532825.1 Streptomyces vastus
AACGTGCGGGCGGCTGCGGCCGCGGGCACCCCCGCTCCGGCCAGATCCGCGGCGGCGTTGACCCGCCGGGCGTACTCGACGCTATCGACACGATCACCACGCACCATGTCACAAACCTACTACCCATTGTGACGCCCCTTACCCTCCGCGCGAGGAAGGAGTTCCAGTCGGCGGTAGCCGAGCGTCACCTCGAAGCAGAAGTTGCCCATTGCGTTGGGGGCGTGCTCAGCCCGCTGCTGCTGAACGTTGCTCTGCACGGACTGGAACAGGCCGCAGGGTGCCAATACACGGTGCGGGCCGGGCGCGAGCCCGGCGCGATGCCGGGCACTCCGGTGCTGGTGAGGTACGCCGACGACTTCGTCGTGCTCTGTCACGACGAAGCCCAAGTGCACCAGGTCAGGGCCAGGCTGGAGGACTGGCTGGAGCCGAGGGGTCTTCGCTTCAACGAGGAGAAGACCACGGTCGTCCACCTCGATGAGGGGTTCCACTTCCTCGGCTTCACTGTCCGCCGCACGGGCGGCAAGCTGATCATCAAGCCGAGCACGGCGGCCTGCGCGAGGCTCCGGGCGCGACTACGGACTGAGGTGAAGGCCCTGCATGGGGCGAACACCGAGGCCATGTTGCGCAGGCTGACGCCGATCGTTCGCGGTTGGGCGGCCTACTACCGGGCGGTGGCATCCACGACGACGTTCGCGTCGCTGGACCACTACATGTGGCGACTGACCTTCAAATGGGCCAGTCGACGTCACCCGCAGAAGTCGAAGCACTGGGTCATGGACCGGTACTTCGACCAGTTCCACCCCTCCCGGCGGGACCGATGGGTGTTCGGCAACCGCAACAGCGGCGCCTTCCTCACCAGATTCGCCTGGACGGGCATCGTTCGCCACCAACTCGTCAAGGGCGGTGCGTCCCCGGACGACCCGGCCTTGGCCGAGTACTGGCGGAACCGCCGCCGGAAGACCGCGCCGCCGCCGATGGACAAGACCAGTCTTCTCCTGGCGGTACGGCAGCAGGGGCTCTGTCCTCTCTGCAAGCAGGCGCTGATCGTCGGAGCCGAGTACGAACCGGACAGCCCACGCGAGTGGATCAACTGGTTCGCGGCCTCGAAGAAGATGCTCCACAAGCATCACTTCACCTACCGGCGAGACGGCGGGACGGACGAACGGAACAACCTCCGCCTCGTGCACTCCGAATGCCATCGCCAGCACCACGCTGGCGATGGCAGACGGGCCACAAAACCCTGCTGACCTGCGAGGCCCTCGGGGCTTGCTTGAGCCGGATGCGGTGAAAGTCGCACGTCCGGTTCTGAGGGGGCCGGGGCCCAGCAATGGGCTCCGGCTACCCGACACTTGCCAACTGTCTTGGGTGTAGCTCTTCTGCAGGGACGCCTCGCATGAGGTAGTGGCCCGCAGGTGATTGCTCAGTGTGGCTGCTCGCGGCGGTCGAGCACCTCGAAGTGGGCTGATCGTTTGTCGAAGTCCGCGAGTACGGATTGGGCGGCCACTGGCACGTGTGCCGTCTCGTAGTCCTCGCCCATGAACGCCCGCACGGAGGCCAGGGCGTCGAACCACATCAAGGTCATGAACTCGACGTCGTCTTCCCGCTCGCGCCGGACCAGATCGATCGAGAGGAAGCCCGGGATGTGCTGCGCCTCGATTCCGGGGATGACCTGCTCCCGGACGATGCGCTCGTACGCGTCGGCGTTTCCCTTTGCGGTCCAGCCACGCCACAGACGACAGATCATCGGCGGAGTCTAGTACGCACTCCCGCCAGTTGGCCCAGGATTCGGCCCAGAGGGAAGGTCGCTGATCAGGCAGTGAGGCGGTAGTCGTGTCGGTCGGGGGTGGGGTAGAGGCGTTCATGCTCGCGGGCGAGGTGGTGTCGCCAGTACTCCTCGAAGTTGCCGTTGTCCTTCAGCGCGCGGAGTTTGAGGATGGCTTCGGAGCCGTCGAGGCCCCATCGCGACCCGGTGATGGCGAGCCTGTCGGCGATGATGTGGCGGCAGGCGCCCTCGATCGGGCCGGTGGCGATCGGCCAGCCGGAGGCCAGCGCGGTGTCGTAGTGCAGGCGGTCCGCGTGGCCGGTGAGGTAGCGGATACAGGCGTCGGCGCCCTCGCGGCTGGTCCCGCGCAGTCCGCCCTGGTCTGCCTGCGCGGTGATCTCGGCAACGGCCCGGGTGGCCTGACCGTGCAGGATCGTCGTCAGGTGGCCGGCGACCCAGGCTTCACACTCGGGGGTGCCGGGCTGGTGGAAGCAGTGGGCCGCACCCCAGACATATTCACTCACATGCACGATATCGATCAGGATGTGCACCCCGATGCCGCGCCGGCCGGCCTCGGCCTGGACCAGATCGATCTGGTGGTGGGCACCGTCGACGAGCACGAGCCAGTCCCGCGCGTGATCCCGGTCGCGGGCCTCGGCCTGATCGAAGGCGGCGGCGACGGTGTGCTCGGCAGGGTGGATCACCGAGCCGCACAGCCACTTCGCGGTCGCCCTCGGCCCCGGCCGAGGCGGTCGGTCCCCGCCGCGTCCCTCGGGCGGGGCGATGATGTCGTGCGGACGACGTACCGCGGGATCAACATCGAACACGCAGGCCAGCGTGGCCATACGTTTCCGGTTCGGTTTCTCGCCCGGCGCCAGCCTCGTGCGCATCGCCTGTTGCTTGTCCCGGTGTGCCTTCAAGGTCGCGGGCCGCAGGGCTTCGGGCCGCATGACGATGCCCTTGCCGTCGACCTGGAGGACCAGCGCGGTGGACGCGGTCGCCGGCATGGGCACCCTGGAGAGGTAGAAGCTGTCGATGTCGCGGGCCGCCTCGACGACCAGGCGCTCCGCCTGCCGCTTGCCCAGCACCTTCCCGCACCGCCGGTCGATCGCCTCCTTGGCCTGGTCATAGGACCCGCGGACGGCCTCCATGACCGCGAGCCGGCGCAGGCCGTGCGAGTGCAGCCCGGCGGGCAGCGAGAGGTCCGCATCGAGCGGATGGACGCTGGTCATCGACCTGCCCCGCCACGCGGTCCGCGTCACGGTGACCGTGCCGAACACACAGGCCAGAGCACGGGAATGCCCTGGCTCACGATGCGGGCGAACCTTTCCGTCCGCGCCCCGGACCATCCCCCGGCCGGTCCACTCCATCTGGTCCCGCTCCTGCCGCTCCCGCAGATCGAGACGGGCCTGGAACAGCAGCCGGAGCAGCTCACGGCCCCGCACCCCGATCAGATCCTCCAGATCATGGTGGGGCAGCGCGGCCGACTCCGGGCCGGCCAACACCTGTGTCAGGCGGTCGAAGGCACTTGCCGCGGCGGCGAACGGATCGATGGCATGGAAGGCGTCGTACGGTTCCACAACGGCTCTTCTTTCTTCTGCGCTTCGGTTTGGGTGGTACCTCCGAAGTTAGAGAGAAGAGCCTTTATCGTTCCGCGAGTTCACCGATTTCACGTCTCGGCCCGGGTGGGCCACCGTGAACTGCCCGGGCCTGCCTTCCACCAGCCAGCCCCGTTCCACCAGCCGCTTCAGCTTCCCCCGCGTCCCCTCGATCTTCGCGGTCACCGCGGGCAGCCCGATCCTGGGCACGATCTGCTTCGCCTGCACCGGCTTCGCAGCATCCGCGACGACCTCAACGATGTCCCGGTACACATCCGGCAGCACATCCACCGAGAGCCCCTCACTCCAGTGCGGCACCATGATCGCCCCCACCACCCGCACCCCGGGCTCCACCACACCCTCCGGCTCCAAGCCCCCGGCCACCGGCGCAGTCGTCCCGGGTTCACCCAGCTCCATGATCACCTCGGCCACCGTCTCCCGGGTGATCCGCAACCGTGACCACGCCTCCCGCTCGCCCTCAAGACGCGCGGTCAACTCCACGATCTCCGCTTCGAGAGCCTCCACCCGGGCCCGGGCCGCCGCCTCCCGCGCCTCCAACTCCCCGATCAACGACCCCATCAGCGTCGCCTCCTCCACCCCCACGGTAGAGACCCGACCACGCCACCATCACCCGGAAGGGCGTTCTCCCAGCTCAACCCGTCCCCCGAGGGGAGCTGCACCCAACTGTCTTTGAGTACAGGCCGGTCACCAGCGACCTTGCCACCCTCCTTGGCCAACTATCGCTGGAGGTCACAGTTCCACCAGGTCGCGGCTGTGACTGAGCGCGCTACATGGCCACTGCGCACTTCAGTTGGCCGCTCTGGCGCTCGGCTCGTTGCCCAATGCCGACGCCTGGAGCAGGTCATGAGGTCCAGATCGGGTCATCGGGAGCAGGTCGCCCGGAGAATCGCCGAAGCGGACCTCCGGCAGGCGAGAGTCGGCGGCGCGCGGTGATGATGAAGTCGTTTTGCGCTGATTCCACGCTTGAACGCAGAACGAACCAGTTCTCGTCGGGGAGCAGGCCGCGTTTGACCTTGGTGTGGAGGCGCCATATCTGCTCGTCAAGGAGGTGGGCGGCTTCCGCGATGCCCTTGTCAGCGACAAGGTTCACCATGCTCAGGGCTTCATTCCATGGCCGCCAGTCAATGGTGGTCCGGTGGACGACCCCTTGAGGGATGGAGCCGGGGCGAGCTGATTCCGCCTCGCTGAGGCTCACGAGCAACCCTGACGATTCGCGGAGAACCCCTGCGCACGTTGCCGCCAGCGGTCGCGCATGACCTCACCCGCAGGGCGACCCTTGCCTGATGCAGCGTCAGCTTGAGACGGTGCACGACTGACAAAGTTCCCTGCACGGATGACAAAGTCCGAAGCCCACGATGATCCTAAAGTCCGTGGATGAGGCCAGCGAAGGGGGAGCCGGCGGACGGCCCGGCGGTCGGTCTCCTACGGGATCATGCGTCTGACCACAACTAAGGACTGCGTGGTGTCGAGCCTCGCCCCTGTCAGTTACCTACGAACTGGAGAACCGTGAACAGAAACCGTTTCAAGGTCGGCGCCATCAGTGCCATCACCGGCGTAATCTCGACGCTGCTGGTTGGTTTGACCGCGAGCCCTGCCTCTGCCGCCACCCCCGAGTGCAACACCGCCAAGGTCACGACGCTCGGCACCCCCAGCGGGCGGTATCTCTACCTGCCTGCGTACAACAACGGCGGCGGCGGCTACCTCTTCGACTGCTGGATGGCCTACGGAACCCGGAACTCGGGAGTCAGAGCGCTTCAGGCGGCCATCAACCACTGCTACAACCACATCCCTAATCTTGTGCCCGATGGCATCTACGGGGACGCCACCAAGGCAGCGGTACGCACTGTTCAGACGCAGCACCGAATCCACGTAGACGGCGAGTACGGCCCCGACACCTACTCCGTCATGCTGCTTCCGTTGTATCGGACCGTCGACAATAGGTTCTCCGGCACCTGCATGTAGGAGCTGTTCGGAACTCGTCAGCATTGGCTGAACACCCTCACGGGCCCTCCAGGGACTGTAAAACGTTCGGCTCTGTTCCGTAGTCGGTGGTGACGGTGCGTTCTCCTCATTGCAGGAGGATGCGGTGACGGAGGAGGTCGAATCCTGCTCGGCCGTGCATTTGCC
>NZ_BAAASJ010000056.1:0-3721 GCF_039532825.1 Streptomyces vastus
GTGCCCTCTGCCAGCGCGCTGCCGGCGGGCAAGCACCTGCGCTACCGGGTGCGGGCGTACGACGCCACCGACTACGGCTCTTGGACCGGCTACACGACGTTTGTGCTGAACACCGCCAAACCGAATGCTCCAGCAGTTTCCTGCGACACGTACGAGGAGAACGGCTGGACGGCGAAGGCCGACGGCGCCGTGTCCTGCACCGTGGACACGGATTCCACCGACGGCGCGGGCTACCACTGGGGCCTGGACGACACGTCCATGCCGAACAGGAAGCTGGACACCACCAACGGCACCGGCGGCGACAAGCTGACCATCAGCATCAACCCGGCCAACGGCTGGCACACCTTGTACGCCAAGGCCGTCGACTCCGGGGGAAACCTTTCCGCAACCACCACCGCGTACTCCTTCGGTGTCGGCGCTGACGGCGCCGCGATCCTCTCCCCGCAGGACGGCGACGACACCGCCCGCCGCCTGACCCTGTCCGCGAAGGGCCTCACCTCCTACACAGGAGTGACCTGGCAGTACCGCCGCGGTGAAGAGGACTCCTGGCGCGCCGTCCCAGTCGGCGACGTGACCGCCTCGGGTGACGCGGTCACCTCGTGGCCGGTGAAGGTTACCGACGGCACCGCCACCAAGCTCGTGTGGAACGTGACCGATTCGCTGGACGAGGACGGAGTGGTCGAGCTGCGGGCCGCGTTCAGCGACGGCACGAGCACCGGGCACTCGCAGACGGTCGACGTAACCCTCGACCGTGACGCCGGTTATGCGGCCTCCAGCGATGTCGGGCCCGGTGAAGTGAACCTCCTCACCGGTGACTTCACACTGTCCCAGACCGACGCCGAGGCGTTCAGCAGCGCAGTGGAGCGGACGTTCTCCTCCCGTGCCAACAGCACGGACGGCGAGGGCATGGCCGAGATCTTCGGCCCGGGCTGGACTTCCTCCGTGGTCGGCGACACGGCGGACGGCGATCACACGCAGATCCGAAAGACCTCTGGCACCTCAGTAGAACTGCTGGCCGCCGACGGCAGCGCGATCGCCTTCACCGCGACCAGCGGTGGCGGCTGGGCACCCGAAGCAGACGCAGATGACCTGACGCTGACCGGCAGCCTGTCCGGCAACAAGTTCACTCTGACGGACACCGACGCGAACGTGACGGTGTTCGCCAAGGCGGACAGCAGCGCCTCGGCGTGGACTTTCGCCTCAAGCGCGGCCGCGGTCGACGACTCCACCATCACGGTGGCCTCGGAGGCGGTCACGGTCGGCGGTAACACGCTGACGCGGCCCAAGTACGTGGTCGCGCCCGACGGCGCGGTGCAAGCGTCGACCTGCCAGGCAGAGCCGTCGACCAAGGGCTGCCGGGTCCTTGAGTACGTATACGCCGACTCCACGACGGCCACCGACAGCTCCCTGGGGAACTACAAGGACCAGGTTCAGGCCATCAAACTGTGGGTTGCCGATCCCGGGGCGGACAAGGCCACGGCCGAGACGGTCGCCCAGTACGTCTACGGCTCCTCCGGTCGTCTGCGCCAGGTGTGGGACCCGCGCATCAGCGCCGCGCTGAAGACCACCTACACCTACGACGCCGACGGCCGCGTCCAGACCCTCACGGATCCCGGTGAGCTGCCGTGGACCTTCACCTACGGCAAGGCCGGTTCCGCGCTGACGGCCGGTGCGGGCATGCTGCTCAAGGCGTCCCGTCCCGCGCTGGCGGAAGGCTCGAAGACGACCACCTCCGGCACCGCGGCCACGACCGTGGTGTACGACGTGCCGCTGTCCGGGGACAAAGCGCCGTACCAGATGGACAAGGATGGGGTCGCCGCGTGGGCACAGGGCGAAGCGCCCACGGACGCCACCGCCGTCTTCCCCGCCGACACCACACCTTCATCCAGCACCGGCAGCGACCTGAGTGCCGCCGCCTACGAACGTGCCACTGTCACCTATGTCAACGCCAACGGAGACGAGACCAACACGGCCTCCGCCGGCGGCGCACTGGACGCGACCGAGTACGA
The DNA here is from genome assembly GCF_039532825.1 of Streptomyces vastus. Taxonomy (NCBI): domain Bacteria; kingdom Bacillati; phylum Actinomycetota; class Actinomycetes; order Kitasatosporales; family Streptomycetaceae; genus Streptomyces; species Streptomyces vastus. The sequence goes on from NZ_BAAASJ010000056.1 coordinate 2,010, forward strand.
CGTCTACGGAAATACCGTGGCCGGACTGTCCGCCGCCAACCGTGAACTGGCACTGGGCACCGCCGACGGTGCCGCGGCCAAGCTGGCCGAACTGGGCCTGACCGAACTGTCCACCGCCGAACGGGCAGACCTCCTCGCCGATGTCTCGGTGTACTCGGCGGACGGTGAGGAACTGACCGACAAATACGGCCCCCTGCGCCTGGTCACCCTGTCCGCGGACCTGGCGGGCACGGCCAGCGAGGCGACCTTGCCCGCGGGAACCGCAGTCCTGGCACGCAGGCACATGTCGTACGCGTACGACGAGGGGCGGCCGGACGATGCCGCAGTCTCCGGCCTGGCGACATCCACCACGACAGGGGCATACGTCGAGGGTTACGCGAAGGACGCGGACAGCCGCACCTGGGCTACTCGTTATGACTGGTCCAACGGCCACCAGACGGCCGCCATCGAGGACCCGGACGGCAAGGCACTGACCACGGCCACGACGTACGACTCCGACGGACGGGCCGCCTCCACACGTCTGGCTGCCTCCACGGGCTCGGACGCCGGCACTCTCACGTACGACTACTACACCGCAGACGGCAGTGGCACCTGTGCCAACCGGCCCGAGTGGGCGGGACTGCTGTGCCGGACCGCACCGGCCGCCACGATCACAGGCGGCGGAGGCAACCCGAGCGAACTGGTCACCACCGTCTACACCTACGACCGGTGGGGACAGGTAGCGACCAAGAAGGAGACCTCAAACAGCGTTACCCGCACCACGACCACCATGACCGACGCGGCCGGCCGAACCACGAACCTTACGGTCACCGGCGGCACGGGCGAGGACACCCCCGCCACCGAGTACATCTACAGCAGCACCACCGGCAAGGTCACAGCGATCCGCTCAGGCGGACAGACCGTCTCCTACGGGTTCGACGACCTCGGCCGACAGGTCACCTACGAGGACGGCACCGGCAACACCACCACGGCCACCTACGACAAGCTCGACCGCGTCGTGAAGGTCACCGACTCGGCACCGTCCACCACGACCTACATCTACGACAAAGCCGATCAGGTCAAGACCCTCACTGATTCGGTCGCAGGCACCTTCAGCGCCGCCTACGACGCCGACGGCACGCTCACCACCGAGTCCCTGCCCGGCGGCCACACCCTGGCCGTCACCACGAACACCGAGGGCACGGTCACCGCGAAGGAGTACACCGACGCCGACGGCACGACCGTCCTGTCCGACTCCGCGTCCTACACGGTGCACGGACAGCAGGCCGGTCACAGCCAGACCGACGGTTCCACCACCGACACGGACTACACCTACGACAGCGTCGGCCGCCTGACCCGGGCCGCCGACACCACGGCCGGCGGCTGCACGACCCGCGCCTACACCTTCGACACGAACAGCAACCGCACCAAGCTGGCCACCGCCTCCGACGACTGCGACAGCAGCACCGACGACGCGACCAGCGACACCACCGCCTACTCCTACGACAGCGCTGACCGTCTGGTCGCCGACGGCACCGCGTACGACGCCTTCGGCCGCCCCACCAGCACCGGCGGCACCACGCTGACGTACTTCACCAACGACCTGGTTCGCTCGGAGACCGTCGGCGCCAGCCGCAAGACCTGGTCTCTGGATGCCGTCGGACGTCTCCACAAGGCCGTCACGCAGGCCAAGGCCGACGACGGTACCTGGACCACGTCCTCGACCGACACCA
>NZ_BAAASJ010000056.1:3731-4315 GCF_039532825.1 Streptomyces vastus
CGACCGTCTGGTCGCCGACGGCACCGCGTACGACGCCTTCGGCCGCCCCACCAGCACCGGCGGCACCACGCTGACGTACTTCACCAACGACCTGGTTCGCTCGGAGACCGTCGGCGCCAGTCGCAAGACCTGGTCTCTGGATGCCGTCGGACGTCTCCACAAGGCCGTCACGCAGGCCAAGGCCGACGACGGTACCTGGACCACGTCCTCGACCGACACCAGCCACTACGGCTCCAGCGGCGACAGCCCCACCTGGAGCGAGGGCTCGGACGACACCGTGACCCGCAACGTCACCGATCCCACGGGCGGACTCGCCGCGATCACCTCCGCCACCGGAGACACGATCCTGCAGCTGACCACCCTCCACGGTGACATCGCCGTCCGGCTCCCGCTGGACGGCACGGAGGCGGCCGAAGTCCAGCGCTACGACGAGTACGGCAACACGCTCGACGGCACCGCAGCCGCCACGTACGGCTGGCTCGGTGGCTACCAGAGGTCGGCCGACACAATCAGTGGCATCACCCTCATGGGCAGCCGCCTCTACAGTTCCGACACCGGCCGCTTCCTGCAGACCGACCCGGTCT
>NZ_BAAASJ010000056.1:4325-4426 GCF_039532825.1 Streptomyces vastus
GTCCTGCAGCTGACCACCCTCCACGGTGACATCGCCGTCCGGCTCCCGCTGGACGGCACGGAGGCGGCCGAAGTCCAGCGCTACGACGAGTACGGCAACAC
>NZ_BAAASJ010000056.1:4436-4831 GCF_039532825.1 Streptomyces vastus
ATACGGCTGGCTCGGCGGCTACCAGAGGTCGGCCGACACAATCAGTGGCATCACCCTCATGGGCAGCCGCCTCTACAGTTCCGACACCGGCCGCTTCCTGCAGACCGACCCGGTCTACGGGGGCAACACCAACGCGTACGTGTACCCGGCCGACCCCGTCAACGCCTACGACCTGGACGGGCGCTTCGTCATCGCCATCCCGGTTTTCATCGCGGCGGAATGGGCCATCACAGCACTCATCGCACTGGTCGCCGCGTCCGCCACCGCATGGGTCTGCCACGTCTTCGGCTGCACGGTCACCGTCTCGGGAACCGGTGTGAAAGTCCCCTGGCCGGACAAGAAATCCAAGACGGCGAAGAAATACAAGAACAAGACCTACTGGGGATACAAGATCT
>NZ_BAAASJ010000056.1:4841-5199 GCF_039532825.1 Streptomyces vastus
ATCTGCCACGTCTTCGGCTGCACAGTCACCGTCTCGGGAACCGGTGTGAAAGTCCCCTGGCCGGACAAGAAATCCAAGACGGCGAAGAAATACAAGAACAAGACCTACTGGGGATACAAGATCTACCGCAAGAAAGGCGGAAGGATCTACAAGTATGGAATCACCAGAGCAGGGAACAGTCGCCCCAAGTCGCAGCTGAGAACATGCGAGAGGTATTACAACAGGGCATGCGGCTATAAAATGATCTGGCGCGGCAAAGGGTGGTACAACGCCCGAATGTGGGAAGCCATGAAGATCACGAAATACGTTGCTCACCACGGACACTGCCCGCCCGGGCAGCTGAAGAGCTGCCGCTGAT
>NZ_BAAASJ010000056.1:5209-5800 GCF_039532825.1 Streptomyces vastus
GTGCGGCTATAAAATGATCTGGCGCGGCAAGGGGTGGTACAACGCCCGAATGTGGGAAGCCATGAAGATCACGAAATACGTTGCTCACCACGGACACTGCCCGCCCGGGCAGCTGAAGAGCTGCCGCTGATCCGACGGACTTGAACGGGGGTGCCCCGGCTGGCCGGGGCACCCCCACGGACATCTGAGAGGAACGAACCGTGAAGGAATCCCAGTTCTGGGCCGCCATCGACGAACTGGAAGGATGCGCCGACGAGGCATCCGTCCATGAACTCCACGAGCTGCTTCTGGGGGAAGACGACGAGGATGTCATCGCGTTTCAGCGGTACCTTGAAAAACACCTTTCCGAACTCCGTCGGCGGGCAGAAGAGGCCGGAAATCCCCTGGGTGAAGCGGAAGCATGCGCGGTCGTGGCCGCCGGGAAGAGTGTGTACACACTCATTCTGAACGAGCCGGCAAAGTTCCACGAACGCGAGTGGGACTGCGAAGAGTCAATTCTCCTCGAGCGGGCGGCACCCGAGGTACTGGGATTCCTAGAGAGACTTCCTGAATCGCCGGAAAGGGGAGGCTGGCTGGATGTCCGCTTCGGAT
>NZ_BAAASJ010000057.1:0-22553 GCF_039532825.1 Streptomyces vastus
TCTTGGTCGCAGCTCTTAATTAGCAGCGAGGACGAGGTGCAGCGGCGAAGCGCTGCCCACTCCCGATCGGGCTCTCCAGAACGGTACGGGAGTACAAGGCGGCTCTGCACGGCCGCACCTTCGCCAAGGTAGACCGCGCTTTCCCGTCCTCTCAGGTCTGCTCGGCCTGCGGATTCAGGGACGGCCGCAAGCCCCTGCACGTCCGGGAGTGGACGTGCGGGGCCTGTGGCACCGTGCACGACCGCGACCACAACGCAGCCCGCAACGTCCTCTTCGAAGGACGCCGCATCGTCGCCGCCGGACGGGCGGAGACGCTAAACGCCTGTGGAGCGCCGGTAAGACGGGCACCCGTGCCCGCACAGCGCGGTGAAGCAGGAAGCCCCCGGAAGGGTCAGACGACCCAGGCCGGAATCCCTGGACTTTAGGCCAGGGAGCACGTCAAGTGCTTCCTCGATGTCCGCCCGCCACCGGGTGTCCCTTCGCGCTGTGTCGCTGTCAACCATGCCTTGCTGTCGGGGGTCAGATTAACCGGCTGGCTGAGCACGGAGCGCGGCGACCACCCAGGCGAACTCCTCACGGTGCGCGGGCAGCGGCCCGGTTCCCCGTACAAGGGCCGTCAGCTCCCGGAAGCGGGCCAGTTCGGTGTGCGTCGCTGACTCCATGCGGTCCAGGACGGCGGCCCGGTCGGCGTTGCCTAGCAGCTGTCTCAGCACCTGCTCGGCCTGGGGCGACTCGGGTGCGATGCCCCGCTCCCGCGCCTCGCTCGCCAGCTGTACCAAGCGGCTCATGAACCACAGGGACGTACCGGACGGGAGTTCCGGCCCTCGGTCCGCCGCGTTGAACTCGATCATCTTCCGCATACGCGCGCGGAAGGCCGGGTCCTGTATCAGCTCGGCGAGCTCCACCCAGGCGTCGACCTGCTCGGACGTGGGATCGTCGGGCAGGTCGGCGAGGCTGAACCGCATCCGCGTACGGATGTCGGGGTCCGCGGTGTCGAGCCCTCCGAAGGTCTCTTCCATGAAGTCGTCGATGATGCGTTTGCGCTCCGCGGCCGACAGCCGCGCCAACTTGTTCATCAATGTCATCTCCTCCGCGGTGGAGCCGCGTCGCGCCACGGTCGACAGCACCGCCCGGGTCACCTTCAGCGACCTGATCTGCGCGTCAAGCGCCGCCACATGCGTGGCCGCCACCTCCGCGACCGTCGCCTCGCCCGCCATCACCCGGCGTACGTCCCCCAGGCCGAGTCCCAACTCCCGTAGCGTACGGACGAGTTCGAGGCGGGCCACGGCCGCGGCGTCGTACAGTCGGTAACCGCCGGACGATCGGGTCGCCGGTGGCAGAACGCCCGCATCCGACCAGTAGCGGATGGTGCGCACCGACAGTCCGGTGTTCCGGGAGAGCTGCCCGATGGTGAGCAGCCCGGTGCCGTCGTCGATCACGTCGTGGAGTCTGGGCCTTCCAGTGGGTGGAGACTCAAGCCGGAGAAGAAGGAGCGGCCTCGTGTCTGACACTCTGCGGGACATTCTCGACGCGGCGACCCGTGGGGAATTTCCGCCCGCGGACGGTGGCGTCACCGTCGTACCGCAGCATGATCGGCGGGACGCCGGCGTCATCGCCTTCACCGCGCACTCCGTCGTGTTCACGGACGAGGATCCGGAGTGGGTGCGTACGCTGCTGCGGTCCCTGGACTGCGATGCCCTCGCGGCGACCATGAACCCGCGGTTCCTGGCCGCGTTCATGGACCGTACGGGGCGTACGACGGACACCATCGATCTGCTGACCGTCGCCACACCCGTGCCGGGTCCGCCGCGTCCGCCGTCGCTCGCGCTGTCCGAGCTTCGCGACCCCGACCATCCCCGGGTCGCCCGCGCCCGCAAGCGGCGTGACGACGTGCGGGTGTGGGCTGCCGGGGGTGGCGTACTGGTCCTGGGGCGTGGGGTGGCGGGACGCCTTGAGGCCGCGGTCGAGGTGGACGAGGGGGTACGGCACCAGGGGCTGGGGCGGGCGCTCGCCGCGGCGGCGCGGCGACTGAGCGGAGGCGAGCCGGTCTGGGCGCAGCTGGCCGCCGGCAACGCCCGCAGCGTACGGGCGTTCCAGGCGGCCGGGTTCCGCCCGGTCGGGGCGGAGGCGCTGCTCGTCGCGCAGTGAGCCGGGCGGTCGCCCGTGGGGCTCGCTGAAATTCAGCCCGTCCGGCGATTGAGGACCGGGGGCACGGGGGCCGGCCCCCGAAACGGGGTCCGGGGCGTAGCCCCGTGCGGCAGTCGCCCGTGCGACGCTCGTCAGTGGTGGTCCGGGGTCACCCGGATCTCGAACCACGTCGTCTTGCCGCGGGGCAGCAGGTCGACTCCCCAGCGGTCGGAGAGTTTGTCGACGAGGGTCAGGCCCCGGCCGCTGACGTCCAGGTCCCGGACGGGCATGAGGCAGGGGAGGCCGCGGGAGGGGTCTCGGACCTCGATGCGGATCCAGCCGCGGCGGCTGCGCATGCGGAGGCCGAAGACGCGGGCGCCGGTGTGGCGTACGGCGTTGCCGACGAGTTCGGAGACCAGGAGTACGGCGTCCTCGGTGATCTTCGGAGAGAGTCCCCACTCGCGCAGGACGACCACCTGGGTCAGCCGGCGCGCGGTGGCCGCCGACTCGGGGCGGGACGGCAACGGAACCTCGGCCTTCGTCGGGTTGCCGAACAACTCCAGTGCCTTCAGTGCGCGTTCGTCCTCGACTCCGGGTGACCAACGCGCCGCGGTCGCACTCGCGTGCCGCCGCGGCTGTTCCATACCCTCCAGCCCCGCCATGCCCCCATCATGGCCGCCCAGCGCGGCTTTCGGGGCCGTTCCAGGGGAATACGCCCCTGGGAACCCTCCGTTCCAAGCCATCCGGAAGGCATATGCCACGGGTAGTGCGCGAGGCGGTGCAGACCGATTGACCTGCGATGGCAGCCCGGTCGGGGGCAATCGCCGACGACCCCCGACCAGGCGACCTCGAGTTCGACTCGAGGCTCGTATAAACCGCCCCATCGGGGGACACCGGCGTAAGACGCCGCGTCAACTACCGGTTGATCAAGGGCAAGTTGATCAAAGCAGGTTGATCAGGGCAGGTTGATCAGAGGAACTTGGCCTTCCCCGGCCCTTCCTCCACAAAGCTCCGCATCCCCCGCTCCCGGTCCTCCGTCGCGAACAGCCCCGCGAACCAGTTGCGTTCCACCGCGAGCCCGGTCTCGAGGTCCGTCTCCAGCCCCACGTCCACCGACTCCTTGGCGGCCCGCAGCGCGAGCGCCGGCCCTTGCGCGAGCTTGGCGGCCCACGCGTGCGCCTGCTCGTACACCTCGGCGGCGGGCACCACCCGGTCCACCAGGCCGAGCGTGAGCGCCTCGTCGGCCCTGACCATACGGCCGGTGAAGATGAGGTCCTTGGCGCGCGACGGCCCGATCAGCCGGGACAGCCGCTGGGTGCCGCCCGCCCCGGGGATCAGCCCGAGCAGGATCTCCGGCTGGCCCAGCTTCGCGTTGTCCGCGGCGATCCGGTAGTCCGCGCAGAGCGCCAACTCGCAGCCCCCGCCCAGCGCGTAACCGGTGACCGCGGCCACCACCGGCTTGGGGATACGGGTCACGGCGGTGAAGGAATCCTGCAGGGCCCGGGACCGTACGACCATCGCCGTATGGTCCATGGCCTGCATCTCCTTGATGTCCGCGCCCGCAGCGAACACCTTCTCGCCGCCGTAGAGAACCACCGCGCGCACGTCCTCGCGACGCGTGGCCTGCTCCGCGAGCTCCTTGAGCCTGTCCTGCGTGGCGACGTCCAGGGCGTTCATGGGCGGACGGTCGAGGCGGATCGTGCCGACACCTTCGGCGACTTCGAGATGCACAGTCATGAGGGAAGGTTAACGGGGACTAACGGCAACGGGCCCGGTGTGCTCAGTCACAGCACACCGGGCCTGTCGCAGCCACACCGGACCTTCTCGGTCTAAGACCGACAGTCGCTCACCACTTGTCCCACGGCATGTTCCAGCCGTTGAGCCCGTTGTCCGGGTCGATGATCCGGTCGTTGGAGTTCTTCACGATCACCACGTCGCCGATCATCGAGCGGTCGAAGAACCAGCCCGCCGGACTCGAGGAGCTGCCGCCCTTCAGGTCGCGCAGGCCGATGCAGCCATGGCTGGCGTTGTAGTTGCCGAAGGCGTCGCCACCCCAGTAGTTGCCGTGGATGAAGGTGCCCGAGGTCGACAGGCGCATGGCGTGCGATACGTCCTTGATGTCGTACTCGCCGCCGTAGCCGACCGTTTCGCCGTTCATACGGGTCATTTCGTGGCGCTCGGTGATGACCATCTGACCGTTCCAGGTCTCGTAACCCGGCTTGCCCGTGGTGACCGGAATAGTCTTGATGACCTTGCCGTCGCGCTTGACGGTCATCTTCTTGGACTTGACGTCCACGGTGGAGATCTGGCTGCGGCCGATGGTGAACGACACGGTCTTGGTCTGCTCGCCGTAGACGCCGGGCCGGCCTTCCACGCCGTCGAGGTCGAGGTCGACCGTGACCTTCGTACCGGGCTTCCAGTATTTCTCCGGACGGAAGTCCAGCCGGTCGTTGCCGAACCAGTGGCCCTTGACCTCCACCGCGGGCTCCGTCTTGACGCGGATGGCCTTCTCGACGTCTTCGGGCTTGGTGATGCCCCGCGTGAAGTTGAGCGAGAAGGGCATTCCGACGCCGACCTTGGAACCGTCCTCGGGCGTGAAGATGCCGACGAAGGTGTTCTTCGGGGTCAGTGTCGTGAAGCTGGACTCTTCGGTCGCCTCGCGACCCTCGGAGTCCTTGGCCGTGGCCCGGACCTTGTACTTCGTGTCCGACGCCAGGTGGTAGGCGGGCGTCCAACTCGCGCCACCGTCAGTGAGCTTGCCCTCGACCGCCTTGCCCTTGGGGTCCTCGACCTCGACCTCGGTCAGCTTGCCTTTGGCCGCGGATATCTTCAGAGCGCCGTTGGTGTCCACATCGTCGGCGCCGTCCTTGGGCGCTATGGTCACGACGGCCTGCGAGGTTCTGGTCTCGGCCTGGTCGGAGCCGCCCTTGCCCCCGTTCTTGTCGCCGTCGGATCCCGGATTCGAGTCGGATCCGCCGCCGCACGCCGTCACGGCGATCAGCAGCACGCCGAGTATCAGCGCCAGAAGCCCCGTACGCCCCGTACGTCCACGCCCCCTTGCGCCAACCGACGCCCCCGATATCGGTCGCCCGTTGTTCAACTTGCTTCTCCCCTCGCACGGCCCGTCAACCAGGCCCGCACTCCTGCGCGTCGCACGCGCGTACCGCGCCAATCAACCATATGACCAGCGGCGGTGGCTCCCCGTAATTGTCACTTTTCAGTCCCAAGTTCAGCCGAAAACGATCTCGTGTTCACCCTCCTGTGGCCGTCCCGTACTCGCCCTATGCCCGCCCGATATCCGCTCTATGTTCCCTCCAAGGCCCGTCCAAGGCCCGTCCAAGTCCCCTCGATGTCCGTCTAAATGACGGCGGAGCCTGCCTTCCACTCCTGCCATCCCATGTTCCATCCCCCGAGCCCGTTGTCGGGAGCGACCTTCTTGTCATGGCTGTGCACGACTTCGACGACGTCACCGACCAGGCTGCGGTCGAAGAACCAGCCCGCCGGACTCGCGGAACTGCCGCCCTTCACATCGCGCAGGCCCACACAACCGTGGCTGACATTGGCGTTGCCGAACACGCCCCGCGCCCAGTAGTTGCCGTGCAGGAAGGTCCCGGAGTTGGTGAGCCGCATCGCGTGCGGGACATCCGGGATGTCGTACTCGCCCTTGCCGTCGGCGTCCTCGAAGCCGACCGTGGCGCCGTTCATCCGGGTCACCTCGAGCTTCTCGGTGACCACCATTTTCCCGTTGTACGTCGTCGTCTTGGGAGCGCCCGCCGTGATCGGCACGGTCGCGAGGAGTTCGCCGTCGCGGCGTACCCGCATGGTGTGTTCGGCTGCGTCGACGAGGCTGATCTGGCTGCGGCCGACGGTGAAGGAGTAGGTCCGGTGCTGGAGCCCGTACACGCCCGGCGCCGCCTCGACGTCCCGCAGCCGCAGGCCGACGGTGACCTTCGTACCCGGCTTCCAGTACTTCTCGGGCCGGAAGTCCAGCCGGTTCCTGCCGAACCAGTGCGGGCGGATCTCGACGTGGGGACGCGCCCGCACGTGGATCGCGCGCTCGACGGCCGCCCGGTTCTGGACCTCGCGGTTGAACTCCAGCGAGACGATCATTCCCGTACCGACGGTCGACCGGTGCTCGGGGGTGACGCGTCCGATGAGCCGCTCGTCGGGGACGTACGTCCGGAACGTCGCATGCCGCACCAGCCGCCGCCCGTGCCCGTCGAGGGCGACCGCGTCCACGGTGTACCTGGCGGCCGGCTCCAGTCTCCCGTCGCCGTCCGGCCGCCAGGTCATGCCGTCTGCTTCGATGCGCCCGGGGACCAGGGACTCCTGCGCGCCCCGGGACTTGACGACCTTCACGGACTCCAGACGCCCGGATGCCACCCGTACCGTCAGCTCCTGACCAGGGCGTACGGTCCTGCTGCCGTCGGCCGGCCGGATGTGGACCGCCTCCTCGGGTGAGCGGGGCTTGCCGAGCATGCCGTCGAGCCCGTTGGAGGTGCAGGCCGAGACGGCGGCCAGCAGCGCTGCCCATGTCAGTACGGCGGCCAGTGCTGTCCCTGCGCGCCGCGCGCGCCTGTGTGCATCCATCACGTGCACCCAACGATCTGTCCCGCCCTGGGGAAACGTGAGTGCGAGCCCCGCTCTGGGCAGAACAGTGGGAAGGACGACGCGACGATGAGCCTCCACGGCAGGGACGCCGTGAGCTCTTCTTGGCGCCGTTCAACCGAGCCGCTGGAGGTTGAACAGGTGTCGAGCGCACCCGAGCAGGAGATCGAGCAGCAGGAGGAGCGTGCGCCGGGCGACGGGCTGCCCGGTCAGCAGGAGCGCGCCCCGGGCAACGGGCTGCCCGTTTCCGCTCCCGAGGGGCGTGCCCCGTCCGCCGTGCTCAACGGCGCGGCGCGTACGGCGCCCGTCGTGCCCGTATGGCCAGGTGCCCCGACCCCGCTGGGGGCGCGCTACCGGGTCGGCCCCGACGGTGTCGCGGGCACCAACTTCGCGCTGTGGGCGGGGGGTGCGGAGTCGGTCGAGCTATGCCTCTTCGACGTCGAGAGTGATGAGGGCGACGGAGGCGTAGAGAGGCGGCTGCCGCTGACCGAGCTGACCCACGAGATCTGGCACGGTTTCGTGCCGGGCGTGCGGCCCGGGCAGCGGTACGGCTTCCGGGTGCACGGCCGCTGGGATCCATGGACGGGCGCCCGCTGGAACCCGGCGAAGCTCCTCCTCGATCCGTACGCGCGTGCCGTGGACGGAGACTTCAGCCTGCCGCCGGAGGTGTACGGGCACGTCCGCGACTGGCCTCAGCAGCAGGTCGCCGACACCGTGCGCGACGACCGGGACTCGGCGCCGTACGTACCGAAAGGTGTCGTCGTCCACGATGACGCACCCGACGACGAATGGGCGGACGACCGCCGCCCGAAGACGCCGTGGGCGGATTCGGTGATCTACGAGGTGCATGTGCGCGGCTTCACCCGTCTGCACCCGGGCATCCCCGAGGAACTGCGGGGTACGTACGCGGGGTTGGCGCATCCGGCGGCGATCGAGCACCTGGTGAAGCTGGGCGTGACGGCGGTCGAACTCCTCCCGGTGCACCAGTTCGCGCACGAGGACCATCTGCTGCGGAGGGGCCTCAAGAACTACTGGGGCTACAACTCCATCGGCTACTTCGCCCCCCACGCGGCGTATGCGGCCTCCGGGACGAGGGGCCAGCAGGTCGGCGAGTTCCGGCACATGGTGCGCGCGCTGCACGCCGCCGGCATCGAGGTCATCCTCGACGTGGTCTACAACCACACGGCCGAGGCAAGCGAACTGGGCCCGACGCTGTCGCTCCGCGGCATCGACAACCGCGGCTACTACCGACTCCAGGAGGACGCCCGCCGGTACGCGGACTACACGGGCTGCGGCAACACCCTGCACGTCGTCCAGCCGCACGTCCTGCGCCTGATCACGGACTCGCTCCGCTACTGGGTGACGGAGATGGGCGTGGACGGTTTCCGCTTCGACCTGGCGGCTGCGCTGGCCCGCTCCATGCACGACGTGGACATGCTGTCCCCGTTCCTGGCGGTGATCGCGCAGGACCCGGTCCTGCGCCGGGTGAAGCTGATCGCGGAACCCTGGGACGTGGGGTCGGGCGGCTACCAGGTAGGCGCGTTCCCACCCCTGTGGACGGAGTGGAACGACCGCTACCGCAACGCGGTACGCGACTTCTGGCGGGGCGCCCTGCCGGACGTACGCGACCTGGGGTACCGGCTGTCCGGCTCCAGCGACCTGTACGCCTGGGGAGGCCGCCGCCCCTACGCCTCCGTGAACTTCGTGACCGCCCACGACGGCTTCACCCTCCGCGACCTGGTCTCCTACGAGCACAAGCACAACGCGGCGAACGGCGAGGGAAACCGGGACGGCACCGACGACAACCGTTCCTGGAACTGCGGGGCGGAGGGCGAGACGGACGACGCGTCCATACGTGCGCTGCGGCGCCGTCAGCTCCGTAACCTGCTGACGACTCTGCTGCTCTCGACGGGCGTGCCCATGCTGGTCGCGGGTGACGAGTTGGGGCGGACCCAGCGGGGCAACAACAACGCGTACTGCCAGGACAACGAGTTGAGCTGGGTCGACTGGGGTCTGCTGGACGATCCCGAGTGGCGGCCTCTCTTCGACCTCACGTCCCGCCTGGTCGCCCTGCGCCATGAACACCCGGTGCTGCGAAGCCGGGCGTTCTTCTCGGGCAAGGCCCATTCCACGGACGGGCTGCGCGACCTGGCCTGGTTCACCGCACACGGCAAGGAGATGACAGAACAGGACTGGTACGCCCCGACCACCACGTTCGCCATGTACCTCTCCGGCCGCGACATCCCTGGCCGGGACGCTCAGGGCACCCCGATCACAGACGACAGCTTCCTCGCGATCCTCCACGCGGGGGATCGCCCGGTGGACTTCGTCCTCCCTGGGGCGCCTTGGGCGGAGAGCTACGAGGTCGTGGTGGATACGTCGCTGGAGGAGCAGGAGGTGGCGCCGGGGGTGGTGCAACGGGCGGGGGCGGGGGTTTTGGTGCCGGAGCGGGCGATTTTGTTGTTGAGGGTGGTGGGGTGAACCCAACCGCTCAACCCCCGGACGCCTGTCCATGCCAAGAACCCCATAGCGCCGCATACGCCCCACCCGCCGCCACCAAGCTCTCATGCGTCCCCACCTCCGTCAGACACCCCGCCTCCATGACGGCAACCCGATCCGCGTCATGGGCGGTATGCAGGCGATGGGCAATCGCGATGACCGTACGCCCAGACAGCACGGCCGCCAGCGCATGCTCCGTATGGCGAGCCGTCGCCGGATCCAGAAGCGCCGTGGCCTCGTCGAGGATCAGCGTGTGCGGGTCCGCCAACACCACCCGCGCGAGGGCCAGTTGCTGAGCCTGGGAGCCGTCCGGCCGGTGCCCGGCAGGGCCCAGCTCGGTGTCGAGTCCGGAGCGCAGCTCGGCCACCCAGTCCGCGCCCACCGAAGAAAGCGCCGCCCACAACTCGGCGTCACCAGCTGACGGTTCGGCGATCAGCAGGTTGTCGCGGACCGTCCCCAGGAACACATGGTGCTCTTGGGTCACGAGCACAACCTGCCGCCGCAACTGCTCAGGCCCGAGCGCAGCGATCGGCACCCGCCCCACCGTCACCGTCCCGGAACTCGGCGCGTCGATCCCCGCAAGCAGCCGGCTCAACGTCGTCTTGCCCGCCCCGGACGGACCGACGATCGCCAGCCGCTCCCCCGGCCGCACCGTCAGGTCCACTCCGCGCAGCACCTCGCCCCCACGGTCGTACGCGTACCGCACCCCCGTGACATCGATCCGGTCGTCCTCCGGCGTGGGTGAGGACGCCGCCGAAGCCTGCGGCGCCCGCCCCAGCCCCTCAACGCGGGCGAACGACGCGCCACTGCTCTGCAACTGCTCGACCCGCATCAGAATCGTGTCGAGCGGCGACTCGAGCTGGCGCAGATACAGCGCCGCCGCGATCACCGCACCCAGGCTCATCAGTCCCCGCTCGTGCAGGACACTGCCCGCCAGCAGCACGCCGACCACGGGGACGATGTACGAGACCTCCACGACCAGGAAGAACACGGAGCGCAGGTACAGCGTGTACATCCGGGTGCGACGGGACGTCTCCAACGCATCCCGGCTCGCCGCGATCCGCCGCCCCTGAAGCCCGAAGGCTTCGACCGTGCGGGCCCCCGCGGCGGTGGCCCCCACGATCTCGGCGACCTCGGAGGTGGCGGCGCCCTCGGCGAGATACGCGGCGCGCGCCCGGCGCAGATACCAGCGCAGTACGAACCAGATGCCGACCTGACCGAGCACCGCACAGGCACCGAGCAGCGGATCGAGGAAGAAGACCGCACCGAGGATGAACAGGCACTGCACCGTGGAGATCAGCAACTCGGGGCCGGCGTCGCGCAGCGTGGTTCCCACCTGGGCGACATCAGCCGTGCCGCGCGCGGTCAGATCACCCGTGCCCGCCCGCTCCACGACCGAGGCGGGCAGCGACAGGGCCCGCTCGACGAACTGCTCGCGCACCCGCGCCAGCGTCCGCTCCCCGAACCGGTGCCCCACATAGCGGGCCCACCGCGCCAGCAGCAACTGCGCCAGCGCGCACAGCAGAATGGCGAGGGCCAGCCGGTCCACGACATCCACGCCGCCGCCCGCCCTGACCTCGTCGATGATGCGGCCGAGCAGCCAGGGGCCGACGAGTCCGACGGCGGCGGCCAGGGCGTTCAGGACGAGGACGACGGCGAAGGCGCGCCCGTCTGCCCGGATCAGCCGCCCCGCCGCCCGCCGCACATCGGCCGGGTCGGCGACGGGCAGCCGGCCGGAGGACTGCTTCGTAGCCGAGGTCTCCGAGGCCACCGAAGTCACCGAACGGCCTCCCCTACACCCGCATCCACATCCCCAGCCGTGTCCACATCCCCGTCCGCAACCGCGTCCGTCTCCCCGTCAAGGTCCGCGTCCTCCCCCGCATCGCGAGCCACGAGCCCCCTATACCCGGGCTCCTCATCAAGGAGCCGATGATGGCTCCCGCTCGCCACGACCTTGCCCTCGACCAGGTAGAACACGGTGTCCGCCCGGTCCAGTACGAGCGGCGAGGTGCTGGTCACGACGGTCGTACGGCCCGCGCGCCGGGCCCGCAGCCGGTCCGCGACGGTGGCCTCGGTGTGGGCGTCGAGTGCCGAGGTGGGTTCGACGGCGAGCAGCACTTCGGGCTCGGCCAGCAGCGCCCGTACGAGCCGTACGCGCTGGCGCTGGCCACCGGACAGGCTGCGGCCCTGTGCGTCTACGGCCGAGTCGAGTCCGTCGGGCAGGCCTTGGACGATGTCGTCGGCCGCGGCCGCGTGCACGGCGCGGGCGATGTCCTCCTCAGCGGGGTCCCGGCTGCCGGACACCAGCTCCCGCAGCGTGCCCGCGAAGAGGTCCGCCTCGTTGTCCGCGACCAGGATGCGCTCGCGGATCTGCGCCAGTTGGATGTCGTCGAGGCGTACGCCGCCCCAGGTCGCCGCCGACTCGGCGTACCGGCCGAGGCGGTCGATCACGGCCGCGGACTCGGCGGGACGGGCACCGGCCAGCGCGGTCAGCCGGCCGGGCAGCACCCGCACTCCGGACTCCGGGTCGTGCAGCACCGAGGGCTCTGCGGGTGCGACGGGGGTGCCCCCGCGCGAGTCGCTTCGAGCGTGGGGGAGTGTGCCGTGGTCGGCGGCCGGCTCCAGCCGCAGGAAAGCTGCGACGCGCCGTGCGGCCACCAGTCCGCGGCTGATGCCGTAGCCGCACTCCACGAAGAACGCCACCATCGGCACCAGGACGGCGACATAGCCGTACACCGACACCAACTCGCCCACGGTGAGCTGCCCTTGAGCGGCCAGCCGGGCCGCCAGCCAGGTGATCACGGCGAGGAACACCGTCGGCAGTCCGATGCCCAGTGCCTGGAGCCAGCTGGTCACCGCCCCGACCCGGTAGCCCTGGGCCCGCAGCCGCTGCGAGTCCCGGTGGAAGGCGTCGGCGACCAGCCCTTTGCCGCCCAGGCCGTTGAGGACGCGCAGTCCGCTCGCGAGGTCGCCGATCCGCGCCGTCAGTACGCTCTGCCGTTCGCGGTAGGTGGTCTCCGTGCTCTGCAGCCTCGCGAGGAGCGGACCGGCGATGACGGCGATGACCGGGATGCCGAGCAGGATGACTCCGGCCAGCAGGGGTGAGAGCGTCAGCAGCAGCCCGGCGACGACCAGGTAGGCGACGAGTGCGCCGACGCCGGGGCCGACCACGGTCAGGGAGCCGCTGATCGTTTGCACGTCGCTGACGCCGATCGTGACGACCTCGCCGGCCCCGGCCCGGCGTGACAGTGCGGCGCCCAGCCGGACCGCGTGGCCGACCACGACCTTCACTGTGCGGAAATTGGCGTCCATCCGGAGTCTGGTCATCGTGCGGTGCCGCATGATGCCCAGCCAGGCGTTGAACGCCCCCATGCCGAGCAGGGCCGCGGACCAGCCGATCAGCGCGGCCCGGTCGCCCGGCTCCAGACCGTCGTCGATCGCGCGGGCCAGCAGGTAAGGCGCGAGCGCCATCAGCACGAACCACACGCTGGCCAGCAGCGCTCCGGCGGCGGACCGGCCCGGCTGGGCCCTGACCAGCCACCACAGATACCGGCCGCCGCTTCGGCAGTCGGGCGTACCCGGATCCCCGTACGCATCGATCTGCCCCACCCGTTGACCACCCTCCCCATCGACCATCGGTCGTCGACCGTCGGCCATCAACCGACCGCTGACATGCCATGCCGCCAGAGCGCGCCTTCAGACCAGGCTGTCCCGCCATGCCTGGTGCAGATCCGCGAACCTGCCGGTCGCGGCGACGAGTTCGGCGGGCGTGCCGTCCTCGACGATCCGCCCGTGTTCCATCACCAGCACCCGGTCGGCGATCTCCACCGTCGACAGGCGGTGCGCGATGACGACGGCAGTGCGGCCCCGCAGGACGGTCGACATGGCGCGCTGGACGGCCCGCTCACCAGGAATGTCCAGGGAGCTGGTCGCCTCGTCGAGGATCAGGACGGCCGGGTCGGCGAGCAACGCCCGGGCGAACGCGACGAGTTGGCGCTGGCCTGCCGAGATACGGCCACCCCTCTTGCGTACGTCGGTGTCGTAGCCGTCGGGCAGGGCAGCGATGAAGTCATGGGCGCCGAGTGCCTTCGCGGCGTGCTCGATCTCCTCGCGGGTGGCGTCGGGGCGACCGATGGAGATGTTCTCGGCGACCGTGCCGGAGAAGAGGAAGGCCTCCTGAGTCACCATCACCACACCGCGCCTCAGTTCGGGCATCGCGAGCTCGCGCAGGTCGACGCCGTCCAGGAGGATGCGGCCGGCCGTGGGGTCGTAGAAGCGGGCCAGGAGTTTGGCGAGCGTCGACTTGCCCGCGCCCGTCGAGCCGACGACGGCGACGGTCTGCCCGGCGGGCAGTGTCAGGTCGAAGCGCGGCAGCACCTCGCCGCCCGTGCGGTAGCCGAACCGCACACCGTCGAAGACGACCTCGCGGCCCGGTTGTGCGGAGGCGAGCGCGGGCAGGGGCTTCGGCTCGGCGGGCTCCGGAACCGTGGGCGTCTGGGCGAGCAGGCCCGCGATCTTCTCCAGTGAGGCGGCGGCCGACTGGTAGGAGTTGAGGAACATGCCCAGCCGGTCGATGGGGTCGTACAGGCGGCGCAGATAGAGGACCGCGGCTGCCAGTACGCCGAGCGCCAGCGACTCCGACGCCACCCGGTACGCGCCCCACAACACGATCGCCGCGACCGTCGTGTTGGCGACCAGCCGGGACTTGACGACATAGCGGGCCATTTCCAGCAGGGCGTCGCCGTTCTTGCGCTCGTGCCGGTGATTGAGGACCCGGAACTCCCTGTCGTTGTTCTCCTCGCGGCGAAACGCGCGCACCGGCCGGATGCCGTTCATCGTCTCGGCGAACTTCACGATCACGGCGGCGATCGCGGTCGAGCGGACGGCGTAGACGCGGCCGGCGCGGCGCCGGTACTGGCGGATGAACAGGTAGAGCGGCGCGAACGACGCCACGGCCACCGCCCCGAGGCCCAGGTCGAGCCAGAGCAGCATCGCCGAGATGTAGATGAAGGAGATGATGACGGTGATGAGTTCCTGCAGGCCCTCGTCGAGCAGTTCGCGCAGGGACTCGACGTCCGTGGTGGAGCGGGAGATGAGGCGGCCCGAGGTGTAGCGCTCGTGGAAGTCGATGCTGAGCGCCTGGGCGTGGCGGAAGATCCGGCCGCGCAGGTCGAGCAGCACGTCCTGGTTGACGCGTGCGGACGCGGTGATGAACGCGTACTGGAGCCCGCCCGAGGCCAGCGCGCACAGCAGATACCCGACTGCCACCGCGATCAGTGGCCCATGCCGGTCGTCCCGGAACGCGGGGACGGCACGGTCGATGGCGTACGCCACGAGCAGCGGGCCCGCCTGCACCGCCGCCTGCTGGAGCAGGAGCAGGAGGGAGGTGAGGGCGACGCGCGCCTTCATCGGGGCGAGCAGGGAGCGCAGCAGGGCGGCGGTCGCGCCCGGTGGAGTGGGGAGGGCGTCGCGGTCGAAGACGTCGCCTGCCTCCGGGGGGTCGCCGGCGGGCCGGTCCTTGCGCGGTTCCTGGTCCGGCGCGGTGGTTGTCGGCGCCGCGGTCATCGGTGGTCCTCCTTTTCCGCGACGGTCGCGCCGTACGCGACGGTCTCGCCATACGCGCCGCTCTCACCGTCCGCTTCCGGCGGTTCGGCTTCCGGGTGTTCCGTGCCGGACATCAGACGGGCGTACTCGGCGTTCGTGCGCAGCAGTTCGTGGTGGGTGCCGATCGCGGCGATCCGGCCGTCGGAGAGCAGGGCCACGCGGTCGGCGAGCAGGACCGTGGACGGGCGGTGCGCCACGATCAGAGCGGTCGTCTCGGCCAGTACGCGGCGCAGGGCGGCCTCGACCGCGGCCTCCGTGTGCACGTCCAGCGCGGAGAGCGGGTCGTCGAGCACGAGGAAACGGGGGCGGCCCACGACGGCCCTCGCCAGCGCGAGCCGTTGACGCTGACCGCCGGAGAGGCTGAGGCCCTGCTCGCCGACCTGGGTGCCGGTGCCGTGCGGGAGTGCGTGGGTGAAGTCGGCCTGGGCGATGGCGAGAGCACGCTCCAAGTCCCGTTCCCCTGCACCGGTTTGGGCGCCCATCAGGACGTTCTCCCCGACGGACGCCGAGAACAGTGTGGGCTCCTCGAAGGCCACGGCGACCTTGGAGCGCAGTTCCTCACGGGGCATCGCCGTGATGTCCTCGCCGTCCAGCGTGATCCGGCCCGAGGTCACCTCGTGCAGACGGGGGACGAGGGCCGTGAGGGTGGTCTTTCCCGTGCCGGTCGCGCCGATGAGAGCCATGGACTCTCCGGGGCGGATGTGGAGGTCGATCCGGTCGAGTACGGGAGGAGCGTCGGCGGGGGCGTCGGGATAGCGGAACGACACGGAGTGGAACCGTAGACCGCCCGCGCTCTCTGCGGAGGCGGCGTCCTCGGGCGACACCCGGCTTCCCGTGCTCTTCAGGCTCTCCGTGCTCTCCGGCTTGGCGTCCATCACCTCGAAGTACCGCTCCGTCGCCGTCGCCGCCTCCTGGGTCATGGCCAGCAGGAACCCGATGGAGTCGACCGGCCAGCGCAGCGCCAGCGCGGTGGAGAGGAAGGCGACGAGCGTGCCCGCGGACAGCGCACCGTCCGCGACCTGCACGGTCCCGAGGACCAGCGCCGCCCCGATGGCGAGCTCGGGCAGCGTCATGATGACGGCCCAGATCGCGGCGAGCAGCCGGGCCTTGCGCAGTTCGGTGCCGCGCAGGGTCCCGGACAGCTCCCGGAAGGCCCGCGCCTGACTGCGGTGCCGCCCGAACCCCTTGATGATCCTGATCCCGAGGACGCTCTCCTCGACGACCGTCGTCAGATCGCCCACCTGGTCCTGCGCCAGCCGCGCCACGGCGGCGTACCGCTTCTCGAAGACCGCGCACACGATGATCACGGGCACGGCGGGCCCCAGGATCACCAGGCCGAGGGTCCAGTCCTGCGCCAGCATGATGAGCACGCCGACGACGATGGTCACGCTGTTGACCAGTAGGAACGTCAGCGGAAAGGCCAGGAACATACGCAGCAGCATCAGGTCCGTCGTGCCCCGCGAGAGCAACTGGCCCGAGGGCCAGCGGTCGTGGAAGGCGACCGGCAGCCGCTGCAGATGCCGGTACAGATCCGCCCGCATCGACGCCTCGACTCCGGCCAGCGGCCGGGCGACCAGCCACCGTCGCAGCCCGAACAGCAGTGCCTCGGCGAGCCCGAGCAGCAGCAGGGACAGCGCCCCCAGCCACACACCGCGCGGATCCCGGTCGGCCACCGGCCCGTCCACGATCCACTTGAGGACGAGCGGGATCACCAGCCCCGTACACGAGGCGAGGATCGCGACGAACGCCGCCGTGAACAGCCGCGTCCGCACGGGCCGTACGTACGGCCACAGGCGCAGCAGGATCCGTACGACGGAACGGTCGCCGTCGCGGCGACCGGCCAGGGCCGTGTCCTCAGGGTTCGTGAGGTCCTTGTCATCGGTGACTGTGGGTGTGGTGGCCATCAGTAGTGAGCCTACGGATCGGCACTGACACAGCCCACCGAGTTTCGGCCGGTCCTGCACTCGTCCGGAGGACCTAGGAGCGGTCCGACCTGCTCAGTCGTAGTCCCGTATCAACCGATCGGCCGATGTGCGTTCGAGCGAGACGGCCGATGTGCGGCCCCCGGCCGCCGGCTCCGCCGCGGGGCGCGAGCAACCCAAGACGGCCCCACTCGCCCACGATCCCCAACTCCCCACCCCCGTAGGCGCCCTGCTGTTGGACGCTTTCCGGCCAACATCCGTTTGCCCACTGACATGCACACGCCCCACCTGGCACTCTTCATCTCACGCGGCACTCCCGCACAGCTGCCGCACAGCACCCGCACCGCCCCTTGCCCCGCCCGACGGGCCGCCCATGCCTGTCGAGCACCCCCACAAAGGAGCTTGTGTGACCCCCCTCTACGCGCGTCACAAGCGCACAACTCTGGCCATCGCCACCGCCGTCGCGGCCGGAGCCCTCCTCTCCGCCGGTCTGACCACCGGCGCCACCGCTCAGTCCGGCGCCGAGCCGTCCGCGAAGGCGCAGCTCGCCGGCGCTCCGGTCCAGCTGTCCGCGGCAGCCCGTACAAGCCTGATCAAGAAGGCCGACGCGGCGACCACCGAAACGGCGGACGAGATAGGCCTCGGCGCCAAGGAGAAGCTGGTCGTCAGAGACGTCGTCAAGGACGCCGACGGCGCCACACACACCCGCTACGAGCGGACGTACGACGGACTCCCCGTCCTCGGCGGCGACTTGGTGATCCACGAGTCCAAGTCCGGCAAGACGGAAGGCGTGACCAGAGCGACGAAGGCCGACATCAAGGTCACCGACGTCACGCCCGACATCGCCAAGTCCACCGCCGAGAAGCAGGCGTTGAAGGCCGCCAAGGCGGAGGGCAGCAAGAAGTCCGCGGCCGACAAGGCCCCCCGTAAGGTCATCTGGGCGGCGAGCGGCAAGCCGGCCCTCGCGTACGAGACGGTCGTCGGCGGCTTCCAGCACGACGGCACCCCGCAGGAGCTGCACGTCGTCACGGACGCCACCACGGGCGAGAAGCTGTACGAGTGGGAGGCGATCCAGACCGGTACGGGCCACAGCCAGTACAGCGGCGACGTCACCATCGGCACCTCGCAGTCGGGCTCGGCGTACCAGCTCAACGACCCGGCCCGGGGCGCCAACAAGACGTACAACCTCAATCGCGGTACGTCCGGCACCGGCACCCTCTTCACAGACGCCGACGACACCTGGGGCACGGGCGCGGCCTCCGACGCCCAGACCGCCGCCGTCGACGCGCACTTCGGCGCGCAGGTCACCTGGGACTTCTACAAGAACGTCCTCGGCCGCAGCGGCATCAGGAACGACGGCAAGGCCGCCTACTCCCGCGTCCACTACGGCAACGCGTACGTCAACGCCTTCTGGTCCGACTCCTGCTTCTGCATGACGTACGGCGACGGCGCGGGCAACGCGAAGCCGCTGACGTCGATCGACGTGGCGGGCCACGAGATGACGCACGGTGTCACCTCGAACACCGCGGGCCTCAACTACAGCGGTGAGTCAGGCGGGTTGAACGAGGCGACGTCCGACATCTTCGGCACGGCGGTGGAGTTCTACGCGGCCAACTCCTCGGACGTGGGCGACTACCTCATCGGCGAGAAGATCGACATCAACGGCGACGGCACGCCGCTCCGTTACATGGACAAGCCCAGCAAGGACGGAAACTCCAGGGACAGCTGGTCCGCCAACCTGGGTGGCATCGACGTCCACTACTCCTCCGGCCCGGCAAACCACTTCTTCTACCTGCTGAGCGAGGGCAGCGGCACCAAGACGATCAACGGAGTCACCTACGACTCCCCCACCTCCAACGGCTCCACCATCACCGGTATCGGCCGCGACAAGGCGGTCCAGATCTGGTACAAGGCGCTGACCGAGTACATGACGTCGACGACGAAGTACGCCGGCGCCCGCACCGCGTCGCTCAGCGCGGCGAGCGACCTCTACGGCTCAACGAGCGTGGAGTACAAGGCGGTTCAGGCGGCCTGGGCCGCGGTCAACGTGAACTGACGCTCTGCCAGTCACCCGCCCACACGCACATGGGCAGCCCCCGAAAAGAAGGCGTTCCGGGGGCTGCCCTACGCTGCTCCCCATGCCCTCCACGGAAACGCCCTTCACGTACGACGACGTGGGCGCGACCCGCGAGAACCGCTGCCCGCCCGGCTTCCACCCCTTGGACGTCAGAACGCGTATCGGCGAGGGCCGCGACGTCTTCGAGGCGTCATCCCGGGCGGTCCTGACCTGGGAACTGCACCGGGCGATAGGCGTCGGCATCACTACCGAAGCGCCCAAGGCCGCCCCCGGCGTAGAGCTGACGGTCACCCTGGGCGGCCTCATCAAAGCCCCCTGCCGCATCGTCTGGACCACGGAAGAACCCCGCCGAGCCGGCTGGGCCTACGGCACCCTCCCCGGCCACCCCGAATCCGGCGAGGAGGCGTTCCTGGTCGAAATGACGGGCGACGGCACGGTCTGGCTCACGGTCACGGCCTTCAGCCGCCCCGCGAAGTGGTACGCGCGGGCGGGCGGACCGGCGACGCGGGGCTTGCAGCATGCGTATGCGCGGAGGTGTGGGGTGGTGTTGCGGCGGTTGCACGGGGGTGGCGAGGTCTAGTACGGCCACCCTCCGCATTCACCGGCGGGCGACATGGGCGACGAACACCGCTCAAGTGGCAGTCGGGACAGTGACCGGCCGCCGACCCGTGTCCTTGGAGCATCGTCGAAAGCGGGCACGCAGGGGCCGGGAAGCTCCCGATGCTGTCGGCGAACCCTCCCCGGCCGACGGTTGGTCCGGGAAATGTGACAGTTACGACCGCAACTGTCACATTTCCCCAACCGCATACCCGGGTCCGGCAACGTCAGCCGCCACGCCCGCACGGCACGCCCGGATTTGCCGGCAGCTCAACCACAAGCCGGGGCGGGCCCGTTCACCGCATCAAAACCCCCGCCGCCTCCACCAACTCCTCCGAAGGAACCGCCACCAGCCCCAACTCCGCACTCGACGCCAGCAGCCGGTGCGTAGGCAGGATGCGGACCGTGTAGCCGAAGGGGCCCGTGCGGTCCAGGGACAGCGGGCCCTCGTACAGCCAGCGGCCCTCCTGGTCCGGTCCGCCCGCCGGTTTCAGGGGGACCGCCGTGCCGTCGGTGATGCGGTCCTCCGGGTCGACTCGGCCTGAGACCGCCTGGACCTCGACGTCGTCAGGGACCAGGTCGCCCAGGCCCACCCGGACCCGTAGCGACATGGTCGTGCCGAGCTCCGCCGTCGTCGTGGCCGCCGACGTCTCCACGTGGTCGACCGTGACCCGTGGCCACGCCGTGCGGACGCGGGACTTCCAGGTCGCCAGCTCGCGGGCGGAGGAGGTGTCCATGGAGCGGTGGGCGCGGGCCGCGGGGGCGTAGAGGCGTTCCACGTACTCGCGGACCATGCGGCCCGCCAGTACCTTCGGGCCCAGCAGCGTCAGCGTCTGGCGGACCATCTCGATCCAGCGGTCGGGGAGGCCGCCGGGGCCGCGGTCGTAGAAGCGGGGCGCGACGCGCTGCTCCAGCAGGTCGTACAACGCCGACGCCTCCAGGTCGTCGCGGCGGTCCTCGTCCGTCGCCGCCGTGCCGTCCGCCGTGGGGATCGCCCAGCCGAAGTCCGGCTGGAACCATTCGTCCCACCAACCGTCCAGGACCGACAGGTTCAGGCAGCCGTTCAGCGCCGCCTTCATGCCGGACGTGCCACACGCCTCCAGGGGGCGCAGCGGATTGTTGAGCCAGATGTCGCAGCCGGGGTAGAGCTTCTGGGCCATCGCCATGCCGTAGTCCGGGAGGAACACGATCCGGTGGCGTACGCGCGGGTCGTCCGCGAAGCGCACCAGTTCCTGGATGAGGCGCTTGCCGCCGTCGTCCGCCGGGTGCGCCTTGCCCGCCACCACGATCTGCACCGGACGCTCGGGGTGCAGCAGCAGGTCCAGCAGCCGGTCCCTGTCCCGCAGCATCAGCGTCAGGCGCTTGTAGGACGGGACTCGGCGCGCGAAGCCGATCGTCAGTACGTCAGGGTCCAACACGCCGTCGATCCAGCCGAGTTCGGCCGTGCCGGCGCCGCGCTGACGCCAGGACGCGTCCAGCCGCTTTCGTACCTCCGTCACCAACTGCTCGCGCAGCACCCGGCGAAGTTCCCAGATGTCCTGGTCGGGGATCTCCGCCACGGCGTCCCAGCGGTCCGAGGCGCCGACCGTCATGGCGTCCTCCGTCCGCTGCGCGCCGATCTGGCGGGCGCCGAGCCGGAAGACCTCGGGCGCCACCCAGGTGGGCGCGTGCACCCCGTTCGTCACGGAGGTGATCGGCACCTCGTCGGGGTCGAAGCCCGGCCAGAGCCCGGAGAACATCTCCCGGCTGACGTGCCCGTGCAGCAACGACACCCCGTTGGCCCGCTGGCCGAGCCGCAGGCCCATCACCGCCATGTTGAAGAGGTTGGGCTCGCCCCCCGGATACGTCTCCATCCCGAGCTGGAGAATGCGCTCCACCTCGATCCGCGGGAGCTCAGCGTCGGGGCCGAAGTGCCGGGCCACCAGCTCCCGGTCGAAGCGGTCGATTCCGGCGGGCACGGGGGTGTGGGTCGTGAACACGGTTCCCGCGCGGACCGCCTCCAGCGCGGCGTCGAAGTCCAGGTCCTCGTAAGAGAGTTCGTGAATACGTTCAAGACCGAGGAATCCCGCATGCCCCTCGTTCGTATGGAAGACCTCCGGCTGCGCGTGCCCGGTCAAGCGACAGTACGTACGCACCGCACGCACCCCACCGATCCCCAGCAGCATCTCCTGCAGCAGCCGGTGCTCACTGCCGCCCCCGTACAACCGGTCCGTCACGCCGCGCTCGCCGAGGTCGTTCTCCTCGACGTCCGAGTCGAGCAGCAGCAGTGGAACCCGGCCGACCTGTGCCCGCCAGATACGGGCCCGGAGCGATTTCTCTCCGGGCAGGGCCAGCGAGACCTGGGAGGGCGTGCCGTCCTGCTCGCGCAGGAGCGACAGCGGGAGTTCGTTCGGGTCGAGGACCGGATAGTGCTCCTGCTGCCAGCCGTCCCGCGACAGCGTCTGACGGAAGTAACCGTGCCGGTAGAGCAGTCCGACGCCGATCAGGGGGACGCCGAGATCGCTGGCCGCCTTGAGATGGTCCCCGGCGAGGATGCCGAGGCCGCCGGAGTACTGGGGCAGCGCGGCCGTGATGCCGAACTCGGGTGAGAAGTAGGCGATGGCGGCGGGCAGTTCGGACGACTGGGACTGGTACCAGCGGTCGCCGGTCACGTAGTCCTTCAGGTCGTCGGCCGCCGCGGCGAGCCGCCGCAGGAAGCGCCGGTCCTCGGCCAGCTCGGCGAGCCGTCCGGGCGAGACGTTCCCGAGGAGGCGCACGGGATCGTTTTCGGAGGCGGCCCAGCGCTCGGGGTCCACGGACTGGAAGAGATCACGGGTCTCGGCATGCCAGGACCAGCGCAGATTGCGCGCCAGATCGCTGAGCGGGTGAAGGGCTTCGGGGAGTACGGGACGCACGGTGAACCTGCGGATGGCCTTCACGAGCTTCCACCTTCACGGGGGCCTACGCGGCAGCGGTGCGCACACGCTTACGTATGCGCGGACTTTGTCACCCATGACGGTAGCGGCGACTGCCTCCGGCAACCACGGCGCCAATCGCTCCGCTGGGAGGGCGCTTCTTCGTCTGCCGGTCGTTGTGGCTGGTCGCGCAGTTCCCCGCGCCCCTTCGGGGCGCCCCCCCCC
>NZ_BAAASJ010000057.1:22705-25666 GCF_039532825.1 Streptomyces vastus
ACGCGGCTTGAAATCGCCGCAACCTTCACACGTACCCCACGGAAGATATGGCCGATTCCGCCACGTCGTGCGGCCTTGTGGCAGCTCACACCGCACGAGAGGCTGCCAACGGCGATCCGACCTGCACCTGTCAGGGCGTGCGCAAACTGCGGTCGGAGTACGCCGAGTTGAGGAGGGGAACTCACACCATGCCAGTGACGCACAAAAGGCGTCTGTCCTCGGCGGGAGGCCTCACCGCGGCCATTACGGCCGCGGTGCTTTCGGCCACCACCCTGCCCGCACAGGCCGCCCCACTGGGGCAGATAATCGGCGCCGACGCCCCCGGCTCCGTCAGTGACAGCTACATCGTCACGCTCAAGGGCGGAACGAAGGCCCCGTCGAACGCGGGCAAGGACCTCGTCGAAACGTACGGGGCGAAAATCAGCCACACCTACAGCACCGCGATCAATGGCTACGCGGTGAAGGTCGGCGAGCAGCAGGCCAAGCGCCTGGCCGCCGACTCACGCGTGGCCTCGGTCACGCAGGACACCAGAGTCAGTTTGGACACCCAGCAGAAGAACCCGCCCTGGGGCCTCGATCGCATCGACCAGCCGAACCTGCCGCTGGACAAGAGCTACACCTGGCCGGAGTCCGCGGGCCAGGGTGTGACGGCGTACGTCATCGACACCGGGATCCGGACCACGCACCAGGACTTCGGCGGCCGGGCGAGCTCCGGCTGGGACTTCGTCGACAACGACGCCACCGCGCAGGACGGTCAGGGCCACGGCACGCATGTGGCGGGCACGATCGCCGGCACGACGTACGGCGTGGCGAAGAAGGCCAAGGTCGTCGGTGTCCGCGTACTCGACAACGAGGGTTCGGGCACCACGGCCCAGGTGATCGCGGGCATCGACTGGGTGACCAAGAACGCCCAGAAGCCCGCGGTGGCCAATATGAGCCTGGGCGGCTTCGCGAACGCGCAACTCGACGCCGCCGTCCGCAACTCCATCGCGTCCGGCGTCACCTACGCGGTCGCGGCCGGCAACGACGGGCTCCCGGCGAGCCTGTACTCGCCGGCCCGGGTCCAGGAAGCCATCACAGTCGGCGCGAGCGATGCGGCGGACGCACGGGCGAGCTTCTCGAACTGGGGCAGCCGGCTCGATCTGTTCGCACCCGGCGTGGACGTCACCTCCGCGTCGAACGCGAGCGACACCGCGAAGGCCACCTTCTCCGGTACGTCGATGGCGTCGCCCCACACCGCGGGTGCGGCGGCGCTCTATCTTGCCGATCACGCGACGGCGAGTCCCGCCGACGTGAGCAAGGCACTTGTCGCGCAGGCGGCGTCCGGGAAGATATCCACGGCCGGTCTCGGCTCACCGAACAAGCTCTTGCAGGTCAGCAACCCCTAAGTAGTTGCGCATTCACCGACCGGCCTCGTCCGCCATGTATCACCGGACGGGGCCGGTCTTGTGTGCGGAGATACGCGCGAGTAGTTAACAACGTGCCGGATTGCCCACCCGATTAGGGTGGGAAGGCTCCCCGGTACGCCCCGCAGGACCCACCTCCCCACATGCCATCTCCGCCCACCCACGTTGACGCGGACAGGAGCGGTCATGCCCGCCACGCACCACTCGTCATCACCTCCGACGCACAGCATCAGCGCACCCCCCGCAAACGGGGCGCAAGCCGGCCCGCCACAGCGGGCCGCGGCCGAGAAACCGGAACAGGCAGCAGCCGAAAACCCCGGAAAGGCCGAGGCCACCCCCGCAAAGGCGGCGAAGGCCTCACCCGCGAACGAGGCAGCGGCCAAACCGGCGAAGGCGGCGGAGCCCTCGCCCGCAAAGGCGGCAGCGGCCAAACCGGCGAAGGCCGCCAAGGCCACACCCGCCAAAGCCGCGAAGGCCACGAAAGCCGCCAAGCCTGCGAAGGCCGCCAAGTCGACGAAGCCTGTGAAGGCCGCCAAGGCCGCGAAGGCGAAAGCCAAATCGGCGAAGACCGCGACGCCGAAACCCGGATCGGGCCAGGCCGGACCCACGGACACCACGCCACCGGACATCACGCCACCGAACGCCGCGCCACCCGGCGGCGGCGCCCTCATCGGTCGTATCCCCGTCCTGGACGTCCGCCCCCTCGTGGCGTGCGGGCGGCGCCCCGCCAAGGCCGTTGTGGGCGAGGCGTTCGAGATCTCGGCAACGGTGTTCCGGGAGGGCCACGACGCGGTCGCCGCCAATGTCGTCCTGCGGGACCCGGAAGGCCAGGCCGGTCCGTGGACCCCCATGCGGGAAGTGGCTCCCGGTACGGACCGCTGGGGCGCCACCGTCTCCGTACCGAAAGAGGGCCGCTGGACCTACACCGTGGAGGCCTGGGGCGACCCGATCACCACCTGGCGTCATCACGCGCAGATCAAGATCCCGGCGGGGATGGACACGGAGCTGGTCCTGGAGGAGGGCGCGCTGCTGTACGAGCGGGCCGCCGCCGGAGTCCCGGAGAGCCGGGGCCGCCGTGACACGATCCTCGCCGCCGCGGACGCCCTGCGCGACACCGCTCGCCCCGCAGTGGCCCGCCTGGCCGCCGCCCTGACCCCGGACGTGGACCACGTCCTCGCCCGCCATCCGCTGCGCGAATTCGTCTCGTCCTCCGAGCAGTTGCCGTTGTTGGTGGAGCGGGAGCGGGCGTTGTACGGCTCGTGGTACGAGTTCTTCCCGCGCTCGGAGGGCGCCGTCGTCGAGATGGGCAAGCCCACGGTCAGCGGCACCTTCAAGACCGCCGCGCGGCGGCTGCCGGCGATCGCCGGGATGGGTTTCGACGTGGTCTACCTGCCGCCTGTCCACCCCATCGGCACCACCTTCCGCAAGGGCCCCAACAACACCCTCAACGCCGGCCCGCACGACGTGGGCGTGCCGTGGGCGATCGGCTCCCCGGCCGGCGGCCACGACGCGATCCACCCGGACCTGGGCACCCTGGAGGACTTCGACGCCTTCG
>NZ_BAAASJ010000058.1:0-929 GCF_039532825.1 Streptomyces vastus
CCGCACGACGTGGGCGTGCCGTGGGCGATCGGCTCCCCGGCCGGCGGCCACGACGCGATCCACCCGGACCTGGGCACCCTGGAGGACTTCGACGCCTTCGTGGCGAAGGCCGGCGAGCTGGGACTGGAGATCGCGCTGGACTTCGCGCTGCAGTGCTCCCCGGACCACCCCTGGGTGGCCAAACACCCCCAGTGGTTCCACCACCGCCCGGACGGCACCATCGCCTACGCGGAGAACCCGCCGAAGAAGTACCAGGACATCTACCCCATCGCCTTCGACGCCGACATGGACGGCCTGATCGCCGAGACGCTGCGGGTGCTGCGGTTCTGGACGGACCACGGGGTACGGATCTTCAGGGTGGACAATCCGCACACCAAGCCGGTCGTCTTCTGGGAGCGGGTGATCGCGGACATCAACCGCACCGACCCGGATGTGATCTTCCTGGCGGAGGCGTTCACCCGGCCGGCGATGATGCACACCCTGGCCCAGATCGGCTTCCAGCAGTCCTACACCTACTTCACCTGGCGCACCAGCAAGCAGGAGCTGACCGACTACCTCACCGAGCTGTCCGGCGAGGCGGCCAGTTATATGCGGCCGAACTTCTTCGCCAACACCCCGGACATCCTGCACGCCTACCTGCAGCACGGCGGGCGGCCCGCGTTCGAGGTGCGGGCGGTGCTGGCCGCCACCCTGTCGCCGACCTGGGGCATCTACAGCGGGTTCGAGCTGTGCGAGAACACCCCGGTGCGGGAGGGCAGCGAAGAATACCTCAACTCCGAGAAGTACCAACTCCGCCCGCGCGACTGGGAGTCCGCCGAGCGGGAGGGCCGTAGCATCTCCCCCCTCATCACCCGGCTCAACGAGATCCGGCGGCACAGCCCGGCCCTGCGCCAGCTGCGGGATCTCCACTTCCACCAGGCGGACCAGGA
>NZ_BAAASJ010000059.1:0-22220 GCF_039532825.1 Streptomyces vastus
AGACGGGGTATCAACATATCTGGCGTTGATTTTTGGCACGCTGTTGAGTTCTCAAGGAACGGACGCTTCCTTTGTACTCACCCGAGATCCCAGATCTCGTAGCTTTCCTCCGGGCGCTTCCCTTCGGTGTTTCCAACGTTACCAGATCATTTCGGATCCGATTCCCCGTCGGAGGGGATTTGCCATTAGGCTCCAAGGTCTCCCTCGCGGCCTTTCGACATTCACCACGTTAACGGATCCTCCCCGGCAACTCATAATCGAGTCCCGCGAGTTCGAATTACGGCACGCGGACGTGCCGAACTCACCCTCGCTGAGAGGAAGTCGTAGGTAGTGGGTTGGCCGCTTCCGGCTGCTGGCTGAACGCCGTACCCGGTTCAAGCGGCTCGGGCTACGTTACGGATCTCCCACAGGCGCGTCAAGTTCGGCGACGACGGGGCGTATGGGCCCGGTAAGGGCTCACCGTCGGATCGTCGGCGATCCAGAAGCGCCAGGGGTGGACGCCTCCGTCGCCGGCCACGCCGGTGCGTGGACCGTTGCGCACCTGGTCGGGGCGTACGGGTATGCCGGTGAGAAGCGTCAACGGGGAGCCCTCGGGGGCGCAGGCGTCCGTGCCGTCCAGGGCTCTGTCGACGCCCAGAGCCGTGGCCAGGCGGGCGGGGCCTTTGGCCAGTTCCTTGTCGTATCGGGCCGAAAGTCGACGTTTGCGGGCAAGTTCTACACCCTCGGTGATCTCTCCGGCGCGGAGCAGAACTGCGCTTGCCCTGCCCTCCGGACCGCACACCAGGTTCATGCAGTGCCACATGCCATAGGTGAAGTAGACGTACACATGGCCGGGCGGACCGAACATCACGTCATTGCGGGCGGTGCGGCCCCGATACGCGTGGGAGCCGGGGTCGTTCGGGCCGTCGTAGGCCTCCACCTCCGTAAGGCGGAGCGCGATCGGTCCGTCCGGGGTGGTGCGCACGAGGATGCGTCCCAGGAGGTCGGGGGCAACGCCCAGGACGGGGCGGTCGAAGAACTCCCGGGGCAGGGGCGTACGGTCGGGGGCCGCGATCATGGCGTACGAGCGTAGTGGAAACGTGTGACGCTGAGCGGGGTGGCCAGGGAACTGCTGTCTTGCCAGGGTGGGGCTTGCCAGGGGTGAAACGGCGCGGAACCGGACACGTCCGGATCGCGTGTGTAGGGATCAAGGAACCGGACAGAGACAGGCGTTGCCTGAGGAGGAAAAGACATGGGGTTCAAGCGGCTGCTTGCGAGCCTTGGGGCCGGTGGGGCTTCGGTCGAGACGGAACTGACCGAGGTGAATGTCGTTCCCGGCGGCGTCGTTCAGGGCGAGGTTCGGATCCAGGGCGGGTCCGTGAAGCAGGAGATCGAGGGGCTCTCCGTTGGGCTTCAGGCCCGGGTCGAGGTGGAGGGGCAGAACGACCAGGAGTTCCAGCAGAACATGGAGTTCACGAAGATGCGGCTCGGCGGTGCCTTCGAGCTGCAGGCGAATGCGGTGCACGCGGTGCCGTTCGGGCTGGAGATCCCGTGGGAGACGCCGATCACGACCATTGACGGTCAGCCGCTGCGCGGTATGAACATCGGTGTGACCACGGAGCTCGAGATCGCGCGTGCCGTGGACTCCGGTGACCTGGACCCGATCAGTGTGCATCCGCTGCCGGCGCAGCAGGCGATTCTGAACGCCTTCATTCAGCTGGGCTTCCGGTTCAAGAGCGCGGACATGGAGCGTGGGCACATCCGGGGTACGCGGCAGAAGCTGCCGTTCTACCAGGAGATCGAGTTCTTCCCGCCGCAGCAGTACCGCGGGCTCAACCAGGTCGAGTTGAGCTTCGTCGCCGATCAGCGCGAGATGGACGTCGTCCTGGAGATGGACAAGAAGCCGGGTCTGTTCAGTGAGAGCAGCGACACGTTCCGGTCGTTCAAGGTGGGGCTGAACGACTTCCAGGGGACCGACTGGGCGGCGTACCTCAACCAGTGGCTGTCCGAGGTCGGTAGCCGCCGGAACTGGTTCTAGGCTCGGGATCGAAAGACTCCATCGAGCAGAACCGATCAGGAGGTGCCGAGGTGACCGAGTCCAAGAGGCCGCCGCTTCCCCATGACTTCCATCCGACCGTGCCGTCGTTCCCGGTGACGAGCGAGGATGTCGAGCCGGGCGCTGTGCTGAAGGACGCTCAGGTCTATGCGGCCGGGAACACCTCGCCGCATCTGCGCTGGGAGGGCTTCCCGCCGGAGACCAAGAGCTTCGCCGTGACGTGCTTCGACCCCGACGCCCCTACGGGGAGCGGGTTCTGGCACTGGGTCGTGTTCGACATCCCGGCCTCGGTCACCGAGCTGCCGGTGGGTGCGGGCAGCGGCAAGTTCGAGGGGTTGCCGGAAGGCGCGGTGCAGGCGCGTAACGACTACGGGACGAAGGACTTCGGCGGTGCCGCGCCGCCGCCCGGCGACCCGGCGCACCGTTACGTCTTCACCGTGTACGCGGTGGATCAGGAGAAGCTCGGTCCTGACGCGGACGCAACCCCGGCTTTCGTGGGCTTCAACTTGCGTTTCCATACGCTGGCGCGGGCGCAGCTCATCGCCGAGTACGCGGCGCCCGCGGAGAGCTGAGCGTTCACGGAACGTTTGCCCGCCTCTGGTCTTGGAATTGATCAGAGGCGGGCATTTTTTATTGCGTTGTCCATCTCGGCGTGCCCGGCCAGAGTTGATCCAAGCCCGCCAGGGGGTGGGCCGGTGCGCATAGGAGGTGGGCTGGATGCGGGACACGCTGGTGCTGAACGCTAGCTTCGAGCCGCTGTCGACGGTGACGTTGAATCGAGCCGTCGTTCTGGTGCTGCAGGACAAGGCTGTCGTCGAGCAGGCCCACCCCGAACTGCGTATGCGCGGAGCCGTGGTCGACATACCCGCGCCCCGGGTGATCAGGCTGTGCCGCTATGTGAGGGTGCCCTTTCGAAGACAAGCTCCTTGGTCGAGGCGCGGTGTTCTGGTCCGCGACCGGCACAAGTGCGCGTACTGCGGCAGGCGGGCGACGACCGTGGACCATGTGGTGCCGCGGGCGCAGGGTGGCACGGACTCCTGGCTGAACACCGTGGCCTCGTGTGCGGAGGACAACCACCGCAAGGCGAACCGGACTCCGGAGCAGGCGGGTATGCCGCTGCTGCGGGAGCCGTTCGAGCCGACGCCGGCGGATGCGATGCTGCTGGCGCTGGGCCGGGACGAGTTCGACGCGCTGCCGGAGTGGCTGGCTCAGCCGGCAGCGTAGGCCGTACGTGACTGGGGCCCGCCTCCCGAGGGAGGTGGGCCCCTTCACATGCGTACGACTTCGTACGACGTCAGTCGGTGACCGTTGGCTTTTCGAGTCGCTCTGTGCCTCCGCCGCCCGAGTTGCCGCCCATCGGACCGAAGTTGCCCATCGCGCCGCTCAGTCCCTTGAGGGCATCGCCGATTTCGCTGGGGACGATCCACAGCTTGTTGGCGTCGCCTTCGGCGATCTTGGGGAGCATCTGGAGGTACTGGTAGGCGAGGAGCTTCTGGTCCGCGTCGCCGGCGTGGATGGACTCGAAGACCGTACGGATCGCCTGGGCCTCGCCCTCGGCGCGCAGTGCGGCGGCCCTGGCCTCACCTTCGGCGCGCAGGATCGCGGACTGCTTCTCACCTTCGGCGGTGAGGATCTGCGACTGGCGGATACCTTCGGCGGTGAGGATCGCGGCGCGCTTGTCACGGTCGGCGCGCATCTGCTTCTCCATCGAGTCCTGGATGGAGGTGGGCGGCTCGATGGCCTTGAGCTCAACGCGGTTGACGCGGATGCCCCATTTGCCGGTGGCCTCGTCGAGGACCCCGCGCAGCGCCGCGTTGATCTCCTCGCGGGAGGTCAGAGTCCGCTCCAGGTCCATGCCGCCGATGATGTTCCGGAGGGTTGTGACGGTGAGCTGCTCGATGGCCTGGATGTAGCTGGCGACTTCGTACGTGGCCGCGCGGGCGTCGGTGACCTGGTAGTAGATGACCGTGTCGATGTTGACGACCAGGTTGTCCTGGGTGATCACCGGTTGCGGCGGGAAGGGCACGACCTGCTCGCGGAGGTCGATGCGGTTGCGGATCGAGTCGATGAACGGGACGACGATGTTCAGGCCCGCGTTGAGAGTGCGCGTGTAGCGGCCGAAGCGCTCGACGATTGCGGCGCTGGCCTGTGGGATGACTTGGATGGTTTTGATCAGCGCGATGAAGACCAACACCACCAGAATGATCAGGACGATGATGATCGGTTCCATCGTGGCTCCCCGTACCCTTCTCCGCCTCGGCGTTCCGGAAGATCTTGTGATTGTTGAAGATCTTGCTGGACGAGTGTGTCAGACCACAACTCTCCACGTGCAGCGTTCCGGCCATGCGACTCCGCGTGACGTCACATGACGATCGCCGTGGCACCTTCGATGTCCACGACATCGACCTCCTGGCCGGCTTCGTAGGTCCGGCCGGTGTCGAGGGCACGCGCGGACCAGACTTCCCCGGCGAGCTTGACCCGCCCTCCGGAGCCGTCGACCCGCTCCAGGACGACTGCCTGTTTGCCCTTCAACGCGTCTATGCCCGTGGCCAGTTGGGGCATCTGGGCGCGCTGTCGGGCCGCGATGGGGCGTACGACGGCGAGGAGCGCGACCGAGACCGCGACGAAGACCAGGACCTGGAGAACCACACCGCCCCCGAGCCCCGCGGTCAGGGCGCCCGCCACAGCGCCGACGGCGAACATTCCGAACTCCGGCATCGCGGTCACGACGAGCGGGATTCCGAGCCCGGCCGCGCCGATCAACCACCACACCCATGCGTCGATGTCGTCCACATGGTCATGGTAGGACCGCAGGTCGGCTCGCCGACAGGGCGCCGATCAACTTGGCACAGGCGTTCGAGCCCGTCAGGACAGGGGCAGGCCCTGCGCCGTCCAGCGGTCGCCGACCTGCTCGACGACGAGCGGGAGGCCGAAGCACAAGGACAGGTTGCGGGAGGTGAGTTCGAGCTCCAGCGGGCCCGCGGCGAGCACCTTGCCCTGACGGATCATCAGGACGTGCGTGAAGCCCGGCGCGATCTCCTCGACATGGTGCGTGACCATGATCATCGAGGGGGCGATCGGGTCGCGGGCGAGACGGCCGAGACGGCGCACGAGGTCCTCGCGGCCCCCGAGGTCGAGGCCCGCGGCGGGCTCGTCGAGGAGCAGCAGTTCGGGGTCGGTCATCAGGGCGCGGGCGATCATGGTGCGCTTGCGTTCGCCCTCGGAGAGCGTGCCGAACTTGCGGTCCAGGTAGTCACTCATGCCGAGGCGGTCGAGGAAGGCGCGGGCGCGCTGCTCGTCGATGTCCTCGTAGTCCTCGTGCCAGCCGGCGGTCATCCCGTACGCAGCGGTCAGCACGGTCTGCAGGACCGTCTGGCGCTTGGGGAGCTTCTCCGCCATGGCGATGCCGGCCATGCCGATGCGGGGGCGCAGCTCGAAGACGTCGACCTTGCCGAGGGTGTCGCCGAGGATGGTCGCGGTGCCGCTGCTGGGGAAGAGATAGCTGGACGCGATGTTCAGAAGGGTCGTTTTTCCGGCACCATTCGGACCGAGGATGACCCAGCGCTCTCCCTCTTTGACCGACCAGGAGACCTGGTCCACCAGAGCCCGGCCCTCCCGGACCACGGATACGTCCTCCAGCTCCAGAACATCGCTCATGAGCGCGCTGTCTCCCATTGCAGTCTCGGCCGTCGCTTACGTCTGTGGACGCAGCCCCCAGGGAAAACCTACGCCACCGGTCCCCCGCACCTTTCCATCGGCCGGTCCTTAGGGTGGGGGCATGCTCTCGGAACCACGCTCAGGACGGCTGGCCGCATGGGGAAATGCCCTGTTGGCCGGGTTTGTTTCGCCGGACGACGCGGTCCTCGCCGTCGTCGGTGAGGACGCCCTGCACCGGGTCGAGGGGCTGCCCGGCGAGACGGGGCCCATCGGGCTCACGCTCGCGCTGGGGCGGCTGCGCGGGCTCGGTGTGACCGGGCTTCGGGTCGCGCTGCCCGCGCCGGGGCATCCGCTAGGGCTGAGTGGGCCGCCGGAATTCAACGCGCGGGCGTTGGACGCGGAGGAGGCGGTCGTCTGTCACGGTGCCGCGCTGGGGCTGGTGCCCGAGGTGTTCGAGGCCGGCGCTGAAGGCGACATACATGTGGAGGTCGTCTGGCACTGTCTGGCGGTGCGGGAGGCGCCGCCCGCCGATGTACCGTCCCTCGGCGAGGCCGAGCGGGAGCTCGCGGAGGCGCTGCGCGAGGCCACGGACATGCTGTCGCGGCTCGATGTGGCCGCTTCGGGTCCTGTCGCGGAGGCGGCGATCGACGCGTACCGGGCGCGGGCCGAGCGCGGTGGCGAAGTGCTGGCTCCTGGCTATCCGCCGCGTGCGGTACGGGTGTTGGAGCTGGCGCAGCGTGTGGGGTTGCTCATCTCGGTGGCGTATGAGAACGGCCATGGCGGAGCGGTGAGCGCCTCGGAGATGACTGCGCGCTCCGAGGCGCTGCGGCCGGTCGAGCGGACGGCTCGGCGGGCGCAGGTGGCGGCGTACAACGCGTTCGTGGAGGAACGAGGGCGGTAGCGCTCCGCTGGGGGTGCGGTTTGAAGGTGCGGGTTCGTTGTGGCTTGTCGCGCAGTTCCCCGCGCCCCTGAGGGGCTGAAGTGCGGTTCGAAACTGCAGGTCCATCGTGGCTTGTCGCGCAGTTCCCCGCGCCCCTAGAGGGCGCTGGTTGCGCCCACGCGGCAAGCAGTGCGGGGGGTGACGAAAAAGTGTGCGGACCGGCCCCCCAGGGGGTGCCTGGGAGGCCGGTGGTCACTGCTGACCCGGGAGTGTGTCAGCCGTTGAAGCCGTCGTTGGCGAACGCCGGGTTCAGGATGCCGACGACGTTCGCGGTGTTGCCGACCGCGTTCACGTCGACGTCGACCGGGGCCTGGACGAGGTTGCCCGAGGCGATGCCCGGCGAGCCCACGGCCTGGCCGGAGGCGTGCGCATCGGTGGCGGACGCGAAGCCGGCACCGGCGGCAACCAGGCCACCGGCCATCATCGTGACGGCTGCGGCCTTCTTCAGGTTCTTCACTTTTCTCAAGCCCTCCCTTGTGGTCACTGCGGCAGGCGCCGCAGCACGCACTGGAGAACGCGTCGGATCCCCGGAGGATGCGCCATTTGGGGGACATTCCCACGACGGTATGAATCTCAGCCCGGAACGGAACCCTCCATATTGTCGTCAGGGAATCGTCAAGTAAGCGTGCCGGAGCGGGAATCAGCCGGTCACCCCATGGCGTACGGCCCACAGGGCGGCCTGCGTGCGGTCGGCGAGGTCGAGCTTCATCAGGATGTTCGAGACGTGCGTCTTGACCGTCTTCTCGGAGAGGACGAGGGCGCGGGCTATCTCACGGTTGGAGCGGCCGTCGGCGATCAGGCCGAGCACCTCCCGCTCCCGCTCGGTGAGTGAACCGCCTCTCCCCTGACCGAGGTTGGAGTCCTCCTGGGACAGCAGCGCGTCGGCCACCTCGGGTTGCAGAAGTATGTGTCCCGCGTGGACGGAGCGGATGGCTCCGGCCAGGGCGTCGGGGTCCACGTCCTTGTAGACGTATCCGGCGGCGCCGGCGCGCAGGGCCGGGACGACTGTGCGCTGCTCGGTGAAGCTGGTGACGATGAGCACGCGCGCGGGGTTGTCGAGTTCGCGCAGCCTGCGCAGGGCCGCGACGCCGTCCATACCCGGCATCTTGACGTCCATGAGGACGACGTCGGGCTTCAACTCCTCAGCTTGATCCACCCCTTCGGTGCCGTCGGACGCCTCTCCCACGACCTCGATGTCGTCCTGTATCTCCAGAAAGGTGCGCAGTCCGCGGCGGACCACTTGGTGGTCGTCGACGAGCAGCACCTTGATTGCGTCAGCCACCGGGGACCTCCATCTCGATCGTGGTGCCTTTTCCGGGCGCCGATTCCACGGTCAGCCGGCCGCCGACTCCGCTCGCCCTATCGCGCATGGACACCAAGCCCAGGTGGCGTCCCGCGCGCCGTATCGCCTGGGGATCGAAGCCGCTGCCGTCGTCGGTGACCCGCAGGGCCACTCCCGGGCCGCACTTGCCGAGAGTGACGTCGACGTGGGCCGCTCCTGAGTGCCGCAGCGCGTTGTGCAGGGCCTCCTGGGCGACGCGCAGTATCGCCTCCTCCTGGGCCGAGGGCAGGGCGCGTACGCCTCGGCCGGTGAAGGTCACGCGTGCGGCGTGGGCGCGGTCGAGGACCTGGATCTGGGTGCGCAGCGTGGCCACCAGGCCGTCTTCGTCGAGGGCCGCGGGGCGCAACTCGATGACGGCGGCGCGCAGTTCGTCTGCGGCTTCCGCGGCGAGCGCGGCCACCTGCTGGAGTTCGCCCTTGGCACGGCCGGGGTCGCGGTCGACGAGGGTGGCCGCGGCCTGGGCGGTCAGGCGCAGGGAGAACAGCTTCTGGCTGACGGCGTCGTGCAGTTCGTGCGCGAGGCGGGAGCGCTCCTCGGCGATGGTGAGCTCGCGGCTGCGCTCGTACAGGCGGGCGTTCGTGAGCGCGATCGCGGCGTGCTGGGCGAGGATCGCCAGGAGTTCCTCGTCCTCCTCGGTGAAGCCGCAGCCGCCCTCCGGCTTCGGACACCGCTTGTTGGCGAGGAAGAGGATGCCGATGACCTCGTCGCCGTCTCGGATGGGCAGGCCCAGGAAGTCGGCGAGCTCGGGGTGGGCGCTCGGCCAGCCCTCGAAGCGGGGGTCCTTGCGTACGTCGGCAAGGCGCTCGGGCCTGGCCTCGTGGAGCATCGATGCCAGGATGCCGTGCTGGCGCGGCAGCGGGCCGATGGCCTTCCACTGGGCATCGCTCACGCCGTCCACCACGAACTGGGCGAAGCCGCCGTGGTCGTCGGGAACGCCGAGCGCCGCGTACTCGGCGTCGAGCAGCTCGCGGGCCGAGGCGACGATCGTCTTGAGGACGTCGCGCACCTCCAGATGCCTGCTCATGGCCAGCAGCGCGGAACTCACCGCGGCCAGGCCCGACCGGGGTCCTTGACTCATGACCTCAACGTACCCGCCGGGTCTGACAGCCCGTATCGGACCTGTGGCGGCCCCTGACTAGGGCGGTGGGCCTAGGGCAAAGGGCCCCGGATCATTGCGGCTCGCGTCCGAGGCGGCGGGGGCGGTCCCGTTTCTACGTTGAAGGCAGCCGCCGGGAATGGCGGTCCTGCGGGACGAGGGGACGGTTGGCATGCCGGTAGCGATCATCACGGGGGCTTCGAAGGGGCTGGGGCGGGCGCTCGCCGAAGCCCTGGCGGAGCGCGGCTGGGATCTGGTGCTCGACGCCAGGACGCCGGAGGTGCTCCAGGAGACGGCCGCGGCGCTCGGCAAGCACGGGACACGGGTGGAGGCGCTGCCCGGGGACGTCACGGATGCGGCGCACCGTACCGCGCTGGTGGCGGCGGCACAGCGGCTCGGTGGTGTCGATCTGCTGGTGAACAACGCGAGCGCGCTCGGCGCCGAACCCCTCGTACGCCTGGAGAACCTGGCGCTGGACGGCCTGAGGCAGGCGCTGGAGGTCAACGTGGTCGCGGCGCTCGGCCTCATCCAGGAGGCGCTGCCGCCACTGCGGGCCTCGGCGGCGGGGACGGTCATCGACATCAGCTCGGACGCGGCGGCCGAGGCGTACGAGACCTGGGGCGGCTACGGGGCGTCGAAGGCGGCCCTCGACCATGTCTCGGCGGTGCTCGCCGAGGAGGAGCCCGGGCTGCGGGTCTGGGCGGTCGATCCGGGGGACCTGAACACGGATCTGTACGCGGCAGCCGTTCCGGACGACGAGGACCCTCGGCCGGCGCCCGCGAGTGTCATCCCGGGGTTTCTGCGGCTGCTCGACGAGCGACCGGCCAGCGGCCGCTATGCGGCGCCCTCGATGGTGGGGGCGCGATGACGACCGTTGTAGAGGTTCCGGACGAGTTGCTGGCCCGGCTCCCGGTCGAGCAGCGAGGCCTCGGGCTCGACCGGGACGGGGTGCGGTTGCTCGTCTCGCGTGGGGCGGAGGAGGTGTCGCATCACGCGTTCGTGGAGTTGCCGGGGCTGTTGCGGGCCGGGGATCTGCTGGTCGTGAACACGTCGTCGACGCTGGCGGCGGCGGTGGACGGCCGGCTCGGGCACGCGCGCGTGGTGGTGCATTTCTCCACACGGGGCGAGGACGGACGGTGGGCCGTTGAGCTGCGGGATCCCGACGGAACGGGCTCCACGCGCGCGCGTGCGGGAGGACCCGCGGGTACGGAGGTGCGCCTCCCAGGTGACGTACGACTCGTCCTGGAGGAGCCCCTCACCACGCGGAGCCCCCGGCTGTGGTGGGCGCGAGTGTCGGAACCGGACGTCCCGGGGTTACTGCGGCGGCACGGGCGGCCCATTCGGTACTCCTACACGGAGCGGGACCAGCCCTTGTCGGTGTACCAGACCGTGTTCGCGCTGCCGTCCGCGGACGGTTCGGGCAGCGCGGAGATGCCGAGTGCCGCCCGGCCCTTCACTCCGCGTCTGGTGGCGGAGCTGGTGAGCCGGGGCGTGCAGTTCGCCCCGATCACGCTGCACACCGGAGTCGCGTCGGCGGAGG
Source organism: Streptomyces vastus (assembly GCF_039532825.1). NCBI lineage: Bacteria > Bacillati > Actinomycetota > Actinomycetes > Kitasatosporales > Streptomycetaceae > Streptomyces > Streptomyces vastus. Next base: position 10,611 of record NZ_BAAASJ010000059.1, read on the forward strand.
CGCACGAGCCGCCGTATCCGGAGCGGTTCGCGGTGCCCGAGGCGTCGGCTCGGCTGCTCAACGCGGCCAGGGCAGGAGACGGCAGGGTGATCGCGGTCGGTACGACGGCCGTGCGGGCGGTGGAGTCCGCGGTCGGCCCCGACGGGGTGGTGCGGGCAGCGGAGGGCTGGACCGATGTCGTTGTGACGCCGGAGCGTGGCGTGCGGGTGGTCGACGGGCTCCTCACCGGGCTGCACGAACCGGAGGCCTCGCATCTGCTGATGCTGGAGGCGATCGCGGGACCGGCGGCGATCCGGCACAGCTATGACGAGGCCTTGCGCGGCCGCTACCTGTGGCACGAGTTCGGCGACATGCATCTCGTCCTGCCGTCCGAGATGTCTGTGGGTCGGCAGAGGTCCGAGAACCCTCACACAGAGCATTGCGCCAGCAACTGCCGGTGAGACTGCTACGCGCCAGATGTGAGCCCTCGCATAGGACGCACGTCACGTACGAAGGCCGCTAGGAGGTACAAACACCCCATACGAGCGGGGAAGACGTTCCAGTCTGCCCCGTTTTGCCCTTTAGGGGTCCACTACCCAGGGTCGTACGTCACACCTTTGCCACAGGATTTTGCGACCGCTAAGAATGGCTGCCGTCGCTCGACGCCGCGGGTTTTCGCCCGCGGCGTTGTGCCGGAACCAGCAATGTCCCCTCCGGCCCGAGAGCGACCTCCGCGCTATTCGAAGAGGTCCTTCAGTCATGCCCAAGTACACCGACGGTTCCGGCCATCGCCCCGCCCTCGCCAAGCTGACCGAGCTCACCCAGCAGACCAGGACGAAGCTGACCCACACCGGGCAGAAGCTGAACACCACCAGGCAGAAGCTGGCCAAGAAGCATCAGCTCGGGATCGCCGGTGTCGCCGGTCTCGGTGCCGCGGCCGTCGCGCTCTCCCTCGTACCGGGCGGCGGCTCCGAGGCGAGTACCACCGAGTCCGTCTCCGCCTCCTCGGTGGCCTTCAGCTCCCGGCAGGTCGAGGAGGTGAAGGGCGGCGTCGAGAAGCAGCTGAACGACGCCCTCACGCAGGCCAAGGCCGCCGCCGACAAGAAGAAGGCCGACGCCGAGGCCGCCGCGAAGAAGGCGGCTGCGGACGCCAGGGCGAAGGCCGCCGCGGAAGCCGCCAAGCAGAAGGCCGAGCAGGCGCGCAAGGCGAAGGAGGCCGCGAGCCGGTCCGCCCAGCGCGCCCAGGCCAAGCCGGTGGCCGCGAAGACCTACCCGAACAACCTCGACGGCTGGATCCGCGAGTCGCTCGACGTCATGAAGAAGAACGGCATCCCGGGCTCGTACGACGGCATCAAGCGCAACATCCTGCGTGAGTCCTCGGGCGACCCGAAGGCCATCAACAACTGGGACATCAACGCCATCAACGGTGTCCCGTCCAAGGGCCTGCTGCAGGTGATCCCGCCGACCTTCCAGGCGTACCACGTCGCGGGCACGTCCTGGAACATCTACGACCCGGTCGCCAACATCACCGCCGCCTGCAACTACGCGGCCGACCGCTACGGCTCCATGGACAACGTCAACGGCGCGTACTGAGTCCCGCGCGGACCTCTGGTCTCAGTACAGACGGCGAGGCGCGGCATCCCCTACGGGGTGCCGCGCCTCGTTCGTGCACAGGAGCCGGTTACTGCACCGGGTCCCTTACTTACGCATGACCTCGGGCTCGTGGCGGCGCAGGAAGCGGGCCACGAAGAAGCCGCAGATGACGCCGAGGGCGATCAGCGCGGCCATGTCCATGCCCCAGGCCGAGGCCGTGTGCTCCCACAGCGGGTCCGTGTTGCCCGGGTCGTCGGTGTTCGGGCTGATCCTGTTGAAGTCCAGCGTGGTACCGGCTGCGGCGACAGCCCAGCGCGAAGGCATCAGATACGAGAACTCGTTGACGCCGAGCGTGCCGTGCAGGATGAACAGGCAGCCGGTGAACACGACCTGGACGATCGCGAACATCACCAACAGCGGCATCGTTTTCTCGGAGGTCTTCACCAGCGAGGAGATGACCAGGCCGAACATCATCGAGGAGAAGCCCAGCGCCATGATCGGAATGGAGAGCTCGAGCATCACGGCGAGCTTGCCGGTGCCGAAGATCAGGGCCTCGTCGGGGATCGTCCGGCTGGAGAAGCCGATCGCGCCGACCATGGCGCCCTGCAGCACCGTGATCACACCGAGGACGATCACCTTGGACATCAGATACGCGGAGCGCGACAGGCCGGTCGCCCGCTCCCGCTCGTAGATGACCCGTTCCTTGATCAGCTCGCGGACGGAGTTGGCGGCGCCCGCGAAGCACGCGCCGACCGCGAGGATCAACAGGACTGTGGTGGCCGTGCCGTTCGGGATGATTCTGCCGGTCTTCGGGTTCTCGTTGACCAGCAGGGTCTTGTCCGGGTCGATGAGCAGGCTCACCGCGCCGAGCACCGCCGGCAGGATCACCGTCAGCGCCAGGAAGCCCTTGTCGGACGCGATCACCGACACATAGCGGCGGATCAGGGTGAACAACTGCGAGCCCCAGCCCTGGGGCTTCGGTGGACGCATCGACTGGGCGGGCGGCATCTGCGTCGACTGCGCGGCGACGGCGTCGATGTCCGCGGCGTACATCTGGTAGTGCTGCGAGCCCTTCCAGCGGCCCGCCCAGTCGTAGTCGCGGTAGTTCTCGAAGGCGGAGAAGACATCGGCCCAAGTGTCGTAGCCGAAGAAGTTCAGGGCTTCCTCGGGCGGGCCGAAGTAAGCCACCGAACCGCCGGGCGCCATGACCAGAAGCTTGTCGCAGATCGCCAGTTCGGCCACGGAGTGCGTGACGACCAGGACCGTACGGCCGTCGTCGGCGAGGCCGCGCAGCAGCTGCATGACGTCGCGGTCCATGCCCGGGTCGAGACCGGAGGTCGGCTCGTCCAGGAAGATCAGCGACGGCTTGGTGAGCAGCTCCAGGGCCACCGAGACGCGCTTGCGCTGGCCACCGGAGAGCGAGGTGACCTTCTTCTCCTTGTGGATGTCCAGCTTGAGCTCGCGCAGCACCTCGTCGATACGGGCCTCGCGCTCGGCGCCCGTGGTGTCCGCGGGGAAGCGCAGCTTGGCCGCGTACTTGAGCGCCTTCTTGACGGTCAGCTCCTTGTGCAGGATGTCGTCCTGCGGGACCAGACCGATGCGCTGGCGCAGCTCGGCGAACTGCTTGTAGAGATTCCGGTTGTCGTAGAGGACGTCGCCCTGGTTGGCGGGGCGGTAGCCCGTGAGTGCCTTCAGGAGCGTCGACTTGCCGGAGCCGGACGGGCCGATGACCGCGATGAGCGACTTCTCCGGTACGCCGAAGGAGACGTCCTTGAGGATCTGCTTGCCGCCGTCGACCGTCACCGTCAGATGGCGGGCGGAGAAGGAGATTTCACCGGTGTCGACGAACTCCTCGAGGCGGTCGCCGACGAGGCGGAACGTCGAGTGGCCGACACCGACGATGTCGTTCGGGCCGAGCAGCGCGGAGCCGCCCTTGGCGATCGGCATGCCGTTGACGTACGTGCCGTTGTGCGAGCCGAGGTCGCGGATCTCATAGCGGCCGTCGGGCGTCGCGTGGAACTCGGCGTGGTGGCGGGAGACTTGCAGGTCGGAGACGACCAGCTCGTTCTCCAGCGCACGGCCGATGCGCATCACACGGCCGAGGGCCAGCTGGTGGAAGGTGGTGGGGCTGCGGTCGCCGTAGACCGGCGGCGCCCCCGCGCCACCACCGGGAACCTTCTGTGCGTACGACTCCGACGGGCCCTGTTGCGGGACTTGCGGCGACTGCTGCCAGCCCTGCTGCGGGGACTGCTGCTGCGGCGGCGCCTGCTGGGCCGCCCAGCCGGCCGCTCCCGCGCCCTGAGCGGCGTACGGCTGCTGCTGGGGCTGCGCCTGCGGTGCTGCCGAGGACGCGCCGGCGCCCGAGACGTTCACACGCGGGCCGTCGTTCGCGTTGCCGAGGTGCACGGACGAACCCGGACCGATCTCCATATGGTGGATCCGCTGGCCCTGCACAAAGGTGCCGTTGGTGCTGCCGTGGTCCTCTATGACCCAACTGCGGCCGTTGAAGCTGATCGTGGCATGACGCCAGGACACCCTGGCGTCGTCGAGCACGATGTCCCCCTGCGGATCGCGTCCGAGGGCGTATGGCCTGGACGCATCGAGCGTCCAGGTCCGTCCATTCAATTCCAGTACGAGTTCCGGCACTCCATGCCCCACGTGAGTTGTCCCCCGAGTTACCCCCATCACAGGGAGTCTAGGGATGTCGAACATCGGGGGGAACTATTTCAGGACGACCCCTCTGACCGAAAGTCGGGCCTTGTGATGACCGTGTACGGGCGGCTTGTCCGTTTGCGTTGACTGTGTTCAAACCGACCCGGAGAGTGGTAATCCCACGCGAGGGGGACATCCACGGTGGAGACATCGCGGCGCGGAGTCGGGGGGCTGACGTGAGCTACGAGACCGCGAGGGACGGCAGGCGACTGCCGGTGGGCGATGTGCTGTTGTCCGCGATCGCCGCTGTGAGCTGGGCGTTGATCGGGATGGCGGGCGTGGCCGCGTTGGGGCTGCATCTGCTGGAGGCGGACGCGTCGGGCTCGCTCGGGACGATGACCGCGGCTGTGGTGGCGCTCGGGGCGGGTGGTTCGGTGACGCCGTCCGGCGATGTGTCGGCCTTCGGCCTCGAGGGCGCCGAGGCGGAGACCGCCCTACAGATCACGCCACTCGGAGTGAGCCTTGTGGGTGCGCTTCTGCTGGCCTGGTTCTTCCTGCGCTCCTTGCGCGGAGCGGGAGTTGTGATCTCACCCGGTGAACTCGCGGCGCGTGCGGGCGCTGTGGTGGTGCTCTTCGTGGCGACGCTGGGCGGGCTCGCCTGGGCCGGTCACGACGTGATCACGATTGACGGCGGCTCGCTCGGGCTCGACCAACTGCCGGGTGGCGGGCTGCCGGACGACGTCGAGGTGCCCGGGCTCGGTGACATCGGGGGGCTGCTCCCCGACCGGCTCGGAGACCTCGCGGACGCCAACGCGAAGGTCGGCTTCACCGTCGACACCGTGCCGACACTGCTCGGTGGTGCGGTGTGGGTGCTCGGCGTTCTGCTGATCGCGCTGCTGGCCTCGCGCCGTACGCCGCTGCCGCGCGGCTGGGAGGCCATGCACCGGCTGGTACGGCCGGCCGCGTCCGCGCTGGTCACGGTGCTTCTGGTGGCGGTTCTCGCGGGGTTCGCGGCGGCGGCGTACGCGGCGATCGGCGACGACCATCCGAAACGGATCGCGGGCGCCGCCCTGCTCGGAGCGCCCAACGGTGTGTGGCTGGGCGTCCCGATCGGGCTCTTCGTACCGTGGGACGGCTCGGCCTCGGGCGGGCTCGTCCAGTTCCTGCCCGCCCCGCTGGACGAGCTGCTGAGCTTGTCCTCCGACCAGCCCGTCACTCTCGGACGGCTGGCCGAACTGGACGGCCGGGTCTGGCTGTTGGGGGTCGCGACCGCGTTGATGATGCTGTACGCGGGCGTGCTGACCGCGGTGCGTACGCCGTTCGTACGTGAGCGGGGGGCCGCCCTCGGTTTCGCGGGGCGCTGTGCGCTGCGGCTGGCGATCGTGACGGCGCTCGCGCTGCCGCTGCTGGCCTGGCTGACGGAGGTGTCCGTGGACGCCTCGCTGTCTGTTCTCGGTGTCGACGCGTTCGACGCCGGCATCGAATTGCACGGGCAGCTGGGCATGGCGCTGCTGCTCGGCGCCTCGTGGGGCGCGGGTGCGGGGGCGGCGGGGGCCCTGCTCGCCTGCGCCAGCGGGGCTGCAGGGCGGCGCGCGGCAGCGCTGGCGCGGGGGGACGCGGACGGACCGACAGAGCTGGCCGGGCCGCCCGGGCCGGTCGAGTCGGGTGAGTCGGGCGCACCGCCGTACGAGGAGGTCCCCGAACAGCCGGGTCCCTACAGTCCCGCCCCCTCTTACCGCCCGGCGAACCCCGACACCAACCCGTATCTGCATCTCCCGGACGGCTTGCGGGACCCCGAGGACGGGCGGCGGCATCCCGGTGCGCGGTCGCCGGATGCCCCGCCTCCTGGTGCTCGGTCCTCCCCTGCCCGACCTCCTGGCGCACAGCCCCCCGGGAACGGGCGCCGACCCGATGTGTACGGCGCCCCCACGGTCGCGGGCCCCTACACCCCACCGCCCGCCCCGAAGCCGCCCTCCGAGCGCGGGCCGTCCCAGGACGGGCCGCCTCCGCCACCGGAGGAGCCGCCGCCTCCGCCCAGGCGGCCTCGCGGACGGCCGTGAGGGGAGGGCTTCGGCATACGTTGGCCGGCGGGCCTCGTGGGCGTCATGGCTCGGGAGTGACGAGGTCACCTGGATGACACCCAGTGTTTCCCGTCCGCTGGGCGGACCGTAGAAGCAGTGGGCGGTGGGTGCCGGTTACTGTGGGAAAACCATGAGCGCTTCGCAGACCTCCGACGCCCCCACCCTCCTCGTCAAGATCTTCGGCAAGGACCGCCCCGGTATCACGGCCGGGCTCTTCGACACCCTCGCCGGCTACTCGGTCGACGTGGTCGACATCGAGCAGGTCGTCACCCGAGGCCGGATCGTGCTGTGCGCGCTCGTGACCCAGCCGCCGGCCGACGTCGAAGGCGAGCTGCGGGCCACGGTGCACAGCTGGGCGGACTCCTTGAAGCTCCAGGCCGAGATCATCTCCGGTCACGGCGACAACCGGCCGCGCGGCCACGGCCGGTCGCTCGTCACCGTGCTCGGGCACCCGCTCACCGCACAGTCGACGGCCGCGATAGCCGCCCGCATCACGGCGACGGGCGGCAACATCGACCGTATCTTCAGGCTCGCCAAGTACCCCGTGACAGCAGTCGAGTTCGCCGTGTCCGGTACGGAGCCCGAGAAGCTGCGGACGGCCCTGGTGACCGAGGCCGCGGCCCTTGGTGTCGATGTCGCGGTCGTCGCGGCCGGACTGCACCGGCGTGCCCAGCGCCTGGTCGTCATGGACGTCGACTCGACGCTGATCCAGGACGAGGTGATCGAGCTCTTCGCCGCCCACGCCGGCTGCGAGGACAAGGTCGCCGAGGTGACGGCGGCGGCGATGCGGGGCGAGCTGGACTTCGAGCAGTCGCTGCACGCGCGCGTGGCACTCCTCGCAGGGCTCGACGGCTCCGTGGTGGACAAGGTGCGCAGCGAGGTGCGGCTGACGCCGGGGGCGCGCACGCTGATCCGTACGCTCAAGCGGCTCGGCTACCAAGTGGGCGTCGTCTCAGGCGGGTTCACGCAGGTGACGGACGACCTCAAGGAGCGGCTCGGGCTCGACTTCGCCCAGGCCAACACGCTGGAGATCGTCGACGGGAAGCTGACGGGCAAGGTCACCGGCGAGATCGTGGACCGCGCGGGCAAGGCAAGGCTGCTGCGCCGGTTCGCCGCCGAGGCGGGCGTACCCCTCGCTCAGACCGTGGCGATCGGTGACGGCGCGAACGACCTCGACATGCTGAACGCGGCCGGTCTCGGCGTCGCCTTCAACGCCAAGCCGGTCGTCCGCGAGGCCGCGCACACCGCCGTGAACGTCCCCTTCCTGGACACCGTCCTGTACCTGCTCGGCGTCACCCGCGAAGAGGTCGAGGCGGCGGACATGCACGTGGACTGAGCGCTCCGCCGGGGCGCTCCGCCAAGAGTGCGGTTCGGAGAGCTCGGCTGGTTCTGCGGTTTGGCGGCTGCGGGTTCGTTGTGGCTGCTCGCGCAGTTCCCCGCGCTGGACACAGACGGGCCCGGCGGTCTTCGCGGTGCCGGGCCCGTCCACGTAGGGCGGGTTATTCGGTCGGCGCCCAGTAGTCGAGCAGCGTGCCCAGGCCGGGCTCCAGGGTTTTCCAGGAGCCGGAGAAGCTGAGCACGGCGAACGCGGCGGTGGGAAAGTCGCGGCTGCTCATCCGCTCACGGGCGTCGCCCTCGGACTGGCCGGCCAGGATGTCGGCGAGGCCCTGTACTCCGGGGTTGTGACCGATCAGGAGTGCGTTCCGCACGTCGTCCGGGGTTTCGTTGAGCACAGCGATGAGCTCGCCTGGCGAGGCCTCGTACAGCCGCTCCTCGTAGACCGTTTTCGGCCGCTGTGGGAACTCCTGAACGGCAAGTTTCCATGTCTCGCGGGTGCGGGTCGCGGTGGAGCAGAGGGCCAGACCGAAGGGGATGCCGGTGTCGGCCAGCTTGCGTCCGGCGACGGCGGCGTCCTTGCGGCCCCGCTCAGCGAGCGGTCGCTCATGGTCGGACACCTGTGGCCAGTCGGCTTTCGCATGCCGGAAGAGGACAATCTTGCGGGGTTCTGCGACGCTCATGGAACCCAGCTTCGCATGAAACACGCCATGGGGCGCAGGGAGTTGGCACGCTGCCCCAACCTGGCGGATCCTCCAGCTCAGGAGCCCTGCCGCAGCACCGTCTGCCGGATGCGCTCGATGAGCTCGCCGACCGCGGGATCGCCGCTCGCCGCATGGGCATCCGCGGGGTTGAGTATCAGCAACAGCAGCACGACGAAAGCGAGCGCGGGCAGGGCGAGGGCCCACCAGGGCAGCCGAACCTCGACGCCGCCCCTGGTCGCCGAGCTGGGCCGGGTCTGCGTACGCGCCGACATGCCGCCTCCGTGGGTCTTCGACTGGTCCGTGGATCCGCGTCCTCGCGGCCACACTTCGAAGCTACGGAATGAAGAGCCCTCAACCCATCCGGTGATCCACCCACTTGACCCTGACACTCACCCCCTAGGGGATGGTGGTGCTAGCCCCACCATCCGCTGACGGGGCCGGGGCGGGGTGAGGCAACGGCATCAGGGCGAAGCGATCGACGCGATGATGCCGATGATCACGAAGATGGCGAAGAAGGCGCCGAAGACGAGCAGCATCTTCTTCTGGCCGTTCTTGGGGTTCGGGTCGAGCACAGGCATACGGCCAGTCTCGCACCCTTCGTCCAGCCCCTGCCGGTGGGGGCGCCCGCAGGTGCGGGCCGGTCAGCGCCGGGCCAGGCGCGCGGTCTCCTCCTCGACGGTGCGGTCGCGACCGGCCAGGAAGCCCACCACGATCTGCGGGATCATCAGGGCCGTCATGAGCCCGAGCGGCAGCCCCCAGCCGCCGCTGTGCTGGTAGAGCACGCCCACCAGGAGCGGGCCGGGGATCGAGATCAGGTAACCGGTGCTCTGCGCGAAGGCCGAGAGCTTCGCGACCCCGGTGCTGGACCGGGTCCGCATGCCGATCAGTGTGAGGGCCAGCGGGAAAGCGCAGTTGGCGATGCCGAGCAGCAGCGCCCAGGCCCAGGCGCCTTCCGCCGGGGCGAGGTAGAGGCCCGCATATCCGGTGAGGCCGCACAGGCCGAGGGCGATCACGATCGGTCCCTGGTGGGGCAGGCGCGTGGCCACCCGCGGGATGACGAACGACAGCGGCACGCCCATCACCATCGTGACGGCGAGGAGCAGTCCGGCCGTGCCCGCCGGAACGCCCGCGTCACGGAAGATCTGCGGCATCCACCCCATCGTGATGTACGCGGCGGTGGCCTGGAGCCCGAAGAAGACGGCGAGCGCCCAGGCGGTACGGCTCCGGGTGATCCGCAGCGCGTCCGGCTCCCGGCGTGCCACGGGAGCCGAGTCCGTGCCAGGTGCCGAAGCCGTGTCGGAGGCCGAGGCCGCGCCTGGAACCGGGGCGGCACCCCGTTCGCGTACGAGAAGCATCCACGGGACCACGGCAAGGGCCGCAAGGCCTGCCCAGACGGCGAGCCCCGACTGCCAACTGCCGCCCAGGGCCCCGGTCATGGGCACCGTCACGGCGGCCGGGGCGGCGGTGCCGAGGGCCATGGCCATGGAGTACAGGCCGGTCATGGAGCCGACCCGGCCCGGGAACCAGCGCTTGACGATCACCGGCATAAGGATGTTGCTGACCGCGATGCCCATGAGTGCGAGGGCGCTCGCTGCGAGGAAGCCCGCCGTGTTGCCGGCGAAGGGCCGGATCGCCAGGCCCGCGGTGATGGCCACCATGCCGGCGCACACCACGGTGCCGGGTCCGAAGCGGCGGGCGAGGCGCGGTGCCATGACGCCGAAGACGGCGAAGCAGAGCGTCGGTACGGACGTGAGAAGTCCGGCGACGCTGCCGCTCATGCCGAGTCCCGCGCGCACCTCTTCGAGGAGGGCACCGAGGCTGGTGATCGCGGGCCGCAGGTTGAGAGCCGTGAGGACGAGGCCGACGATCACCAGGCGCGTCCCCCACGCGCGCGGGGTGGCCTTCGGGGATTCGCCGGCGATTCCGGAGGAACTGCGTAGGGCCATGGGCTGGGATGTGGACGTCGTCGTCCGGGTTTCCGTGCGGGTTTCCTCGCTTGCCATGCTGCCCATCATAGAATCATGGGATGATTGGTTGTCCACCCGGAATCAGCTTCGTTCAGCGCGAAGGAATGCCATGCCCCTGAGCCATCCCCGACGATCGGCGCTGTCCGAGCAGGTCATCGCCGCGCTGCGCGGCCAGATCGCCTCGGGCGAATGGCCCGTCGGCTCCCGCATCCCCACCGAGCCGGAGCTGGTCGAGCAGCTGGGCGTGGCCCGCAACACGGTGCGCGAGGCGGTGCGCGCACTCGCGCACAACGGTCTGCTCGACATCCGCCAGGGATCGGGGACGTACGTCGTGGCGACCAGCGAGCTGGCGGGCGTGATGCACCGCCGCTTCGCGGACGCCGATCCCCGGCACGTCGCCGAGCTGCGCTCCGCGCTGGAGTCGAGCGCCGCGAAGCTGGCCGCCGAGCGCCGCACGGAACGCGACCTGAAGCAGCTGCACGCGCTCCTGGTACGCCGGGAGGAGGCCTGGGAGTCGGGCGACACGGAGGCCTTCGTCGTCGCCGACACGTCGTTCCACATGGCGGTGGTCGCCGCGTCCCACAACGACGTCATGACGGCGATGTACGCGGATCTCGGCGAGGTCGTGCGCGACTGGCTGCGCGAGGACGTGGGCGAGGAGCTGACGCCCGAGACGTACATGGACCACACGCGCCTGCTGGACGCGATCCGCGCAGGCGACGCGGGGGCGGCCGCAACGGAGGCCGCGAGCTATCCGTTCCTGTGCCGTCCGAGGGGTCCTGGCGCCTCCGGAGACTGACGCGTCACCTCTGACGCGTCACTTCTGGTGCGTGGCCCACGCCGAGCGGACCTCCTTCCAGCACCGGCCGGTGAGCCGCACGGTCTGTGTGGGCCCCACCGCGACCGGGGTCCCGTCGCTGTCGATGTCCCACCATCGGTCGCACTCGATGTGCAGGGCGAGCCGGTCGATCTCCGGGTACGGGTTATGGCAGTACGCGGTCACATACGAGCCCTCGACCCTGATGCGGCACTCGGCCCCGAAGGGCCTGTCGACGGGCACGCGCGCGTGGGGTGCCGTTTGCGCGAGGTGCGGGGCATCGCCGTACGCCGGCGTGAGCGGGAGAGCGAGAGCGGCCAGCAGCGGAGCGAAGCGCGGGAAAAGGCGCACAAGGAGGGCCTCCTCTGCCGGGCCGGGGAGGGACGCTCGTGGTGAACGCCTAGTCCAGAGTGCGCAGTTGCCGCCCCCGACCGCCCGGCCGGGTAGGCCGAACGGGTGAATGGGTGAGGGCCCGCGACCTG
>NZ_BAAASJ010000059.1:22376-78737 GCF_039532825.1 Streptomyces vastus
ACGTGGATGATCTCGCCGGTGGTCTTCGGGAACCAGTCGCTGAGCAGGGCGACCACGCCGCGGCCGGCCGGCTCGGGGTCCTTGAGGTCCCACTCCAGGGGCGCGCGGTTGTCCCACACGGAGGCCAGCTCGCCGAAGCCCGGGATGGACTTGGCGGCCATGGAGCCGATCGGGCCGGCAGAGATGAGGTTGCAGCGGATGTTCTGCTTGCCCAGGTCGCGCGCCATGTAGCGGCTGGTGGCCTCCAGGGCGGCCTTGGCGGGGCCCATCCAGTCGTACTGCGGCCAGGCGTACTGGGCGTCGAAGGTGAGGCCGACGACCGAGCCGCCGTTCTGCATCAGCGGCAGACAGGCCATGGTCAGCGACTTCAGGGAGTACGCCGAGACATGCATCGCGGTGGCGACGGACTCGAACGGCGTGTTGAGGAAGTTGCCGCCGAGGGCGTCCTGCGGGGCGAAGCCGATGGAGTGCACGACACCGTCGAGACCGCCCAGCTCCTCACCGACGATGTCGGCCAGGCGCCCCAGGTGCTCGTCATTGGTGACGTCGAGCTCGATGACCTTGGTGGGCTTGGGGAGCTTCCTGGCGATGCGCTCGGTCAGCGTGGGCCGCGGGAACGCGGTCAGAATGATCTCGGCGCCCTGCTCCTGGGCCAGTTTGGCGGTGTGGAAGGCGATGGAGGACTCCATCAGCACACCGGTGATCAGGACGCGCTTGCCCTCGAGGATTCCGCTCATGGTTCAGTGACCCATTCCCAGTCCGCCGTCTACGGGGATGACGGCTCCAGTGATGTACGAGGCGTCGTCCGAGGCGAGGAACCGCACCGTCGCGGCGACCTCCTCGGGCTGCGCGTACCGGCCGAGCGGCACCTGCTTCACGATGCCCTCGCGCTGCTCGTCGGTGAGCACCTTGGTCATGTCGGTGTCGACGAAGCCCGGCGCGACGACGTTGAAGGTGATGTTGCGCGAGCCCAGCTCGCGGGCGAGGGAGCGCGCGAATCCGACCAGGCCGGCCTTGGAGGCGGCGTAGTTGGCCTGACCCGGGCCGCCGTACAGCCCGACGACCGAGGAGATCAGGACGACGCGGCCCTTCCTGGCGCGCAGCATGCCGCGGTTGGCGCGCTTCACGACCCGGAAGGTGCCCGTCAGGTTGGTGTCCAGGACAGACGTGAAGTCCTCCTCGGACATCCGCATCAGCAGCTGGTCCTTGGTGACGCCGGCGTTGGCGATCAGCACCTCGACCGGACCGTGCTCGGTCTCGATCTCCTTGTAGGCCTGCTCCACCTGCTCGGTGTCGGTGATGTCGCACTTGACGGCGAGGAACCCCTCCGGGGGCTCCCCCGAGCGGTACGTGATCGCGACCTTGTCGCCCGCGTCGGCGAAAGCGCGGGCGATGGCGAGGCCGATGCCCCGGTTTCCTCCGGTGACGAGAACCGAGCGGCTCAACGGATCACCCTTTCGATAGCCGGTCTGGTACCTCGAAAACCTATCGTTGCCGCCCCCCTTACGGAGAATCGAGCACCGACAGTGGCGTACGGGACTCACTGTCGGATCCCTACAGAAACGTGTGGCCGCGGAACCGTCGGCGCGACATGATCGGACCTGACAGGGCGACGACAGCAGGGAGACCTCCGTGCCTCATTCCATCGACGAAGCCTTCACGGCACTACCGCTCAGGTCCTTGGCCGACGCCGCGCTCGCCCGCGCCCGGGCGCTCGGCGCCGAGCATGCCGACTTCCGGTTCGAGCGGGTGCGCAGTGCGGCCTGGCGGCTGCGGGACGGCAAGCCGTCCGGGTCGTCGGACACGACCGATCTGGGGTTCGCGGTGCGGGTGGTGCACGGCGGGACCTGGGGGTTCGCTTCCGGTGTCGACATGACGATGGACGCCGCCGCGAAGGTCGCCTCGCAGGCCGTGGCGATGGCGAAGCTGTCGGCTCAGGTGATCAAGGCGGCAGGTTCGGACGAGCGCGTCGAGCTGGCCGACGAGCCCGTGCACGCCGAGAAGACCTGGGTCTCCTCGTACGAGATCGACCCCTTCTCCGTACCGGACGACGAGAAGGTGGGGCTGCTCACGGACTGGAGTGCGCGGCTGCTCGCGGCCGACGGGGTCAGCCATGTGGACGCCTCACTGCTGACGGTGCACGAGAACAAGTTCTATGCCGATACGGCGGGGACCGTCACCACGCAGCAGCGCGTAAGGCTGCATCCGCAGCTCACCGCCGTCGCGGTCGACGAGTCGAGCGGCGAGTTCGACTCGATGCGGACGATCGCGCCGCCGGTCGGGCGCGGCTGGGAGTACCTGACGGGCACCGGCTGGGACTGGGACTCCGAGCTGGCGCGCATCCCGGAACTGCTTGCCGAGAAGATGCGGGCGCCTAGCGTCGAGGCGGGGGTGTACGACCTGATCGTCGACCCGTCCAACTTGTGGCTGACCATCCACGAGTCCATCGGGCACGCCACCGAGCTGGACCGCGCGCTCGGCTACGAGGCGGCGTACGCCGGGACGTCCTTCGCCACCTTCGACCAGCTGGGCAAGCTGAGGTACGGCTCCGAGCTGATGAACGTCACCGGCGACCGGACCGCCGAGCACGGGCTCGCGACGATCGGGTACGACGACGAGGGCGTCCAAGGGCAGTCGTGGGACCTGGTCAGGGACGGGACGCTGGTCGGCTATCAACTCGACCGCAGAATCGCGAAGTTGACCGGCTTCGAGCGGTCCAACGGCTGCGCGTACGCCGACTCCCCCGGCCATGTGCCGGTGCAGCGTATGGCCAACGTGTCGCTTCAGCCGGATCCCGGCGGGCTTTCCACCGAAGACCTGATCAGCGGCGTCGACCGCGGAATCTATGTCGTCGGCGACCGGTCCTGGTCCATCGACATGCAGCGCTACAACTTCCAGTTTACGGGGCAGCGCTTCTTCAAGATCGGGAACGGGCGGATCACCGGCCAGCTGCGAGATGTCGCCTACCAGGCGACGACCACCGACTTCTGGGGCTCGATGGCCGCGGTCGGCGGCCCGCAGACGTACGTCCTGGGCGGTGCCTTCAACTGCGGCAAGGCCCAGCCGGGCCAGGTCGCGGCGGTCTCGCACGGCTGCCCGTCCGCCCTCTTCAAGGGCGTCAACATCCTCAACACGACCCAGGAGGCCGGTCGATGAGCGCGCGTACGAACAAGCCGCACGAGGTCGTCGAGCGCGCCCTCGAGCTGTCCCGGGCCGACGGCTGCGTCGTGATCGCGGACGAGTACTCGACGGCCAATCTGCGCTGGGCGGGCAACGCGCTGACCACGAACGGGGTCACGCGCGGGCGCACGCTGACCGTCATCGCGACCGTCGACGGCAAGGAGGGCACATCCTCCGGGGTCGTCTCGCGCTCGGCCGTGACGGCGGACGAGCTGGAGCCGCTGGTCCGGGCCGCCGAGGCGGCGGCGCGGGGCGCGGGCCCGGCCGAGGACGCGCAGCCGCTGGTGACGGGGGTCGCGGAGTCCCCCGAGTTCACGGACGCGCCCGCCGAGACCTCGTCGGGCGTCTTCGCGGACTTCGCCCCGGCGCTCGGCGAATCGTTCGCCCGCGCGCGTGAGGGCGGACGCGAGCTGTACGGCTTCGCCAACCACGAGTTCGTCTCCAGCTACCTCGGTACGTCGACGGGGCTGCGTCTGCGGCACGACCAGCCCAACGGCACGCTGGAGTTGAACGCCAAGTCGCCGGACCGTACGCGCTCCGCGTGGGCGGGGCGGTCGACGCGCGACTTCAAGGACGTGGACCCTGCGGCGCTCGACGCGGAGCTGGCCACGCGCCTGAGGTGGGCGGAACGGCGCGTCGAGTTGCCGGCCGGGCGGTACGAGACGCTGCTGCCGCCGACCGCTGTCTCGGACCTGTTGATCTACCAGTTGTGGTCGTCGTCGGCCCGGGACGCGGCAGAGGGCCGGACGGTCTTCAGCAAGTCCGGCGGCGGTACGCGCATCGGCGAGAAGCTCGCCGAGTTGCCCCTGACGCTGCGCAGCGACCCGAACGAGCCGGGTCTGGAGTGTGCGCCCTTCGAGCTCGCGCACTCCTCCGGTGGCGACTCCTCGGTGTTCGACAACGGGCTTCCCCTCCAGGCCACCGAGTGGATCCGGGCGGGCGAGCTGGCGCATCTGATCAGCTCCCGGCACAGCGCGGGCCTGACCGGACTGCCGGTGGCTCCCGGCATCGGCAACCTGATCCTCGACGGTGGGGAGGACAAGTCCCTCGAGGAGATGGTCGCCGCGACCGAGCGCGGGTTGCTGCTGACGTGCCTCTGGTACATCCGCGAGGTCGACCCGGCCACGCTGCTGCTGACCGGCCTGACCCGGGACGGCGTCTACCTGGTCGAGAACGGCGAGGTCACGGGCGAGGTGAACAACTTCAGGTTCAACGAGTCCCCGGTGGATCTGCTGGGGCGGGCGACCGAGGCGGGGCGCACGGAGAAGACGCTGCCGAGGGAGTGGAGCGACTGGTTCACCCGGGCCGCGATGCCGCCCCTGCGCATCCCGGACTTCAACATGAGCTCGGTCAGTCAGGGCGTATGACAGGGCCTGCGGCTCAGGGCACATAACGGCGTGGGCTCTGTCAGTCGGGGCGTATAACCTCGTAGCTGGCTGTCACTCGACCGCCCGAAGATCATCCAAGGAGATACGAGAACCGTGACGGACATCGTCGACGAGCTGAAGTGGCGCGGGCTGATCGCCCTGTCCACTGACGAGGACGCTTTGCGCAAGGCGCTCGCGGACGGTCCCGTCACGTTCTATTGCGGCTTCGACCCGACGGCGGCCAGTCTGCACGTCGGCCACCTGGTGCAGGTTCTCACCATGCGCCGCCTCCAGCTGGCGGGCCTGCGCCCGCTCGCCCTGGTGGGCGGGGCGACGGGCCAGATCGGCGACCCGCGCCCGACGGCGGAGCGCACACTGAACGATCCGGAGACGGTCGCGAACTGGGTCAACCGGCTGCGCGGGCAGATCGAGCCGTTCCTGTCCTTCGAGGGTGAGAACGCCGCGGTGATGGTGAACAACCTGGACTGGACGGCCGGGATGTCGGCCATCGAGTTCCTGCGGGACATCGGCAAGCACTTCCGCGTCAACAAGATGCTCACCAAGGACTCCGTCGCGCGGCGCCTGGAGTCCGAGGAGGGCATCAGCTACACGGAGTTCAGCTACCAGCTGCTCCAGGGCATGGACTTCCTTGAGCTCTACCGCAGGTACGGCTGCACGCTCCAGCAGGGCGGAAGCGACCAGTGGGGCAACCTCACGGCGGGCCTGGACCTGATCCACCGCCTGGAGCCGCACGCCGACGTCCACGCCCTGGCGACGCCGCTGATGACCAAGGCGGACGGCACGAAGTTCGGCAAGACCGAGGGCGGTGCCATCTGGCTGGACCCCGGGATGACGACGCCGTACGCGTTCTACCAGTTCTGGCTGAACGCGGACGACCGGGACATCTCGGCGTACATGCGGATCCTGTCCTTCAAGTCCCGCGAGGAGCTGGAGGAGCTGGAGAAGGTCACCGAGGAGCGTCCGCAGGCCCGTACCGCCCAGCGGGCGCTGGCCGAGGAGCTGACGACGCTGGTGCACGGCGCCGAGCAGACGGCCGCGGTGATCGCCGCGTCGCGCGCCCTCTTCGGTCAGGGTGAGCTGGCTGAGCTGGACGAGGCGACGCTGAGTGCGGCGCTCTCCGAGGTGCCGCACATCCAGGTCGCGGAGCCGGCCCTGGTGGTGGACCTCTTCGCCGAGGTCGGCCTGGTGGCCAGCAAGTCGGCCGCACGGCGGACGGTCAAGGAGGGCGGGGCGTACGTGAACAACGTCAAGGTCGCCGGCGAGGACGCCGTCCCCGCCAAGGAAGACCTGCTGCACGGGCGGTGGCTGGTCCTGCGGCGGGGCAAGAAGAACCTTGCGGCGGTGGAGGTCACGGGCGGCTGAGCGGGTGCGGAGCGGCCTACGCCGACGTACTGAGGGGGCGGCTTCCGGTGCCGGAGGCCGCCCCCTTCGCCGTACCCTCTGTCATGCCCTTTGCCTGGTACCCCGGAACGCCGAGTACGCCCGGTCGCCGAGGCCGACGAGGATGATCGCGGCCACGAGCTGGAACCCGTGGCGCCACCAGTCGATGCCCGCCGTGGCATCGACGCCTGCCGCCCGGGCGACCGCGTTGCCGCCGACGGCGCCGAGCATGCCCAGAATGGTGGTCAGCCACAGAGGGATATGCTGTTTGCCCGGAATGATCGCCTTGGCGATCAGGCCAAGCACCAATCCGACGATGATCGCCCACAACCAGCCCATCGCTGCCTCCTCGTCCGGCTCGACCTGAGCATCACCGCCAGTGTCCGCCCAGGCGTGGTACGGCGCATGCGGGGTGGGAACATACGCACTGGGACGCAGGCCGTTCGCCCAGGCAGCCGATGCCCCGGTCTCGTGGCCGACGCAGGCGCGGCGTAACGTGGAGCTATCCGGGCCCTGGTTCCCCGACCGGCTGCGGACCGGGCACGGGACGGGGAGAATCCGATGCGGGCGGGTGGTGGAACGTGATGCGGAAGCACAGCGAAACCGAGGTCTTCCGGATCACCGGGGCCAGGCAGGGGCTCGCCGACGACATACGCGGCAGGCAGCGCCGCTATGTCATCTCGATGTCCGTCCGTACGCTCGCCGTGATCCTCGCGGCCACCCTCTGGAACGTCGAACGGCACGTCGCCATCGTCGCGTTGGTGCTCGGCGCCGTCCTCCCCTACATCGCCGTGGTGATCGCCAACGCGGGCCGCGAGAACGCGCCGTCGCTGCCGTCGACGTTCGTCACCATGCCCGCCCGGCCGATGCTCACGGAGCCCCGCCCGGACGACGCCGCGGAATCCGTCCCGGAAGACCTCGCGGCCGACTCCTCGGCCGGCGCCCAGGGCGAGCCGCACGAGCGGACCTGACCACCGCCGTTGCATGCCCGCCGGACGTCACCACGGCACCAAGCTCAAGAAAAGCTCAGATCAATCATGCTGTTCCGGTGCCGGGCAGCGGGTTACCCGTGACATACTTCGTACGCGCTCCGCATCCCCCGTCGGAGCGAAAGACCGACGCCGGGCAGCTCCCCCCGTGGCTGCTCGGCGTCGCCTTTTGTGACGGGGTTCTCCCGGCTCTTCTACCGGTTCTCCTCCATCGGCACCGCCGTCACGCTGTAGCCGCGCCGGTCGAGTACACGGCCCACGTTCTTCTCCGTACGCAGCACCACTGCCCGGTCGTCGACCCGGAACCGCAGAGATGCCATCTCCTGCTCCAGGTGCGCTTCGAGGCGGTGCACGTCGTGGACACCGCGCAGCCATACATCGAGGATCAGGTTGTGCGGGCCCGCGGTGATCGCGCAAAGTCGCAGCTCCGGCAGCGTACGCAGTGAGGTCGAGGCCGCTTCCAGGTGTTCGGCCGGTACGGACGCGAAGTAGACGGCGGACACGGGCCAGCCGGTCAGCGGGCGCGCCAGGCTGCAGCGCAGGACGAGCTGGCCGGAGGCGAGCAGCTGGTTCAGACGGCGGCGTGCGGTGGCGACGCTCGTGCTCGTGCGCTCGGCGAGCTGCTTGAGGGGCATCCGGCCGTCCTCACCGAGGGCCACGATGATGCGCCGGTCGAGAGGGCGCAACGGTTCGGCGGGGGACGGCTGCCGCTCGGGCGGGCGGAGCAGGGCGCGCTGGTCGGCGGAGAGGCTGCGCAGCCGCCAGCGACTGCCCTCGAAGGGCTGTTGACCGGGGAGGGATCAGCTGGCTCCTGGAGAACGCGCTCACCAACTTCACGGGCTTCCCGCCGCTGGGCACCGTCCTGCTGATGATGATGGCCGTCGGTGTCGCCGAGCGAACGGGCCTGCTGGAGACGGCGGTCAAGGCGACCATCGCCCGGGCTCCCGCGCGGCTGCTGCCGTATGTGGTGGCGTTCGTGGCCTGCCAGGGCCATGTGATGAGCGACATCGCGATCCTGGTGATTCCGCCGCTGGCCGCGCTCGCGTTCAAGGCGGCCGGGCGCAACCCGGTGGCCGGGCTCGTCGGGGCCTTCGCCTGTGTGTGCGCCGGCTATTCGGCGGGCTTCACGGTGGGTGCCCTGGACGCGCTGTACGCGGGCATCACCGAGAAGGTCGCCGCCGCGCTGCCGATGGGGCAGGAAGCGCCCACGCATCTGCTGGTCAACTACTTCTTCACCGCCTCGGCCAGTGTGGTGCTCGCGCTCATCGGCGGTTTCCTGACCGCGCGCGTGCTGGAGCCGCGGCTGCCGGAGCCCACCGGTGACGGCTCCTCGGGCGACGAGGAGTCCCCGACGACCGAGATCAGCAAGGAGCAGCGGCGCGGGCTGCTGCTGTCCGCCGCGGCGGTCGGCGTGTACACGGCCGTGGTCCTCGTCGTATGGCTGCTGCCGGGCAGCCCGCTGCGCGGCGAGGGCGGAGCGCTCATCCCGTCGCCGGTGCTCAGCGGCATCGTGCCGCTGTTGTTCGGCGCGTTCGTGATCGCGGGCGTGGTGTACGGGGTCGCGGCGCGCACGGTGACGCACAAGAACGACGTACCGAAGATGATGGGCGAGTCGATCACCTCGATGTCCGGCTACATCGTGCTGATCCTCGTCATCGCGCAGTTCATCGCGGTCTTCAACTGGTCGAACGTCGGCACCCTGCTGGCGGTGAAATGCGCGGCGCTGCTGGAGTCGGCGGGGCTCACCGGCTTCCTCGCACTGGTGCTGTTCGTGCTGGTGGTGACCTTGCTGAACATGCTGATCTCGTCCGGTTCCGCTCTGTGGTCGCTGATGGCGCCCGTCTTCGTGCCGACGTTCATGCTGATCGGCATGTCCCCGGCGCTGACCCTGGCGGCGTTCCGGATCGCCGACTCGGCGACGCAGATGATCACGCCGCTGAATCCCTATCTGTTCCTGTCCCTTGCGCTGATGCGGAGGTACGAGCCGGGGGCGCAGCTGGGCACGCTGATGTCGCGGCTCGCGATCTATGTGGTGCCGTTCCTGGTGGCGTGGCTGGCCGTGCTCGGGATCTTCTACGCGTTCGATCTGCCGCTGGGACCGGGCGCGGGCATCGAGATGCCGTAAGGGGTGGTGATGCCGTCAGGGGTTAGGGTCGGGGCGTGATCCTGAACGTCCCCGGCTCCGAACCGGCATCGCCCATCTGCTCCGCCAAGGGCTGCCGGGCCGACGCGGTGTGGGTGCTCGCCTGGAACAACCCGAAGCTGCACACTCCTGACCGCCGCAAGACGTGGCTGGCGTGCGAGGAGCACCGTGAGTACCTGTCCAAGTTCCTTGGCGTACGGGGCTTCTTGAAGGACGTCGTGCTCCTGGAGGACTGGGACTCCCGGGAACCCCTGGAACGCCAGGAGCCGCCGCAGTCCCCCGAGGCTTAACCCCGGAGGCCCCGGAGGCCCCGGAGGCCCCGGAGTCCCCGGAGTCCCCGGAGTCCCCGGAGGATCAGAGGGCTCTCAGCCGCCGATCGCCGACATGGGGCGCTCCGGCTGCACGAACGACGGGTCGTCCAGGCCCGCTCCCGCCTTCTTGCCCCACATCGCCAGCTTCCATATGCGGGCGATCTCCTCGTCCGGCGCGTCCGAGCGCAGGGCGGCCCGCAGGTCGGTCTCCTCCTGGGCGAAGAGGCAGGTGCGGACCTGGCCGTCGGCCGTGAGCCTCGTACGGTCGCAGGCCGAGCAGAACGGGCGGGTGACGGAGGCGATGACCCCGACGCGGTGCGGGCCGCCGTCGACGAGCCAGCGTTCGGCCGGGGCCGAGCCCCGCTTCTGGGAGCCCTCCTCGGTGAGCTCGAAGCGGGTGCGCAGTGAGGCGAGGATGTCACCGGCGGTGATCATGCCCTCGCGCTTCCAGCCGTGCTGGGCGTCCAGGGGCATCTGCTCTATGAAGCGCAGTTCGTAGTCGTGCTCCACGGCCCAGGCCAGCAGGTCCGGGGCCTCGTCGTCGTTCAGCCCCGGCATCAGGACGGTGTTGACCTTGACCGGGTTCAGGCCCGCCTCGCGGGCGGCTTCCAGGCCCTCGATGACGTCCTTGTGGCGGTCGCGGCGGGTGAGGGTCTTGAAGACGTCGGGGCGCAGCGTGTCCAGGGAGACGTTCACCCGGTCCAGGCCCGCCGTCTTGAGGGCCGGGGCCGTGCGCTTGAGGCCGATGCCGTTGGTGGTCAGGGACATCTGGGGGCGCGGCTCGAGCGCGGCCACGCGCTCCACGATGCCGACGAGGCCGGGGCGCAGCAGGGGCTCGCCGCCGGTGAAGCGGACCTCGGTGATGCCCAGCTGCCGTACGGCTATGTCGATGAGGCGGACGATCTCGTCGTCCGTGAGCAGGTCGGGCTTGGCGAGCCACTGCAGGCCCTCTTCGGGCATGCAGTAAGTGCACCGCAGATTGCAGCGGTCCGTCAGCGACACACGCAGATCGGTGGCCACACGGCCATAGGTGTCGATGAGCACGTGGGGCCCCCTCCACTCGCGCGGACAAGCACTCAGAACCAGGAATCAGAACAAGCACTCATGTGAATCAGTTACCAGCGAGCCTACGTGACAGGACCGACAACGACGGCAAGGGATCGGCAAGCGGATCACACGAGACATGGCGCGGCCGCGCCGTAGAACGTCCAGGGGACTACGGCGCGGCCGCGGAAGGCGGGAGCCTCAGTGGGCCCCGGTGCCGGTGAGCGAGCGCACCTCCAGCTCGGCGTACTTGCCGGTGTCCGGCTCCTCCTTGGACAGGACGGTGCCGAGCCAGCCCATCAGGAAGCCGAACGGGATGGAGATGATGCCCGGGTTCTTCAGCGGGAACC
Organism: Streptomyces vastus; assembly: GCF_039532825.1. NCBI lineage: Bacteria > Bacillati > Actinomycetota > Actinomycetes > Kitasatosporales > Streptomycetaceae > Streptomyces > Streptomyces vastus. The sequence continues at coordinate 33,162 of NZ_BAAASJ010000059.1, forward strand.
AGGCGAAGTCGACGCCGGGGAACATCGCCTTGGGGTCGCCGGAGACGACGGGCGAGAACAGCACCAGGCCGACGGCCACGATCAGACCGCCGTAGATCGACCACAGGGCGCCCTGGGTGGTGAACCGCTTCCAGAACAGGCTGTAGAGGATCGTCGGCAGGTTGGCGGAGGCGGCGACCGCGAAGGCGAGGGCGACGAGGCCGGCGACGTTCAGGTCGCGGGCCAGGGCACCGAGGCCGATGGAGACGACACCGATGCCGATGGTCGCCAGCCGGGCCGCCCTGACCTCCTCCTTCTCGGTGGCCTTGCCCTTCTTGATGACGTTCGCGTAGATGTCGTGGGCGAACGAGGAGGACGAGGCGAGGGTGAGGCCGGCGACCACGGCGAGGATCGTCGCGAAGGCCACCGCGGAGATCGTGGCGAGCAGGATCGCGCCCCAGGCCGAGTCGACACCGCCCAGGTGAAGGGCGAGCAGGGGCGCCGCCGTGTTGCCGGACGGGTTGGACGCGATGATCTCGTCCTGCGAGATGATCGCGGCGGCGCCGAAGCCGAGCGCGATGGTCATCAGGTAGAAGCCGCCGATGATGCCGATCGCCCAGTTCACGGACTTCCGGGCGGCCTTGGCGTTGGGCACCGTGTAGAAGCGGATCAGGATGTGCGGCAGGCCGGCGGTGCCGAGCACCAGGGCGATACCGAGGGAGATGAAGTCCAGCTTGGTGGTGCCGCTCACGCCGTACTGCAGGCCGGGCTCCAGGAAGGCGGCGCCCTTGCCGCTGTTCTCGGCCGCCGTGCCGAGCAGGTCGGAGATGTTGAAGTTGAACTTCAGCAGCACCAGGAAGGTGATCAGGATGGTGCCGCTGATGAGCAGCACGGCCTTGACCATCTGGACCCAGGTGGTGCCCTTCATGCCGCCGATGGAGACGTACACGATCATCAGGACGCCGACGAGGGCGACGATGAGGATCTTGCCGGCGTCGGAGGTGATGCCGAGCAGCAGCGAGACGAGGACGCCCGCGCCGGCCATCTGCGCCAGCAGGTAGAAGATCGACACGACGATCGTGGAGGTGCCTGCCGCGGTTCGCACCGGGCGCTGGCGCATGCGGTACGCGAGGACGTCGCCCATCGTGTACCGGCCGGAGTTGCGCAGCGGCTCGGCGACCAGGAGCAGGGCCACCAGCCAGGCGACCAGGAAGCCGATGGAGTACAGGAAGCCGTCGTATCCGAAGAGGGCGATCGCACCCGCGATGCCCAGGAAGGACGCGGCGGACATGTAGTCGCCGGATACGGCGAGTCCGTTCTGGAAGGCGCTGAACTGCCGTCCGCCCGCGTAGAAGTCGGCGGCGTCCTTGGTCTGCCGGCCCGCCCATACGGTGATGAAGAGGGTGGCGATGACGAAGGCGGCGAACAGGGAGATGATCAGCGGCCGGTGCTCGCTGGCCTCGTTCGCCGCGAGCTGCACTTCGCTCGCGGCGAACTGGACCTGGGTGATCGCGGGGCTCATTCGCCGCCCTCCATCCGGGACTTGATTGCGTGGGCCTTGGGGTCGAGCTTGCTGGAGGAGTGCCGCTCGTACCACCAGGCGATGAGGAACGTGGTGAGGAACTGGGCGAGACCGAAGACGAGGGCGACGTTGATGTTGCCGAACAGCTTGGTGCCCATGAAGCCGCCCGCGTAGTTCGACAGCAGGACGTACAGCAGGTACCAGCTGATGAAGCCGACGGTCAGCGGGAAGGCGAAGGAGCGGTGGGAGCGGCGTAGTTCACCGAACTCAGCGCTCTCCTGCACCTCGACGAACTCCTCGGTGGTGGGGAGGTGAGGCTGGGATTTCGAGGGGGGCGGTGCGTCGGTAGCCACGGAAGTCTCCTCGCGTTGCGGTTGCGGCGTCCGAATCGGATGCGGGCGGATGGGGATAAAGGATCGAACTGGCTATGGACATGGTTCTTTTGGGACCTCACGGAACGTGTGGATCACGTGGGCCGAGTGGCGATGCTAGGTCCTCCCGGACGTGATCCAACAGGGGCTCGCTGTTGCTCTCGCTCCTGCCCAAGGTCACGGGGCGACGCGAAGACCGGTTCAACGCCCGGCCGTTCTTTCGGAAGTCATTTCCTGTAAGTCGTTGCTGGCCAGGGATCACGGGAGATAGCTTCGCCCCTGCACCACTCAAGTCATGTACCTGCCCGAGCACCACCTGTGTTCGGGCCGGTTCCTTTTCCGGATGATGTGGAGACCCCATGGCTCATCTGCGCTCCAGACGCCGTCTTGCGCTCGCCGTGCCCGTCGTGCTGTCCCTCACCGCCTCGCTCGGCTTCCTGCCGGGCGTCGCCTCGGCCGCCCCGGTCGACGCCCCCGCCGTGGCCGCGGAGGAGGCCCCGAACCTCGCGTACGTGGTCAACACGAAGAAGACGGACCACGGTACGATCGAGTCGGTGAAGAAGGCGATAGCCAAGGCCGACGGCACGGTTGTCGCGACGTACAAGAAGATCGGCGTCATCGTCGTCCACTCGGCCAACCCGGAGTTCGGCAAGCAGATTCGTGCCGTACGCGGGGTGCAGTCCGCGGGTGCGACGCGCACCGCGCCGCTGACGCCGGCGGGGACGACGGACGAGGGTGCGGCGCAGTACCTGTCGGCCGCCGAGGCCGCCAAGGTCGAGGCCAGGAGCACGGCCGCCGAGGAGCCCCTCGAGGCCGACCAGTGGGACCTGCGGGCGATGGGCGCCGACAAGGCGGCGAAGATCAACCCGGGCAGCAAGAAGGTCACCGTCGCCGTGATCGACACCGGCGTCGACGACACCCACCCGGACCTCGCGCCGAACTTCTCCGCGTCCCAGTCGGCCAACTGCGCCGGCGGTGTGGCGGACACCAGCGAGGGCGCCTGGCGTCCGTACACCCCGGAGGACTACCACGGCACGCACGTGGCCGGTGAGATCGCCGCGGCCCGCAACGACGTCGGCGTGGCCGGTGTCGCGCCCGGCGTGAAGGTGTCCAGCATCAACGTGACCGACCGGGAGAACGGCCTGTTCTACCCGGAGAGCGTCGTCTGCGCCTTCGTGTTCGCCGCCGACAACGGCGTGGAGATCACCAACAACAGTTACTACGTGGACCCGTGGCTCTACAACTGCATGGACGACCCCGACCAGCGGGCCATCGTCGACGCGGTGAACCGGGCCCAGCAGTACGCCACGAAGAAGGGCACCCTGCACCTCGCCTCGGCGGGCAACTCCAACCACGACCTCGACTCGGACGCGATCGTCGACGACAGCAGCCCCGACGACTCGACCGCGGTCACCCGCACCATCGATCCGCACGAGTGCTTCGACGTGCCGACCCAGCTGCCGGGTGTCGTCACGGTCAGCGCGACCGGAGTCAAGGGCGCCAAGTCGTACTACTCCACGTACGGCAAGGGCGTCATCGACATCGCGGCGCCGGGCGGAGACCGGTACCAGATCCCGGACACCCCGTCGAAGAACGGCCGGATCCTGTCCACGATGCCGAACAACCAGTACGGCTTCCTGCAGGGCACGTCGATGGCGGCGCCGCACGCCTCCGGTGTCGCCGCGCTGCTCAAGTCCAAGTACCCGTGGGCGACTCCGGGCCAGCTGCAGGCGCTGCTGAAGGCGCAGGCGGACAGCCAGAGCTGCCCGACCGACTACGACGGTGACGGCGACGGTGTCGTGGACGCCACCTGCGAGGGCGGCAAGCGTGTGAACGGCTTCTACGGCTTCGGTATCGTCAACGCGCTTCGGGCGGTCAAGTAGCGGTGAAGCAGGCCGACTTGCATGCCTGCCTGTACGTCACGAACGAACTGGAGACTTCATGACAGCGCCTCATACGCGCTCTCGTCGCGTCCTGGCCGTCCCGCTCGGGATGGCCATGGCGACGGCACTCGCCTTACTGCCGAACGCCGGCGCCGCGGCAGCGCCGGCGGCCTCGGCGGCCGGCGACGACGCGCCGCCGCTCTCCGCCCTCTCGGCGGACGCGACCTCGCTCAGCTACGTCGTCAACGTCCGCCCCGGTCACGGCACTTCTTCTTATGTGAAGAAGGCCGTCACCAAAGCCGGCGGCACCGTGGTGACGTCGTACGACAAGATCGGCGTGATCGTCGTCCACTCGTCGAACGCCGACTTCGCGAAGACCATCCGCAAGGTGCGTGGGGTGGAGTCGGCGGGCTCGACGCGTACGGCACCGCTGCCCGCGCAGTCCACGACCGATCTCGGCACCCCCAAGGTGCTCACCTCGGAGCAGGCCGCGGGTGTCGAAGCGGCGGCCGGGCAGGACCCGTTGGAGCCGTTGCAGTGGGACCTGCCGGCCATCAAGGCGGACAAGGCGCACGAGAAGTCGCTGGGCAGCCGGGACGTCACGGTCGCCGTGATCGACACCGGCGTGGACGACACACATCCCGACATCGCGCCCAACTTCGACCGCGAGGCGTCGGTCAACTGCGTTTCGGGCAAGCCGGACACGGCCGACGGGGCGTGGCGGCCGAGCGCCTCCGAGAGCCCGCACGGCACGCATGTCGCGGGAGAGATCGCCGCCGCCAAGAACGGCGTAGGCGTCACGGGCGTCGCCCCGGGCGTGAAGGTCTCCGGCATCAAGGTGTCCAACCCGGACGGCTTCTTCTACACGGAGGCCGTCGTCTGCGGCTTCATGTGGGCGGCCGAGCACGGCGTCGACGTGACCAACAACAGCTATTACACCGACCCGTGGTACTTCAACTGCAAGAACGACCCGGACCAGAAGGCCCTCGTGGAAGCCGTCTCCCGGGCCTCGCGGTACGCGGAGAAGAAGGGCGCGGTCAACGTCGCGGCGGCGGGCAACGAGAACTACGACCTCGCCGCGGACGAGATCACCGACCCGGTCTCGCCGAACGACTCCACCCCGTCGGACCGCGTGATCGACCCGTCCGAGTGCCTTGACATCCCGACCCAGCTGCCGGGCATCGTCACGGTCGCGTCGACGGGCGCGAAGGGCATCAAGTCGTCCTTCTCCAACCACGGCCTGGGAGTCATCGACATCGCCGCACCCGGCGGCGACTCGACGGCGTACCAGACCCCGGCCCCGCCCGCCACCAGCGGCCTCATCCTGGGTCCGGTGCCGGGCGGCAAGTGGGGCTACATGGCCGGTACGTCGATGGCCTCCCCGCACGCCGCGGGCGTGGCCGCGCTCATCAAGTCGACGCACCCGTACGCCCCGCCGGCACTGGTGAAGGCCCTCCTGTACGCGGAGGCCGACTCCGTACCGTGCACCGACCCGTACGACATCGACGGCGACGGCAAGATCGATGCGGTCTGCGAGGGCGGCAAGAACCGCAACGGGTTCTATGGCGCGGGGATGGCGGACGCGCTGGACGCGGTGACGAAGTAACGGACAAGCAGTACCTCCCTGCGGGGAGTTGAGCCGGGCGACCCGAGGGTCGCCCGGCTCTTGTACGCGGTGATCGGGTGCGAGAGGCAGCCACAGGCGGCAGGTGGCGCTGAGTCGCATGCGCGGTCGGAGGCGTATGCAGAGGCGGAAAGTTGTTCCGTCAGTTGTTCTGCAGGGCTTGCCCGGATCTGAATGACTGGTGAAGATCCTGAGGTGAGTTTGATAAGACCGAGTGCCGACGCCGGTGGCGAGGTGGGCGCCGCCCGGGTGAGCGGGGCCGGGGGGCGGCGGGCCGTTGCCGTTCTCGTCCTGGTGGGCCTGGCCGCGTTGATCCCGCTGGTCGGGCCTCCCGTCGTCCTGCGGGGCACGGGGGAGGCCGCCGTGCCCGCTGACGGGGGGATCGCCCTGATGCGTACGGTGCTCTTCGCGGCGGTGTGCGTGTCGGCGGGCGAACTGTTCGCCGCCCGGCTGGCCCGCCGGGTGCCGGGGGCGCCCCTGGACGACAAACCCCGGAGCTGGGCTCCCGTCGCGGCGGGCGCCGGCTTCGTCGCCGCGCTCGGGCTCGCCTCGGTCGTGGCCAACGGCAACCTGGTGCCGCGCCGGTTCTCCGACATGGACATCGGCGGCCTGTACGAGACCCGGGACGGCATGCTCGCGCTGCTGGAGGTCAACGCGTTCGTCGTGGCGGGCCTGTGCGCCCTGTCGCGCCGGCCGGCGACCCAGGTGTGGGCGCTCGCCGCGGTGGCCGTCGCGGAGGCGCTGCGGGCCCATCCGACCACGGAGTACAGCCCGCTGCTCGGCTCGGGCCTGACGCTCGTACATGTGACGTGCGCGGCCCTGTGGACGGGCGGCCTGCTGCACGTCCTGCGCCTGCTGCGGCGCTGGCGCGACCCGGAGGCGGGCGCCGCGCTTCTCGGGCTCTACGCGCGCGTGGCGGCCGTTCTGTTCGCCGCGATCACCTTGACGGGCGTGGGCAGCACCCTGCGCCGGATGCCGGCGGGAACCGTCCTGGAGCAGCTGACGGCTACGGCGTACGGGCGTGCCCTGCTCGCCAAGTTACTCCTCGTGGCGGCCGTCGCCGTCCTCGCCCTGTGCGCGCGCCGACGGCTGCGCAAGGCTGCCGACCCGCTCACCGCCTACTCCCCCGCCCGTGCGGAAGTCGTCGCCCTGGGGGCGGTGGTCGCGGTGTCCGCGGTGCTCACGGCGCTGCCGGTGCCGATTCGCTGGTGAGCGCCTGACCGGTGTCAGTTGGCGACCAGGGCCTTGGGAGCGGCGCGTCCGGCTGCGTCCAGCACCCCACGCGCCAGCAGGAGCTGCGCGGCGATATAGGTGGCCATGATCCAGAAGTCGGGGCGCGGGAGCTGTGGCCACTCGGCGACTCCGGTCGCGATGAGCGTGTCCGAGAGCATGAAGAGGGCGCCTCCGAGGGCGGCGGTGAGGCCGAGGCGGGTAGCTCGGTACGCCATGGCCGTGAGCAGCACGCTGTAGCCGGCGACAGGGACCCGCAGTTCGGGAGGCAGGTCCGGCCACAGAAGGGCCACGGTCGTGACGAGGGCGACGCCGTAACCGGCCGCCGGCCAGGCGGCACGCACGCGTGGAGCACCGTTTTCCCCGTCGTGCCCCAGGAAGGCGTGCCTCTTGAAGAGCACGAGGTAGCACACGTGCCCGGCCGCGAAGGAACTCATCCCGGCGAGGAACGCCGCGTCGACGTCGAACAGCAGGAGCACGTCGCCTCCCCAGCCGAACAGGAGGGCGGCGACGAGGAGTCGAGGCCCGTCGCGCAGGCCCACGTGGGCGGCGAGCAGCGGCATCAGCAGCGGCTTGGCGAGGGCGTGCCCGAGGCCGGAACCGAACACCAGACAGATGAGATCGACGACGGTGACGAGACCGAGGGCGACGAGCGCCACGCGCGCGTGGCGCTCGCGGCGGCCTGGGCTCACGCGACCGTCCCGGTGACTGTCCCTGTGGCCGCTTCCGAGACCGGATCACCGGCCTCCTCGACACCGGCAGGCGTCGGCGGCTGCCAGCCGGGCCCGCGGAACACCCGCCCCGCACGCTCACGCCAACTGCCCGCCGCACGCAGGTCCCTGGCGATGGCGGCGTACTCGTGCGTGGCGACGCGCAGAGGGTTGTACGTGTCGATGTTCTTCGTCAGCCCGTACACCGGCCGCTCGGTCTCCGGGACGAAGGAGCCGAAGAGCCGGTCCCAGACGATGAGGATTCCGCCGAAGTTCCGGTCCAGATAGCCTCCTTGGGAGGCGTGGTGGACGCGATGGTGCGACGGCGTGTTGAAGACGAACTCGAAGGCGCGGTGGAGCTTTCCGATGCGCTCGGTGTGGATCCAGAACTGGTACACGAGGTTCGCGGACGAGCAGAACGCGAGCGCGGCCGGATGCACACCGAGGGCGACGAGAGGAACGTAGAACGGCCAGACGGTCCAGGTTGTCCACGGCTGCCTGAGGGCGGTGGTGAGGTTGAACTTCTGGCTGGAGTGGTGCACCACGTGGCAGGCCCACAGGATGCGGATGACGTGATGCCCGCGATGCGACCAGTAGTAGAAGAAGTCCTGGGCGAGCAGCATCAGCGGCACGGTCCACCACAGGACGGGCACGCGCAGGGGCGTCAGCTCGTAGACGGCCGTGTAGACGGCGACGATGGGAATCTTCCACAGCAGGTCGAAGCCCAGACTGCCCAGCCCCATGGAGACACTCGTCACGGCGTCTTTCGCCTCGTACCCCGCGGCATCCTCCTCCGGATGTATCCGGACACTCACCATTTCGAGAACGGTGAGCAGCACAAAGGCGGGTATCGACCACAGCACGACATCGGGCAGGTTCGGCATGTGTGCACCGTAGAGCGGCCGTTGAGCTGCGGCCAGACGTTGTTACCCACAAGTATTACCTGGGGTACGCGCTTGCTTCTTGGCCATCTCCACCAAGAGACGCAGTTGGCCGGGTAGCTGACGGACACTCGGGGGCGCGGGCGAGGGAGACCGGCGAACGGGCTGTCAGTCGTGCCCTTTATCCTCGGTGACCATGCTCGAAGACCGTACGACCGCAGCGTCCGCAGCTTCGTGGCCGGCCGCGTATCCGCAGGGATACGCGGTGGTCGACGTGGAGACCACCGGCCTGGCCCGCGACGACCGCATAGTGTCGGCCGCGGTCTACCGGCTGGACGCGCGCGGCGAGGTCGAGGACCACTGGTACACGACGGTCAATCCGGAGCGGGATCCCGGGCCGGTATGGATCCACGGCCTGACGAACGAGGCACTCGAAGGTGCGCCTCTTTTCCGGGACATCGCCGAGGAGTTCGCGGCCCGGCTCGACGGCCGTGTGCTCGTCGCGCACAACGCCGTCTTCGACTGGTCGATGATCGCCCGGGAGTACGCGCGCGCGGAGCGCGAGGCGCCGGTCCGTCAGCGGCTGTGCACCATCGCGCTCTCCAAGGAGCTGGGCCTGCCGCTGGCCAACCACAAGCTGGCGTCGCTCGCCGCGCACTTCGCCGAGCCTGCACGCGGCCGCGCGCGACGGCGTACGACTGCCGCTGCTGGAGTGCCGGCCGCTCACGGAGTGGGCGGACGGGTCCGCGCCGCGCATCGGCCGGCAGTCCGGTGGCGGGGGCTACGGCGCTTACGGACCCGGGAGTTGGCGCCCCTCCCGCAAGCGACCCGCGTGCCCCTATCCCAACCCGGGCCGGTACGAACCGGGCAGACCGCTCAAGCAGGGCATGCGGATCGCGTTCTCCGGGGACACCTCGGTCGACCGCGAGCTCCTGGAGGACCGGGCCGTCGACGCCGGACTGCATGTCGCGACGAGCCTGTCCCGGCTCACCAGCCTCCTCGTCACGAACGACCCGGACTCCGGTACGTCCAAGGCGGTCAAGGCCCGCCAGTTCGGCACACCGGTCGTCGACGAAGCGGCCTTCGGACAGCTGCTCCTGGATGTGGAGCCGGCCGAGGGTGCCTGACGGGGCCCGCCCCGGCCCGCGGCGCGAGATCCGGGCGTACGGACGCAGGAGGGGCCGGGCGTACGACGAGAGATCCGGACGTACGGCGCGGGAGCCCGGCGTACGGGTGATTGGCGGGCGACTCGCCACGCGGCCGCTCGCCCGTGCCGTCCCGGCGGCCCACCCTGTGGCGCATGGCACGTTGCGAGGTCTGCGGAAACGACTACGGGATGTCCTTCGAGGTGCATGCGCAGGGCGCGGTACACGTCTTCGACTGTTTCGCCTGCGCCATCCACCGCATGGCACCCATCTGCGAGCACTGTCGCGTCCAGATCATCGGCCAGGGAGTCGAGGTCGGAGGCCAGTGGTTCTGCGGGGCGCACTGCGCCCGCTCGGAGGGGAAGGCGGGGATCATCGACAAAGTGTGAGGCGCCCTTTGCGCTCATCCGGCGCACGATCGACACAGCCCTCGGCGGGACCCTCCCGTCGAGGGCCGATTCATGCGGGGTAACGTCAATGGTGTGTACCGCTTTCTGTTGTCCCGGCAGTGGGTGATCGTCACGCTGGTCGCCTTCCTCCTCATCCCCACGATGATCAGGCTGGGCATCTGGCAGATGCACCGCTACGAGGAGCGCACCGCCCGGAACCAGCTGGTCTCCGAGGCGCTGGGCGCCAAGCCGGTGCCGGTGGAGAAGCTCACCTCCCCCGGGCACACGGTCACGACCGACGAGCGGTACCGCAGCGTGACCGCGAAGGGCCGCTTCGACACCGACGACGAGGTCGTCGTCCGCCGCCGCACCAACTCCGACGACGAGGTCGGCTACCACGTCCTGACCCCCTTCGTCCTCGACGACGGCAAGGTCCTGCTCGTCAACCGGGGCTGGATCCCCGGGGCCCCGACCCAGACGGCGTTCCCCAAGATCCCCGCACCGCCCCGCGGCGAGATCACCGTCACCGGGCGGCTCATGGCCGACGAGACGACCGAAGCGAGCGGCATCAAGAACGTCGAGGGGCTGCCGGACCGGCAGATCATGCTGATCAACAGCGAGGAAGAGGCCCGCCGCCTCGGCAAGCAGGTGCTCGGCGGCTACATCGCGCAGACAGCACCCGCGCCGAAGGGCGCCACCCCGGAGCCGATCGGCAGGCCCGGCGACGAGGACGCCGCGCTGAACTACGCGTACGCGATCCAGTGGTGGCTCTTCGCGGCAGGCGTCCCCGTGGGCTGGGTGATCCTGGTCCGCCGTGAGCGCCGGGACCGGGCGGAGGCCGCGGCGAAGACGGAAGCGCCGGAGGCCGCGACACCGGCCTCCGTATAGGCGGACCGCCGGAGGCGACACCGGCCGCCCTACAGGCGGACCGCCCGGAAGCGACACCGGCCGCCGTATGGCCGTAACCGCCAGGTGCCACCGGCCGGCCGTACAGCCCGGACCGCCGACACGGCTCCCACCCGATTGGTCACCGGCCGTGACGGGAACCCGTCACCCGTGCACTCATCGAACGAGCCCCACCCACCCAACGGTTCCGAGGCGCCCCACACAGCCGGCAAAGAAGCCGAGAAGGCGGACGGGACCGTCCCCGCCATCGAGGACTACGCGCTGATCGGCGACCACCAGACTGCCGCCCTGATCGGGCGGGATGGTTCGATCGACTGGCTGTGCCTGCCCCGGTTCGACTCGGCGGCCTGCTTCGCGAAGCTGCTGGGGGACGAGGAGAACGGTCACTGGAGACTCGCGCCGAAGGGGACGGAGGCGTGCACGCGGCGGGCGTACCGGCCTGAATCACTCGTGCTCGACACCGAGTGGGAGACCGCCGAGGGCGCGGTACGCGTCACCGACCTGATGCCGCAGCGCGACCGCTCTCCCGACGTCGTACGCGTCGTCGAGGGCCTCAAGGGCCGCGTGACCATGCGCAGCACCCTGCGGCTGCGGTTCGACTACGGCTCGATCGTGCCGTGGATGCGCAAGTCGGACAGCCACCGGGTGGCCGTGGCGGGCCCGGACTCGGTGTGGCTGCGCAGCGAGCCCAAGGTCCGCACCTGGGGCAAGGACTACGGCACGCACTCGGAGTTCACGGTCGCCGAGGGCGAAAAGGTCGCCTTCGTGATGACGTGGCATCCCTCGCACGAGCCGCGCCCGCCGCTCGTCGACCCGCACGAGGCGCTGGCCTCAAGCGTCGAGGACTGGCGAGCGTGGGCGGCCCGCTGCCGTTACCGGGGCCCGCACCGGGACGCGGTCATCCGCTCCCTGATCACGCTCAAGGCCCTCACGTACGCGCCGACCGGCGGCATCGTCGCGGCGCCCACCACCTCGCTCCCGGAGGACATCGGCGGCGTACGCAACTGGGACTACCGCTACTGCTGGCTGCGCGACTCGACGCTCACCCTGGGCGCGCTGCTGGCCTGCGGCTACCAGGAGGAGGCCGAGGCCTGGCGCGACTGGCTGCTGCGTGCGGCGGCGGGTGACCCGGCGGATCTGCAGATCATGTACGGGCTCGCGGGCGAGCGGCGGATCCCCGAGTACGAGGTGCCGTGGCTGCCCGGATTCCAGGGCTCGCGTCCGGTCCGGGTCGGCAACGACGCGGTACGCCAGTTGCAGCTCGACGTGTACGGCGAGGTCATCGACTCCCTGGCGCTGGCGCTGCGCGCGGGCCTGCCGACCAAGCCGCACATGTGGCGTCTGCGGGAGGCCCTGATGGAGTTCCTGCGGTCGAACTGGCGCAGGCCCGACGAGGGCCTGTGGGAGGTACGCGGTCTGCGCCGGCACTTCGTGCACTCGAAGATCATGGCGTGGGTGGCCGCCGACCGCACCGCCCGGGCCCTGGAGGAGAACCCCGGCCTGAGCGGCCACCCGGACCGCTGGCGCGCGATGCGCGACGAGGTGCACCGCGAGGTGTGCGAGCGCGGCTACGACCCGGAGCGGAACACCTTCACGCAGTTCTACGGCTCCCGCGAACTGGACGCCTCGCTGCTGCTCATCCCCCGTATCGGCTTTCTGCCGCCACACGATCCGCGAGTGATCGGCACGATCGACGCGATCCGCGACGAGCTCGCGCATGACGGCTTTCTGCGCAGGTACTCCTCGGAGCCGACGGTGATCGACGGGCTGCAGGGCCGCGAGGGCGCGTTCCTGGTCTGCTCGTTCTGGCTCGCGGACGCGCTGCATCTGACGGGGCGTACGAAGGAGGCGCGCGAGCTGTTCGAGCGCCTGCTCGGGCTCTGCAACGACGTGGGGCTGCTGTCCGAGGAGTACGACCCCGTCGCGGGCCGTCACCTCGGCAACTTCCCGCAGGCGTTCAGCCATATCGGACTGGTGGGCACCGCCCTCACACTGTTCGGCGAGGAGGGGGCAGGATAGGGGCATGGATCTTGGACTGAAGGACCGTGTCTACGTCGTCACCGGGGCCACCCGCGGCCTGGGCAACGCCTCCGCGCAGGAACTCCTCGCCGACGGCGCGAAAGTGATCATCACGGGCCGGGACGAGAAGACGGTGGCCGAGGCCGCCGCGGCTCTCGGCCCCAACGCCCACGGAGTCGCCGTCGACAACGCCGACCCGGCGGCCTCGGCAAGCCTGATAGCCGCCGCACGGGAGCGCTTCGGCGGCTTCGACGGCATTCTGATCAGCGTCGGCGGCCCTGCGCCCGGCTTCGCCGCCGACAACACGGACGAGCAGTGGCAGTCGGCCTTCGAGTCCGTCTTCCTGGGCGCGGTCCGGCTGGCCCGCGCGGCTGCCGCGGAGCTGACCGAGGGTGGGGTCATCGGCTTCGTGCTCTCCGGTTCGGTGTACGAGCCGATCCCGGGCCTCACCATCTCCAACGGCCTGCGCCCCGGTCTCGCGGGCTTCGCCAAGTCACTCTCGGACGAGCTCGGCCCGCGCGGCATCCGCGTCGTGGGCGTACTCCCGGGCCGTATCGCCACGGATCGCATGCGCCAGCTCGACGGCCTGTCCCCCGACCCGGACGCCACCCGCGCGGCCAACGAGTCCCGCATCCCGCTGCGCCGCTACGGCACCCCGGAGGAGTTCGGGCGGACGGCCGCGTTCCTGCTGTCACCGGCTGCGTCGTACGTGACGGGGGTCATGGTTCCTGTTGATGGTGGGGCTCGGCGCGGGTTCTAACTGACCCGTTCCGGCCGGTGCTTGACCCCGCGAAGGCGTACCTCGGCGGGCAGCGCGGCCAGCCCGGCCGAGTCCCTGGCGTGGGCGAGGGCCTGGGTCGTCAGGCCGTGCAATGCGTCGCCTGGGTCGACGTGTGGTTCGAGGAGCAGGTGGACCCGTGCTTGAGGGGTGCTGCGCTTGCCGGTCAGTGCTGCCTGTGCGCGCTGTACGCCGTCCAGGGCGCCCGCCTCGCCGGACAGTACGCCCTCCAGGGCGCGCCCGCGCAGCAGTGCCCCCTCGCCGTCTCCGGTGTCGACGAGCACCTCGGCCAGCCGACGCCGTCGCAGTACCGCCGTCAGCCACCACAGGGCGAGCAGCACGGTGACGGCGAGTACGGCGATGACGGTGGGCCACCACCAGCCCTCGTCCCGCCAGCGGGTCCGGTCCGCGTCGCTCAGCAGCACGTCCCGCTGCCCGTCGTGGACCCACCACGAGGGCGGATCGAGGCCGAGGCCCACGGCGAGCACGGAGCCGCCGCCCACGACCAGGAGCAGGCCCACGAGCCCCACCAGAACACGGTTCACGATCCTCAGCACCGGCCGTCACCCCTTCCGGTTCTTGTTCGCCCGCACGACATGCACGGACAGGGCGGGCCGCCGGGCCAGCCCCAGCCCCTTGATGCCCTCGGCGAGCACGGCGTCCAAGTCGGCGCGTACGTCGTCGAGTTCACGGAAGTGCGACATCGCCCGCACACGGACCTTCCTACGCCCCACTCGGACCCGTACCGAGCGCACCCCGGAGACCTCCATGGCCCGGTCCCGCAGCATCGTGGCGGCGGCACCCCTGTGCAGACCGGCCCGTACGTCGGCGTGGGGACGGCGCATCGGCAGTACGTCCCGCAGGCCGGGCGTCACGGCGAGCACGATCAGCCAGACGCCGAGAGCGGCCGCGACCCCGGCGCCGACGAGCACCCAGGTGTCGTCGAGGGGCCGCTCGGCGAGCTCCCGGGCCAGGGACCTGCGCCAGGCCATGGCGGACCGGTCGGCGCGCACAGAGACGATGTCGTACAGCAGGAGGCCCGCGCCGGCCAGGACCAGCAGCGCGAGGATGACCGCGGGGACACGGCGAACGGACCAGAAGCGGCCGTTCCCGTCGTCCGCAGCGTCGCTGGTGGGCAGTGGGTCGTACGCCGCCGCGGACGCGGACTGGCCGAGTTCGCTCTCGGCAGCCTTCTCGATGACGGGAAGCCGGCGGGTGCTCTCGGAGCCCTGGGACTCGCTCATTGGGTCCTCCCCTGTGCCGCGCCGCGTGCCTGCGCGGAGTGCAGGCGCTCCACCTGGACGGCGACCTCGGGCACCTCCATACCCGCCAGCATCCTTACCCGCTGGGTGACTTGGCGACGCACGGCGGCGCACTGGGCACCGATGTCGGAGGGGTAGTCGAGTTCCAGGCCGATCCGGACGCGGGCGGTGTCGTGGTGCACGACGACGGTGGCGTGCGGCGGCCCGGCGTCCCGGGGCAGCACGTCCAAGGCCTCGCGCGCCGCCTGCGCGGCGATCTTCGAGACGACCCGGTCGGCGATGCGGAGCGCACCGCGCTCGGCAGGTGCGACGGTCCGGCCGGGGCTGCCGGGCCGGATGGGGGCTCCGGCCGCGGCGAGCTCACCGGTCACGTGCGTCACCGCCGCCGGTCGCCGCGAGTACGGAAGAAGTCACCGACTTCCCAGTCACCCTCCAGGAAGCGGCCGACCACGAAGCCGACGGCGCCGAGGGCCGCCACGAGGAGGAAGGCACCGAACCCGCCGAAGTATCCGGCGAAGCCCAGCGCCATTCCGGCGATCATGCCGATCGCGGCCATGCTCATGCTGCGCTCCTCTGCGCATCAAGGGGCGGGTACTACTGGAGCCGAGTCTCCGACTCTCCTTCTTCTTCCTCTTCCGGCAGTTTGACATCACTGACCGCGATGTTGACCTCGACGACTTCAAGACCCGTCATCCGTTCGACGGCCGAGATGACGTTCTCACGCACGGCGCCGGCGACGTCGGTGATCGAGACGCCGTAGTCGACGACGATCTCCAGGTCGAGCGCCGTCTGCACCTCGCCTACCTCGGCCTTCACGCCCCGGGTCACGGACTTCGCACCGCCCGGGACTCGGTCCCTCACCGCTCCGAAGGTGCGCGAGAGCCCGCTGCCCATCGCATGCACCCCGAGCACATCGCGGGCTGCGAGCCCGGCGATCTTCTCCACCACACCGTCCGCGATGGTGGTACGTCCCCGAGAAGCCGGGTCGCCTCCCCCGCGCTTGGTCACACTGGGCCTGCGGGGCTGTACATCCGGCGCCCCCTTCTCGCCCTCGGGGTTCTCCGTCCGGTTCCGCTGCGTCATTTCGGTCATCGCCCTGCGTCCCTTCCGGCTTGCACTCCTTCCCTCACATTATGTGTGGTTGCACGCCGGCGCAGCAGGTGATGCGGCAGGCTGGAGCGATGACGGCGGATCGGTGGACCCAGGCAGTACGACGTCAGCTCGGCTTCGGCAGGCTTCTGCCGCTGGGCGGGCCCCAGGACGGTGCGTGGATGACAGAGTCGGCGGCGGAGCCGGTTCTGCGCCGAGCCGCGCGCCGTGTGCCGGGCGTACGCCTCGGCACGCTACGGCTCGCGCTCGCCGACCCGGATCAGACATACGTGGCCGCCGTACCGCCTCCGCCCAGCGCCCTGCCGCCGGGTCCGCTGCGCATCACCGGCGACTTCACCGCCACCCTGGCGACCGGCGAGCCCCTCCCCGCCCTCGCGTCCCGCCTCCGCGCGACTCTCGCCGAGGCGGCGACGGAGCGGCTCGGGCTGACGGTCACGGAGGTGGATCTACGGGTGACGGGGTTGCTGGAAGACGGGGACGAGGCCGACGTACGTCCTGATCAACGGCAGCAGACCGAGGAACCTGAGCCTGAGCCTGAGCCGACACAGGAAGACGACGAGTCCCGAGTGGCAGCCGCCGCGCTCACCGTCCCGGGCGTAGCCCGCCTGACCGGCACACTCACCGGCCTGGGCCACGCGGTGCACATCGAGGAGTACTCCGGTGAGGCCACCCTGCCGCGCCGTCACGTCCGCGTGGAACTCGAGGTCCACGCGAACCGGCGAGCCCTGGACGTGGCCCGTGAAGTCCGAGAGGCGGCGAGCGAAGCACTCCCGGACCACCCATCGGTGGCGGTACTGATCACGAGGATCACAGAATGAGCTGACCAGGTGGGACGCGCCCTGGAGTGCGGGAACGACAAGCCACAACGAACCCGCCGTTTCGAACCGGCCTTCCAGTGGAGCGGCTAGTCACCGACCCCTGCCAGATCCCGCAGCCGCCGCCCTTGCGCCGCACGCTCCGCGACCCGCTGGTCCGCATACGTACGGCCAACGGCGCCCTGGAGCAACGCCTTCGTCTCGACAAGCGCATCGCGAGGCGCAGCCAACAACGCCGCCCCCAAATCCTGTACGGCATCGTCGAGCTGCCCCACGGGCACAGCAAGATTCGCCAGCCCCGTACTCACGGCCTCCTCGGCCAGAACAAAGCGCCCCGTCGCGCAGATCTCCAGCGCACGGGCGTACCCGACCAGCCCCACCAGCGGATGCGTACCCGTGAGGTCGGGCACGAGCCCGAGGCTGGTCTCGCGCATGGCGAACTGCACGTCGTCCGCGACGACGCGCAGGTCACAGGCGAGCGCAAGCTGGAAGCCCGCCCCGATGGCATGCCCCTGCACGGCTGCGATGGACACGATGTCGCTGCGCCGCCACCAGGTGAAACCCTCCTGGTATCCGGCGATCGTCGCATCGAGCTCGGCATCGGAACCGCGCGCGAGTTCGATGAACGACGGCTCGCCCTCGAACCCCTCGGGCGTGAACGCCTGCCGATCAAGACCCGCGGAGAAGGACTTGCCCTCCGCGCGCAGCACGACAACGCGAACGGTGCCCGGCAGCAGCCGCCCCGCTTCGGCCAGCGCCCGCCACAGAGCGGGGCTCTGCGCATTGCGCTTGGCCGGATTGGTCAGCGTCACCGTGGCGATCGCCTCGTGGACGGTGAGCCGTACGCCGTCCTTGTCGAGTACCGGGTCGAGCGAAGCCATGGGGCGCCTCCGATGGGTGCGGTCAGAGTGGGTGCCGTACGTACGCACCCTCAAGTGACTGCACAGTAACCACCCGCCCGGTCACCCGACCGACCGGGTGGCCACCATCGGAGAACGAGGAGCCCGCCCGACTTCAGGCCGAGGCGGCCTTCTTACCGCGAGTCGCTCCGCCACGCCCTCGGAGCGTGACTCCCGACTCGCTGAGCATCCGGTGGACGAAGCCATACGAGCGGCCGGTCTCCTCGGCCAGTGCCCGGATGCTCGCACCGGAGTCGTACTTCTTCTTCAGGTCTGCCGCGAGCTTGTCGCGCGCGGCGCCGGTCACCCGGCTGCCCTTCTTCAGAGTCTCGGCCACCCGTGCCTCCTCATGGGAAGTGCGCTCTGGACTTCTCATGATCACCCCTCAAGAGCTTCCTGGCCACCCATTCGGCAAGGTCCGTAGGACAAGCTTTGAGTCGCGGAAGCTCATCCTCACGAGCGGAATCCTTGGTTCCGGGCAGCGGTGTCCGTACGGCCGAACGGGTTCACACGCGAAGGTCCAGGTCAGCGAAGCGGAGCGGCCGGGCCCCGGCCGGCCGAGGGTCCGGCCGCGAAATCGATGTACGACACACCTCGGTACGAGGAGATCTCACACAGATGATGGATCACGGATGAGCCGAATGATCCATACGCAGTTGATCAGTCATTCGATCAAGCCCCGCTGACCCCGCGCCGGCCCCCGCCCCGGACCGTGCGCGCCTCAGGCGAGGGCGACAAGGTCTGCGTAGTCCGCGCCCCACAGGTCCTCGACGCCGTCGGGCAGCAGGATGATCCGCTCCGGCTGGAGTGCGTCGACGGCACCCTCGTCGTGGGTGACGAGGACGACGGCGCCCTTGTAGGTGCGCAGGGCACCGAGGATCTCCTCGCGGCTGGCCGGGTCGAGGTTGTTGGTCGGTTCGTCGAGGAGGAGGACGTTCGCGGACGACACCACGAGAGTGGCGAGCGCGAGGCGGGTCTTCTCGCCGCCGGACAGGACCCGGGCCGGCTTGTCGACGTCGTCGCCGGAGAACAGGAAGGAGCCGAGGGTTTTGCGTACCTCGACGAGGTCGAGATCGGGGTTCGCGGAGCGCATGTTCTCCAGCACTGTGCGGTCCGGGTCCAGGGTCTCGTGCTCCTGCGCGTAGTAGCCGAGCTTGAGGCCGTGGCCCTCGATGACCTGGCCGGTGTCGGGCTTCTCCACGCCGCCGAGGAGCCTCAACAGGGTCGTCTTTCCGGCGCCGTTGAGGCCGAGGATGACGACGCGTGAGCCCTTGTCGATGGCCAGGTCGACGTCGGTGAAGATCTCCAGAGAGCCGTACGACTTCGACAGCCCCTCCGCGGTGAGCGGCGTCCGGCCGCAGGGCGCGGGCTCCGGGAAGCGCAGCTTGGCGACCTTGTCGGACTTGCGTTCTGCCTCAAGGCCGGCCAGCAGCTTGTCGGCGCGGCGGGCCATGTTCTGCGCGGCGACGGTCTTGGTGGCCTTGGCGCGCATCTTGTCGGCCTGCGAGTGGAGGGCGGAGGCCTTCTTCTCGGCGTTCTGCCGCTCGCGCTTGCGGCGCTTCTCGTCGGCCTCGCGCTGCTGCTGGTAGAGCTTCCAGCCCATGTTGTAGACGTCGATCTGGGAGCGGTTGGCGTCGAGGTAGAACACCTTGTTGACGACCGTGTCGACGAGGTCGACGTCGTGGGAGATCACGATGAAGCCGCCACGGTAGGTCTTCAGGTAGTCGCGCAGCCAGACGATCGAGTCGGCGTCGAGGTGGTTCGTCGGCTCGTCGAGGAGCAGCGTGTCCGCGTCCGAGAAGAGGATGCGGGCCAGCTCGATACGGCGGCGCTGACCGCCGGAGAGTGTATGGAGGGGCTGGCCGAGCACGCGGTCGGGCAGGTTGAGCGCGGCGGCGATGGTGGCGGCCTCGGCCTCGGCGGCGTACCCGCCCTTGGTGAGGAACTCGGTCTCCTGCCGCTCGTACTGCCTCAGTGCCTTCTCGCGCGTGGCGCCCGTGCCGTTGGCGATGCGCTGCTCGTTCTCGCGCATCTTGCGGATCAGGGTGTCCAGGCCGCGCGCGGACAGGATGCGGTCGCGGGCGAGCATGTCGAGGTCGCCGGTGCGCGGGTCCTGCGGGAGATAGCCGACCTCGCCGGAGCGGGTGACGGTGCCCGCGGCGGGCATGCCCTCACCTGCGAGGACCTTGGTGAGGGTGGTCTTGCCCGCGCCGTTGCGGCCGACCAGGCCGATGCGGTCGCCCTTGGCGATGCGGAAGGTGGCGGACTCGATGAGGATGCGGGCACCGGCGCGCAGCTCGATACCGGAAGCGGAAATCACGGACAGACTCCAGGGCGGGGTTGATGACGGGGTGGGCGGCTGAGGTCGATCACGCCGTCTAATGCGCGAGGAGAATGGCCATGGGGCCAGTCTAACGGGGGTCTGCAAGCAGTTTTTCTGCGTGCGCATGTTCTACGTCACCTTTGCGGCCCGGCAGTTCGTCGCCCCACGAGCCGGGGATTGCGGCTCCGAGGGCGTTGTCAGTGCCGGGTGCAAGACTGGAGCAGGTCGGACTCAGCAGGTCACATGCGGCGACGAGGCGAGAGGAAGTGGTCAGCATGGCGGGCACGGTCGGCGGACGCCCGAGCATCTTTCCGACGCTGCTGTACGGGGACGCGAAGGCCGCGATCAGGCAGCTCACAGAGGCCTTCGGCTTCATCGAAGCGTCGGTGTACGAGGGCGAGGACGGCACGGTGCTGCACGCGGAGCTGGTGCAGGGCAACGGCGCGGTGATGCTCGGCTCCAGGGGCCGCGGCGGCCGCTTCGACGAGGCGATGAAGGGCTCGACCCACACCGGGGTGTACGTCGTCGTGGACGACGTCGACACACACCACCAGCGGGCCGTCGACCACGGGGCGGAGATCCTCATGCCCCCGACGGACCAGGACTACGGATCGCGGGACTACATGGCGCGTGACCTGGAGGGCAATATCTGGAGCTTCGGCACGTACGCCCCCGAAATACAGGCCTGACGCCGAATCCCGGATACGGGCCCGGCTCCTCCGCCCCCACTCGGCGACGCGCCTCAGTTGCCTCCGGTGTGCACCTGGAAGGCGGCGCGGCGTACGGCCCTGGCCAGGGCCGGGTCGGGGTGGGCGGCGGCGAGGGCGACCAGGACCTGCACGGTGCGGGGGTGGCCGACGGCGCGGACCTCGTCGAGGAGCACGGGCACGGTGGGCTGCACGGCGGACTCCAAGTGCCGTACGAGCAGCGGGGCTTCGCCGTGGTCGGCGACGGCCGCGGCGGTGTCCACCCACAGCCAGGTGGCCTCTTCGCGGGTGAGGATCTCGTGGGCGTCCTCGGGATCGTGACCGTCGTGCACGGCGAGCCACAGCAGGGCGTACGGGCGCAGGTGGACCTCGTCGACGACGGCGCGTACGTCCGGCTCGGCGGGGGCGCCGACGACGCGCAGCGCCTCGAAAGCGAGCCCGCGCAGCAGGGCGTCCTCGCCCCGGGCGGCGTCGAGGAGTTCGGTGACGGCGCTGCCGACGGGGCGGGCGGCGAGCCAGGCGCGGTATTCGGCACGGGCCGCGTTCGGACGCAGCTGGGCGCAGCCGCGGAGCATGTCCTCGGCCGGCTGCTCGATGTTCCCGGCGGGACTCTGCGCGGCCACGCAGATCTGCTCCAGCTTGACCCACACCGCCCAGCTGCCGAGCGGGGTGAGCGTGGCCTGGCCGTCGGCGCAGGTGAGGGCGCCCACCGAGGCGAGTGCGCCCAGAGCCCAGTCGAGGAGGGGGGCGAGAGGGGTGTCCTGGGCCGGTTCCTCCACCGGCTCGGGCTGCGGCCCGTACGGGATCTCGCAGCGCTCGGTGCGCAGTTCCGTGACGCGCTGGCCGAGGAGGTCGAGGAGTTGGGTGACGGGGACGGGACCGGCCGAGAGCTGGAGGAAGGAGAGCACCTGGGGCATCGCGGAGACGACCTCGGCGACGGCCGCGTGCTCCTGGTCCTCGGGCTCCGGGCAGGCGAGCGACCAGGCGTCGAAGAGGGCGACCCAGCCGCGCAGTACGGCGCTGTCGTCGCGGTTCCAGGCCCGCAGCCGCCAGCCGGGGCGGGCGCTGTCGCCGTGCACCTCGATGAGGCCCGCGAGTCGTGCGGTGTCCCAGTCCGCACGGACCTGAGCCGGAGTCAGGGCCAGGTCGTCGGCCGCCCGTTGGGCGGTCGCCTCGGAGAGCGTGCCCGTGCCGTCGGGTGGCGTGCCGCCGAGGTCCCGGCCGGGGCTGAGCGCGGCGTCGGCCCAGCGGGCGACACGGGCCGCGCCGGCGAGCTGGGCACGCGCCATGCGGGCCAGCTCCGCGGGCGCCGGGGTGCCCTCGGGCGGGCGCGGTGCGGGTCGGCGCGTACGCCGCTGGTCCATCGCTCGGGGAGCGGCGGCCAGGGGTCGTGAGCGGACGAGTCGGAGCCTGGAGTCGCGCGGGATACGGGACGTCACGGGGGCAGTCTTCCGGTTGACGGTCCGAAAACCCAAACGGAAGGTCGCGGAGGGCGACAGGGGAGGCCAACGCACCGGGCTCCACGGGCGCTCACAGGCCCCCGGCAACCAGGTGCTCGGGGTCAAACCGGAAGCCGAGAGGGAACGCGAGAAGGAACAGGAAGGAAGGGAGGGAGGGAGGGAGGGAGGGAGGGAGGGAGGGAGGAGGTAGCCGAGGGCTACATCAGCGGCGTGAGGAAGCGGCGCAGGGCCTCTTCGTAACCGGCCGGGTCGGCGTTCCACATGGCTCCGTGCGGGGCGTTCCGGACGGTGTGCAGGGTGACCAGGTCGGGGCGGCGGTCGGCGAGACGGCGGGAGTGCGCCCAGGGGGCGACCGCGTCGTCCGGGCCGTGCAGGACGAGGACCGGCACCTTGAGCAGGTCGGGGTCGGCCGCGCCCTGGATCCGGTCGCCCTGCAGGCCCGTGCGCCCCTGAGCGGCACGGACGGCCAGCGGAAGCAGGGCGCCGGGGGTGCGGCGGGCCGCGGCGAGGGCGCGCAGCGTGTCCTCCCAGCTGAGGACGGGCGAGTCCAGCACGAGCCCGGAGATCCGGTCGCGCAGCGCGGAGTGCGCGGCGGCGCGCACGGCCATGGTGGCGCCGGTGGACCAGCCGTACAGGACGACCTGTTCGGCGCCGGAGCGCACGGCGTAGCGGATCGCCGCGTCGAGGTCGGGCCACTCGGTCTCGCCGAGGTGACAGAGGCCGTCAGGTGGGCGGGGTGCGCCGGGGTCACCGCGGTAGGCGAGGTCGAGAACGGGGAAGCGGAGGCGGTGCAGCAACTCCATGACATTCATGGGGTGTTCGCGGGTGGTGCCCAGACCGTGCACGGTGATCACCCAGGTCGCGCGGGCGCCGGGCACGAACCAGGCGGGCAGTGCGCCGAGTTCGCCGGGGATGTCGACGTCGGTGTGGTCGAGGCTGAGCGCGGTGCTCGGGTCGCCGATGTGCACGGTCGGGGTGAACCACACCTTGTCGCCGGCTTCCAGCGTGCCGCGGGTGACGCGTTCCAGTCGACGTACGACCGTGTCGGCGGGGTGCGGGACGGCGTCCAGGACCGTACCGACGACGGCATGGCTCGCGTTGCCGCTCAGGCCGTACATGCCCGGCCGCTGGGAGGCCAGGGCTCGGGTGAGCGTGATCCGCCCGGCGGCCGTGGCGTGCACGGTGAGCCGGGGTTCGGTGGGCAGCGGTCGGTCCGGCGACGCCTTCAAGGCGGCGTCGCTCGCGAAGCGGCCGGCCGCGACGGTGGCGGCTCCGGCGGCCAGGGCGGCGGTGACGGCCGCGGCCGTCACTTTCACTGTGCGCACGGGTCCAGTCTCCAGACGGAGCCCGCTGTCGGCCAGCCGAAGGGACGGCGAAAAGTGCGCCCGGAGGGCGGTTACGGCTGGCCGTACCCCTTCAGCCGCTCCCCCACCTCCGCCACCTGCTCCCGGCTCAGCAGCGACGGCGAGTGACCCGGAAGCGACGACGCCGTCAGCCACAGGCGGCACATCCACTCCAGCTGGGCCGTGCGGTCGTAGGCCTGAAGGAGGGTGGTGCCGTAGGTGAGGGTGCCGTGGTTCTGGAGGAGGCAGGCCGTGCGGTTCCGCAGCGCCCGGAGCATGTTCTCGGCCAACTTTTCCGTGCCGTAGGTCGCGTAGGGGGCGACGCGGACGGGGCCGCCGAGCGCGGCGGCCATGTAGTGGATGAGCGGCAGCTCGGGGACGAGCGTGGAGACGGCCGTGGCGTGCACGGCATGGGTGTGGACGACGGCGCGGGCGTCGGTGGCGCGGTAGACCGCCAGATGCATGGGCAGTTCGCTGGTCGGAACGAGTGAACCGAGCACCTGCCGGCCGTCGAGACCGACCCCGCAGACGTCCTCGGACCCGAGTTCGTCGTACGGGACTCCGGTCGGCGTGACCAGGACGGTGTCCCCGACCCGGACCGACACATTGCCCGACGTTCCGACGACCAGCCCTTCGGACACCGTCCGGCGGGCCGTCGCCACAAGCTCGCGCCAGGCCCGTTCCGTCGCGTCCCGCGCGCCCTGCCCCGCCACGTCCCGCCCGCCCCCTGCGTCCCACCGCTGTTCGGCCATGCCGCGATCCTGCCAGCCGCGCGCGCCGGCCCGGCGCGGGCCAGGGCACTTTAGGGCGGAACGCGCACCTCCGAAAGGTCGCATATACGAACAGAACGCCCGACCGGATCAATTGGCCGACGGCCGACGGAGTTTCACGGATCTTCCAATAACCTCGCGGAGATTTGTCGTGCACGCCGCCATTCCGGGGGGAAAGATGGCCCGTGATCGCAAACCGTCCCGAAGTCGCCGACCGTCTCGCAGTCGCCAACTGTCCGGCAGTCGCCGGGCCCGTTTCGCCCTGCTCTCCGTGGCGACGCTGACCATCGGCTCCACCGCTCTCGTCGAGGTTCCGGTCTCGGCGGCAGCCAAACCCAAGGGGCACGACGTCTCCTCGCACCAGAAGAACGTCAACTGGTCGAAGGCGAAGAGCAAAGGCGCCAAGTTCGTCTATGTGAAGGCAACCGAGTCCCACACCTACCGCAACCCCTATTACGGCCAGCAGTACCACGGCGCGCGCAACGCGGGCCTGGTCCGCGGGGCGTACCACTTCGCGCTGCCGCACAAGTCGTCCGGCAGGACACAGGCGGCGTACTTCGTACGCAACGGAGGCGGCTGGCGGGCGGACGGCTGGACGCTGCCGCCCGCGCTCGACATCGAGTACAACCCGTACGGCAAGAAGAAGTGCTATGGCTTGAGCAAGGCCAAGATGGTCGGCTGGATCAAGTCGTTCAGCAACGAGGTGAAGCGGCAGACCGGCCGCCGCCCGGTGATCTACACCACCACGCACTGGTGGAAGAACTGCACGGGCAACAGCTCCGCGTTCGCCTCGAACCACGCACTCTGGCTGGCCCGCTACAGCTCGTCGGCAGGGGCGCTGCCTGCGAGCTGGAGGACGTGGACGTTCTGGCAGTACGACAACGGCGGGAGCCTGCCGGGTGACCAGAATCTCTTCAACGGGTCCATGAGCCGGCTCAAGAAGTTCGCGAAGGGCTAGAAGCAAGAGCTGGAAGCAAGGGCCGACGGAGCCCGATCCTCCGCTTGAGTTCGACTCCCCCGCCGCCCCTCCGGTACCACGGGAGGGGCGGCGCCTCATTTTAATACATCTCTTGATACACCTCACGGTCCTGCTGAGTTCATCTTCCGTTCATCCAGGTTGCTTACGGTCCACGAGCCGCTGACGTCCAATAGAAGACCAGGTAAATGGAGAACTTCTCGCTGATCCTCGCGATAGTGGTGGTCACCGCCCTCGCGTTCGATTTCACGAACGGTTTCCACGACACCGCCAACGCGATGGCCACCACCATCTCGACCGGCGCGATGCGGCCCAAGGCCGCGGTGGCCATGTCCGCCGTACTCAATCTCGTCGGCGCCTTCCTCTCGATCGAGGTCGCCAACACCATCTCCAAGGGCCTGGTCGACGAGTCCGGCATCCAACCCGAGGTGATCTTCGCCGCGCTCGTCGGCGCCATCCTCTGGAACCTGCTGACCTGGCTCGTAGGCCTGCCGTCCAGCTCCTCGCACGCCCTCATGGGCGGCCTGATCGGCGCCACCATCGCCTCGGCCGGCGTCGGCGCGGTGCACGGCGGCGTCCTCGTCACCAAGGTGCTGATCCCGGCGATCGCTGCCCCGCTGGTCGCGGGCCTCGCCGCGATGCTCGCCTCCCGGCTGACGTACCGGCTCGGCAGGAACGCGAACGGCGAAGCCGCCAAGAAGGGCTACCGCACAGGTCAGATCGCCTCCGCGGGGCTCGTCTCGCTGGCCCACGGCACGAACGACGCGCAGAAGACCATGGGCATCATCACCCTCGCCCTGGTCACCGGCGGCGCCATCGCCCCCGACTCCGACCCGCCGGTCTGGGTCATCCTCTCCGCCGGTCTCGCGATCGCACTCGGCACCTACCTCGGCGGCTGGCGCATCATCCGGACGATGGGCAAGGGCCTCACCGACCTCCAGCCGCAGCAGGGCTTCGCCGCCCAGACCAGCGCGGCCACGGTCATCCTGGCCTCCTCGCACCTCGGCTTCTCCCTGTCCACCACGCACTCGGTCTCCGGCTCGGTGATGGGCGCGGGCCTCGGCCGCAAGGGCGGTGTGGTCCGCTGGTCCACCGCCACCCGGATGTTCGTCGCCTGGGGCCTGACACTGCCGGCCGCGGCCCTGGCCGCCGCGATCGCGGAGTACGTGACCTCCTTCGGCACCTGGGGCACCGCGTTCGTCGCCGTCTTCCTGATCGCGTCCAGCGCCGCGATCTGGGTCGTCTCCCGCCGCGAGGTGGTCGACCACACGAACGTCAACGAGGGCGACGGCGCAGAGGAGACCCCCGACGTGGTGACCACGGCCATCGCCGCCGTCACCCCGCCCCCGACGGGCACCGTCGAAGAGCCGGACGCCGAGCCCGCCACCCGCACCGCCACGGTCTGAGGAATCCACACCATGCACATCGACTGGGCAGCCCTCGGCTCCGTCTTCGGAGTCAGCCTCATCGTCACCGTCGCCCTCGTGGGCCTGTTCACCCTCGGCATCGCCGGCCTCTCCCGGCGTGAGTCGGCGTCCGCCCACGGCAACTCCGCGCTCCTCGCGACCACCGGCGCGTACGCCTGCTTCACGGCGTGCACGGCGGCGGTCGCGTACGGCATCTACCTGATCGTGGCCTGACGTCCCCGCACCCCACCCTTCGACGTCCAGCACCCCACCCGCCCGTGTGGGCCTTAGCACACTCTCCCTTCGCAGGTCAGCGGCAAGTTGACGGCGGTTCGCGGGCGTGGTGGACTGCCCGAGCCAAGTACGGCGGCAGAAGAGGAAGCCGGTGTGAGTCCGGCGCGGTCCCGCCACTGTCACCGGGGAAGCAGTTTCCCGGGAGCCAGGAACTCTCGCCGTCGGTCTCGTCGAACCAGGGCGCGGACACCCTGAGTGAGGACATATCGCCATGTGCGGCTGCCTGTTGCGGATCAGTTTGCCGAGTACGAGGGTTTCAAGGACCCAAAGGGTTCTGCCTGACGTAGCGACAGGCTGACCCCATGCGTGCCGATCGCGTTTTCGCGTACGGCGCCGCCGCCGGCCTCCTCGGTGACCTGCTCCTCGGCGATCCGCGCCGTGGGCATCCGGTCGCCGCGTTCGGGCGGGCCGCGGGCGCCGTGGAGCGGGTGTTGTGGCAGGACCACCGTGGGTGGGGCGCGCTGCACACCGCCGTATGCGCAGGCGGTGCCGTATCCCTCGCGGCCCTCGCCGCCACGTCCGTACGTACCTCCCGTACCGCCTCCGTCGCACTGACCGCCACCGCCACCTGGGCCGTGGTCGGCGGGACTTCGCTCGGCCGCGAGGCACGGGCCGTCGGCGAGGCACTCGCGGCCGGGGACCTCGAAGCGGCCCGGGAGCGGCTGCCGCACCTGTGCGGAAGGGACCCGCAGGCGCTGGACGCCGACGGGATCGCCCGGGCCGTCGTCGAGTCCGTCGCCGAGAACACCTCCGACGCCGTGGTCGGCGCACTGGTGTGGGGCGCCGTGGCAGGTGTGCCGGGGCTCGTCGGTTTCCGGGCCGTCAACACGCTGGACGCCATGGTCGGGCACAAATCGCCCAAGTACCGGCGGTACGGCTGGGCTTCGGCGCGGCTCGACGACGTGGCGGGATGGCCGGGCTCCCGGCTGACCGCCGTGCTCGCGACCGTCGCGGGCAGCGATCTCCGCGGTGCCGTACGCGCCTGGCGGTCCGACGCCGCCAAGCATCCGAGCCCCAACGCCGGGCCCGTCGAGGCCTCGTTCGCGGGGGCGTTGGGCGTGCGCCTTGGCGGAAGGCTCTCGTACGGCGGGCGAGTTGAGCACCGGCCGGTACTCAACGGCGACGGACGGGCCGTCCAGGTCGACGACATCGAGCGGGCCGTACGCCTCTCGCAGCGGGTGGGCGGACTGGCCCTCGGTCTGTGCGTGGCCGGAAGGCTCCTCACGACACGGCTTCTCAACGGGCGGCTGAGCGCAAAGGGGCGTACGTCATGAGCGGCGGCGGGCTGCTTGTCGCAGGGACCACCTCCGACGCCGGCAAGAGCGTCGTCACCGCGGGGATCTGCCGGTGGCTGGTGCGCCAGGGTGTCAAGGTCGCGCCCTTCAAGGCGCAGAACATGTCCCTCAATTCGTTCGTCACGCGCGAGGGCGCCGAGATCGGGCGCGCGCAGGCCATGCAGGCACAGGCCGCACGCGTCGAGCCGACGGCGCTCATGAACCCCGTACTGCTGAAGCCGGGCAGCGACCGCAGCAGCCAGGTCGTGCTGATGGGCAAACCGGTGGGCGAGTTGAGCGCGCGCGGGTTCTTCGGGGGGTCTGGGCCCGCGGCGGAGCCGCTGTCAGGCGCTGTGTCCCCCGGGAAAATGCTGCACGGGGGCAGGCAGGAGCAGCTCCTCGGGACCGTGCTGGAGTGCCTGGCCGAGTTGCGGGGCACGTATGACGCGGTGATCTGTGAGGGGGCGGGCAGTCCCGCCGAGATCAATCTGCGGCGGACGGACATCGTGAACATGGGGATCGCCAGGAACGCCCGGCTTCCCGTGCTGGTGGTGGGTGACATCGACCGTGGCGGGGTCTTCGCGTCGTTCTTCGGGACGATCGCTCTGCTGTCCCGCGAGGACCAGGCGCTCGTCGCCGGGTTTCTGGTCAACAAGTTCCGCGGCGATGTGTCGCTGCTGGAGCCGGGCCTGGACATGCTCCACGACCTCACCGGCCGCTCCACATACGGCGTACTCCCCTTCCAGCACGGCCTCGGCATCGACGAGGAGGACGGGATGGCGGTGTCGCTGCGGGGCGCGGTGCGCGAGTCCGTGGTCGCTCCGCCCGTCGGGGAGGAGGTCCTGCGGGTCGCCGTCTGCGCGATCCCCCTGATGTCCAACTTCACCGACGTGGACGCGCTCGCCGCCGAACCGGGCGTCGTGGTGAGGTTCGTGGACCGGGCGGAGGAGCTGGCCGACGCGGACCTGGTCGTCGTGCCCGGCACCCGGGGGACGGTCAGGGCCCTGGAGTGGCTGCGGGAGCGCGGACTCGCGGATGCGCTGATGCGCAGAGCCGCTGAAGGGCGGCCCGTCCTCGGGATCTGCGGCGGTTTCCAGGCGCTCGGCGAGCACATCGAGGACGAGGTCGAGTCGCGCGCGGGCCATGTCGACGGACTCGGACTCCTTCCCGTACGCGTGCGGTTCGCGCGGGAGAAGACCCTCACACGGCCCGTCGGCGAGGCCCTCGGCGAGTACGTCGAGGGGTACGAGATCCATCACGGCGTAGCCGAAGTCACCGGCGGAACCGCGTTCATCTCTGATGACAATGGACACAGCTTGGACGGCTGCCGGGTCGGCGAGGTCTGGGGGACGCACTGGCACGGCTCGCTCGAGTCGGACGGTTTCCGGCGGGCCTTCCTGCGCGAGGTGGCGGCCGCCGCGGGCCGCCGTTTCGTACCGGCCGCCGACACGTCGTTCGCCGCGCTGCGCGAGGAACAGCTGGACCGGCTCGGCGATCTGATCGAGAACCACGCGGACACGGACGCGCTGTGGCGGCTCATCGAGTCGGGCGCGCCCTCAGGACTGCCCTTCATTCCACCGGGAGCGCCCGCATGAGCACAGTGCTGTTGTTGTCGACCGCCGATACGGACCTGCTGGCGGCCCGGGCCGCTTCCGGCGCCTCGTACCGGATCGGCAATCCGACCCGGGTGGATGTGGCGGAGGAACTGCCCGCGCTGATCGAGGGCGCGGACATCGCCGTCGTACGCCTGCTGGGTGGCAAACGCGCCTGGGAGGACGGGCTCGCGGCGTTGAAGGCGTCCGGGATCCCGACGGTACTGCTCGGCGGAGAGGCCGTTCCCGACGCGGAGTTGATGGCGGAGTCGTCGGCGCCGGCCGGTGTCGTGGCGGAGGCGCTGCGGTACCTCGTCGAGGGCGGCCCCGGGAACCTCGCCGAGCTGGCCCGCTTCCTCTCCGACACCGTGCTGCTCACCGGCGAAGGCTTCGAAGAACCGCAGAAGATGGCCGAGTACGGCGTCCACGGTGAGCGTCCGTACGTCGACGGCCGCCCGACCGTCGGCGTGCTCTTCTACCGGGCCCACGAGCTGTCCGGCAACACCGCTTTCGTGGACACCCTGTGCGACGCGATCGAGGCGCGCGGCGCCAACGCCCTTCCCGTGTACTGCGGTTCGCTGCGCGGAGCCGACGCCGGCCTGTACGAGATCCTCGGGCGGGCCGACGCGCTGGTCGCCACCGTGCTCGCGGCCGGCGGCACGCACGCCTCGCAGGCCTCGGCCGGCGGTGACGAGGAGGCCTGGGACATCGGAGCGCTGGCCGACCTCAACATCCCTGTACTGCAAGGGCTTTGCCTCACGTCGTCGAAGCAGACATGGGATGACTCCGATGCCGCCCTCTCCCCCATGGACGCGGCGATGCAGGTCGCGATCCCGGAGTTCGACGGACGGATCGTCACGGTCCCGTTCTCCTTCAAGGAGCAAGGCCCTGACGACGTTCCGGTGTACGTCGCCGATCCGGAGCGGGCCGGGCGGGTGGCCGGAATCGCCGTACGGCACGCGCAGTTGAAGCACAAGCCGAACGACGAGAAGAGGCTCGCGCTCGTCTTCACCGCCTACCCGACGAAGCACTCGCGGGTCGGGAACGCGGTAGGGCTGGACACCCCCGCATCGGCGGTGCGGGTGCTGGATGCCTTGCGGGACGCCGGATACGGGGTGAGCGGATACCCGGACAACGGCGACGAGTTGATCCACCGGCTCATCGAGGCCGGCGGTCACGACGTCGAGTGGCTGACGGAGGATCAACTGGCCGCCGCACCCGCGCGCGTACCGCTCGCCGACTACCAGGCCTGGTTCGACAAGCTCGACCCCGGACTGCGGGACGGGATGCTGGAGGCGTGGGGGGAGCCGCCGGGTTCGTTGTACGTCGACGGGGACGACATCGTGCTGGCCTCCCTCCAGTTCGGGAACGTCGTGGTCATGATCCAGCCGCCCCGTGGCTTCGGCGAGAACCCGATCGCGATCTACCACGACCCGGACATGCCGCCGTCGCACCACTACATGGCGGCGTACAGGTGGCTGGAACTCTCGTTCGGCGCCGACGCGATCGTGCACATGGGCAAACACGGCACGATGGAGTGGTTGCCGGGCAAGGGCCTTGGGCTGAGCGGGGGTTGTGCGCCGGACGCGGTGCTCGGCGACCTGCCGCTGATCTATCCCTTCATCGTCAACGACCCCGGCGAGGGCACCCAGGCCAAGCGCCGCGGTCACGCCACGGTCGTCGACCACCTGGTGCCGCCGATGGCGCGCGCGGACACGTACGGGGATCTCGCGAAACTGGAGCAACTGCTCGACGAGTACGCCCTGGTGTCCGACCTGGATCCGACGAAGGCGCCGGCGGTGCGCGCCCAGATCTGGACGCTGGTCAAGGCCGCCGAACTGCACCACGACCTGCATGTGGACGATCAGCCGGACGACGACGCATTCGACGAGTTCGTCATGCACATCGACGGCTATCTGTGCGAGATCAAGGACGTGCAGATCCGGGACGGGCTGCACATCCTGGGCGGCGGCCCGGTGGGCGAGCCACGCGTCAATCTCGTACTCGCCGTGCTGCGGGCCTCACAGGTGTGGGGCGGCGCGGCGAACGCACTGCCCGGCCTGCGCGCCTCGTTCGCGTCTCATTTCGGCCTGGTCGAGAAGGAGCTGCTCGCCGAGCCGGGCACGCCGCTGAAGGTGCCGGCCGAGCTGACCGACCTCGTCGAAGGACCGTCACGCACGGCTGCGGACGCGATCGACCTCCTGGAGATCCTGTGCCGCCGGGTCGCGGAGGGCATGGAGGAGCGCGGGTGGGACGTCACGGCCGTCCCTGGTCTCGTACGCGAGGTCGTAGGCGCCGAACTCCCGGACGCCGTGGCGGTGTTGGAGTTCGCGTGCCGTGAGGTCGTGCCGCGTCTCGCCCGTACGACCGACGAGATCGACCACATCCTCCGGGCCCTGGACGGCGGTTACGTCCCGGCGGGCCCGTCGGGTTCGCCCACCCGCGGGCTCGTGAACGTCCTGCCGACCGGCCGCAACTTCTACTCGGTCGACCCCAAGGCGATCCCGTCTCGGCTGAGTTGGGAGGTCGGACAGTCGCTCGCGGACTCGCTCGTGCAGCGGTATCTGGCCGACACCGGTGAGTACCCGAAGTCGGTCGGCCTGACGGTCTGGGGTACGTCCGCGATGCGCACCCAGGGCGATGACATCGCAGAGATCCTGGCGCTGCTCGGCTGCCGGCCGGTGTGGGACGACGCGTCGCGGCGGGTGACGGGCTTCGAGGTGGTTCCGGTGGAGGAACTGGGCCGGCCGCGCATTGACGTCACGGTCCGTATCTCCGGCTTCTTCCGGGACGCGTTCCCGCACGTGGTGGGGCTGATTGACGATGCGGTGCGGACGGTGGCGGAGCTGGATGAGCCCGCCGAGTCCAACTTCGTGCGGGCGCACGCTGACGAGGACACCGCTGAGCATGGGGATCGGCGGCGGGCTACGGCTCGTATTTTCGGGTCGAAGCCGGGAGCGTACGGGGCGGGGTTGCTGCCGTTGATCGACGCCCGCAACTGGCGCTCCGACGCCGATCTCGCCGAGGTGTACGCGGTGTGGGGCGGCTACGCCTATGGGCGCGGACTCGAGGGGCGGGCAGCGCGCGGCGACATGGAGACGGCGTTCAAACGGATCGCTGTCGCCGCGAAGAACGTGGACACCCGTGAGCACGACCTCGTCGACGCGGACGACTACTTCCAGTACCACGGCGGGATGGTCGCCATGGTGCGGCATCTGACGGGGGCGAGTCCGGAGGCGTACGTGGGCGACTCCGCCACGCCCGACCAGGTGAAGACCCGCACCCTCGGCGAGGAGACGCACCGCGTGTTCCGCGCCCGCGTGGTCAACCCCCGCTGGATGGCCGCCATGCGGCGCCACGGCTACAAGGGTGCGTTCGAGATGGCGGCGACGGTCGACTATCTCTTCGGGTACGACGCCACGGCCGGCGTGGTCGACGACTGGATGTACGAGAAGCTCAGCGCCGAGTACGTCTTCGACGCGGAGAACCGGGACTTCATGAAGAAGTCCAACCCCTGGGCGCTGAGGGGCATCACAGAGCGGCTGCTGGAGGCCGCCGACCGAGGGCTGTGGGCCGAACCGGACGCCGACACGCTGGAGCGGCTGCGCGCCACGTACCTGGAGCTCGAAGGCGACTTGGAGGGCGACGACCAGTGAGTACCCCCTTTCCGTTCACGGCTGTCGTCGGTCAGGACGACCTGCGGCTCGCGCTAGTGCTGAACGCCGTGTCACCTGCGGTGGGCGGTGTGCTCGTCCGTGGTGAGAAGGGCACTGCCAAGTCCACGGCCGTACGCGCTCTTTCGGCGCTGATGCCGGAGGTGGACGTCGTCGCCGGGTGCCGGTTTTCGTGCGCCCCCGGGGCGCCGGATCCGGCGTGTCCCGAGGGACCGCACGAGGTGGGGCCCGGTGTGGCACGTCCGGCCCGGATGGTCGAGCTGCCCGTCGGCGCGTCCGAGGACCGGCTCGTGGGGGCGCTGGACATCGAGCGTGCCCTGTCCGAGGGCGTGAAGGCCTTCGAACCCGGCCTGCTCGCCGACGCCCACCGCGGGATCCTCTACGTCGACGAGGTGAATCTGCTGCACGACCACCTCGTCGACCTGCTGCTGGACGCGGCGGCGATGGGTGCCTCGTACGTCGAGCGCGAGGGTGTCTCCGTACGGCACGCCTCCAAGTTCCTCCTCGTCGGCACCATGAATCCCGAAGAGGGGGAGCTGCGGCCCCAGCTCCTCGACCGCTTCGGGCTGACCGTCGAGGTCGCCGCCTCGCGGGAGCCGGACCAGCGGGTCGAGGTCGTGCGACGGCGGCTCGCGTACGACGACGACCCGGCCGGCTTCGCTGCGCGCTGGGCCGACGAGGAATCCGCGGTACGGGCGCGGATCGTGGCCGCACGTGAGCTGCTGCCGTCCGTACGGCTCGGCGACGGGGCGCTGCGGCAGATCGCTGCTACGTGCAGCGCCTTCGAGGTCGACGGGATGCGGGCCGACATCGTGATGGCGCGTACGGCTACGGCGCTGGCCGCGTGGGCCGGGCGGACTGATGTCCTCGCGGAGGACGTGCGACAGGCGGCTCTGCTCGCGCTGCCGCATCGGCGGCGGCGTAACCCCTTTGACGCGCCGGGACTTGACGAGGACAAGCTCGACGACACGCTGGAGGAGTTCGGCGGCGGGGACGACTCCGGCGACGAAGACCCGGATCCGGACGGGCCCGGCGGTGGTGGGCAGCCGCCGCAGGACGGGCCGGACGGGGATGACTCCCCCGCCGGTGATGTTCCGGCGCAGGGTGAGCCCTCGGAGGGCGACGGGCAGGCGCCGGCCGCACCCGGTGGCGGTGAGCAGTCCCCCGTACGGGCTGCCGAGCCCTTTCGTACCAAGATGCTGAGCGTGCCCGGGCTCGGCGAGGGTGCCGCCGGGCGGCGGTCGCGAGCGCGGACCGAGCACGGGCGGACCACCGGGGCCAGGCGGCCCCAAGGGGCGCTCACCAAGCTGCACTTGGCGGCGACCGTGCAGGCCGCGGCCCCGCACCAGCGGGCGCGCGGACGGTCGGGGCCGGGGCTGGTCGTACGGCGCGACGATCTGCGGCAGGCGACGCGGGAGGGCCGTGAGGGGAACCTCGTGCTGTTCGTCGTGGACGCCTCCGGGTCCATGGCCGCGCGGCAGCGGATGAGCGCGGTGAAGGGGGCCGTGCTGTCGCTGCTGCTCGACGCGTATCAGCGGCGGGACAAGGTCGGGCTGGTGACCTTCCGGGGGAAGGACGCCGAGGTCGCGTTGCCGCCGACCTCGTCGGTGGACGCGGCGGCGGCACGGCTGGAGTCGTTGCCGACGGGTGGGCGGACGCCGCTGGCCGCGGGGCTGTTGAGGGCCCATGACGTGCTGCGGGTGGAACGGCTCAGGGATCCCGCGCGGCGTTCGCTCGTCGTCGTGGTGACGGACGGGCGGGCCACAGGCGGGACTGATCCGGTCGCGCTCTCGGGTCGCGCGGCGCGGCTGTTCGCGGCCGGCGGGGTCGCGTCCGTGGTCGTCGACTGTGAGTCGGGGCCGGTACGGCTCGGGCTTGCCGGGCAGCTCGCAGGTGAACTCGGCGGTACGGCAGTGACGTTGGACGAGCTGCGGGCCGACTCGATCGCCGGTCTCGTCAGGGATGTTCAGGGCAGCAGGGGCAACGGCAGGAGGGCCGCGTAATGCCGCAGGGACAGCCGAGTGTCGTACCGGACGACGGTTTGACGACGCGTCAGCGACGTAATCGGCCGCTGGTCGTCGTGCATACGGGGATCGGCAAGGGCAAGTCCACCGCCGCCTTCGGGCTCGCGTTGCGGGCCTGGAATCAGGGGTGGCCGATCGGTGTGTTCCAGTTCGTGAAGTCGGCGAAGTGGAAGGTCGGCGAGGAGAACGCCTTGCGGGTCCTCGGTGCCTCCGGTGAGGGCGGGTCCGTCGACTGGCACAAGATGGGTGAGGGCTGGTCCTGGGTGCAGCGCGACTCCCAGATGGACAACGAGGAGAAGGCCCGCGAGGGCTGGGAGCAGGTCAAGCGGGACCTCGCTGCCGAGACGTACAAGCTGTATGTCCTCGATGAGTTCGCGTACCCCATGCACTGGGGGTGGGTCGATGTCGACGAGGTCATCGCAGTGCTTCGGGACCGGCCCGGAACGCAGCATGTGGTGATCACCGGGCGGAACGCGCCCGAGAAGCTCGTCGACTTCGCCGATCTCGTCACCGACATGTCCAAGGTCAAGCATCCGATGGACGCCGGCCAGAAGGGCCAGAGGGGCATCGAGTGGTGATTTCCGTCCCTCGGCTGGTTATTGCCGCGCCTTCTTCCGGAAGCGGCAAGACCACTGTTGCTACGGGGCTGATGGCGGCGTTCGCCTCGCGGGGCCTTGCCGTGTCTCCGCACAAGGTGGGGCCCGACTACATCGACCCCGGGTATCACCAGCTTGCCGCGGGGCGGGTGGGGCGGAACCTCGATGCGTATCTGTGTGGGGCGGAGTTGATGGCGCCGTTGTTCGCGCATGGTGCGCGTGGGTGTGATGTCGCCGTGGTCGAGGGTGTGATGGGGCTGTACGACGGGGCTGCCGGGGAGGGGGAGCTGGCGTCCACCGCTCATGTGGCGAAGCTGCTGCGGGCACCTGTGGTGTTGGTTGTGGATGCGTCGGCGCAGGCTCGGTCGGTGGCTGCGCTCGTGCATGGGTTTGCTTCCTGGGATCCCGAAGTGCGGGTTGCGGGGGTGATCCTCAACAAGGTGGGGTCCGAGCGGCATGAGGTGATGTTGCGGGAGGCGTTGGACGAGTCCGGGGTGCCTGTGCTTGGCGCTTTGCGGCGGGCTCGGGAGGTGGGGACGCCTTCTCGGCACCTTGGGCTGGTGCCGGTTGCCGAGCGGCGGGTGGAGGCCGTGGGGGCGGTTGAGGTCATGGCCTCGCGGGTGCGGGAAGGCTGCGATCTGGATGCGCTGTTTGCGCTGGCGCGTAGTGCGCCTGTGTTGTCGGGTGCGGGTTGGGATCCGGCTGAGGTGGTGGCCTGCGGCGCTTTTTCCCCAGCCCCGCCCCTTCCCGGCTGTATCAATTTGCGGCTCCGCCGCGGGGGGGACTCCGCCCCCAGACCCCCGTATCGGCCTGAACGGCCTCGTCCTCAAGCTCCCCCACTCTCGGCTTCGCTCGAGCGGGGGGACCCCCACGACGGGCTGCTTGTGCCTGGACCGGTTTCGAAGGAGCCGAAGCCCGTCGTCGCCATCGCCGGTGGCCCCGCCTTCACCTTCTCCTACGCCGAGCATGCCGAACTCCTCGCCGCCGCCGGAGCCGAAGTCATCACCTTCGACCCCCTCCATGACGAGCAACTGCCGGACGGAGCGGCAGGGTTGGTCATCGGCGGCGGGTTCCCGGAGGTGTACGCCTCCGAGCTGTCCGCCAACGAACCCCTGCGCAAAGCCATCGCCGAGCTGGCGTTCAGTGGTGCTCCCGTCGCCGCCGAATGCGCCGGCCTCCTCTACCTCTCCCGTGAGCTCGACGGACAGCCCATGTGCGGCGTGCTGGAGGCGACCGCCCGTATGGACGAGCGGCTGACCCTCGGGTATCGGGACGCCGTGGCCGTGAGCGACAGCGTCCTCGCCGTAGCCGGGACGCGGATGCGCGGGCACGAGTTTCACCGCACCGTCGTCGAGCCCGGCGCGGGGGCCGCTCCCGCCTGGGGGCTCCATGCTCCGGGGCGGCGAGTCGAAGGTTTCGTACAACAAGGTGTGCACGCGAGTTACGTGCATACGCACTGGGCGTCCGCACCCGGCGTCGCCCGTCGGTTCGTGGAGAGGTGCCGGACGTCATGAGCAGCAGCAGGCTGATCGGAGTCGGAGTGGGGCCCGGGGACCCGGAGCTCGTGACCGTCAAGGGGGTCAACGCCCTCCGTGCGGCGGACGTGGTCGTCGTCCCCGTGATGGCTGCATTTGATGGAAAAGACGGGGGCGAGCGCGGGCGCGCCGAGGCCACCGTGCTGCACTACGTGCCCGAGGACAAGGTCGTACGGGTCGTGTTCGCGCTCAACGAGCGGTCGGACCGCGCACGGCGCGAGGCCGCCTGGGACGCGGCCGGTGCGCGGGTGGCCGAGCTGCTGCGCGCCCACGCCACGGTCGCCTTCGCCACCATCGGCGACCCGAACGTGTACTCCACGTTCACCTATCTCGCGCAGACCATCGAGGAGTTGGTTCCGGGCACGATCGTCGAAACGGTGCCCGGCATCACCGCCATGCAGGACCTCGCCGCCCGCTCAGGTGCCGTACTGACCGAGGGCACCGAGCCACTCACCCTCGTCCCCGTCACGGCAGGCTCCGCCGTCCTGAAGGACGCACTCAATGGCCCGGGCACGGTGGTCGCGTACAAGTTCGGCCGCCTCGCGGAGGAAGTGGCCGCGGCGCTGCGGGAAACCGGGCGGCTCGATGACGCGGTGTGGGGCTCGGCACTGGGCCTGCCCGACGAGTCGATCAGCCCCGCGGCCGACCTGGACGGCTCTCCCCTGCCGTACCTCTCCACCCTCATAGCCCCCGCCCCACGCAACGGCAAACGCGGCGGCAAGCTGTGAACGGCCGGAGCCACTCGCACCCAGGCCAGCCACCGGCAGCCCGTCGTGGGGGTCCCCCCGCTCGAGCGAAGCCGAGAGTGGGGGAGCTTGAGGACGAGGCCGTTAAGGCCGATCGGGGGCCTGGGGGCGGAGCCCCCAGCGGGGCCCAGGGGCAGCGCTCCTGGTTACGGGAAGGGGCGGGCTTGGGGAAAGAAGCGCCGCAGGCCATCACCTCAGCCCCCTCCCAGCCCGCGCCCGATGCCCCCGCAGCCACTGATCACTCGTAGGAGAGGACCCACCCCATGCCCGACGCCCCCACCCCCAAGGTGACCTTCGTCGGCGCCGGGCCCGGCGCAGCCGACCTGCTCACCTTCCGCGCCGCGAAGGCGATCGCGGAGGCCGACATCGTCATCTGGGCGGCCAGCCTGGTGCAGGAGGAGGTCCTGGACCACGCACGCGAGGAAGCGGAGATCCTCGACTCGGCCACCATGTCGCTCGAGGACGTCGTGGCCGTGTACGAGCGGGCCGCAGCGGAAGGCCTCAAGGTGGCCCGCATCCACTCCGGCGACCCTGCCCTGTGGGGCGGTACGCAGGAACAGCTCGACCGGTGCGAGAACATCGGCATCGAGACCGAGATCATCCCCGGCGTCTCCTCCTTCTCCGCCGTCGCCGCCCTGGCACAACGCGAGCTGACCATCCCCGAGATCGCCCAGTCCGTGATCCTCACCCGCCTCGGCGGCGGCAAGACACCCATGCCGCCTGGCGAGGAGGTACGCGAGTTCGCCCGCCACGGCACCACCATGGCGCTGTTCCTGTCCGCCGCCCGCAGCGGCCAGCTCGTACGGGAGCTGCTGGAGGGCGGCTACCCGACGACGACGCCGGTCGTGGTCGCCTACCAGGCGACCTGGCCGGAGGAGCTGATCGTGAAGTGCACGATCGGCACCCTGGAGGAGACCGTCAAGGAGCACAAGCTGTGGAAGCACACGCTGTTCCTGGTCGGCGCGGCCCTCGACGCGCACGGCACCCGCTCGCACCTCTACCACCCGGGCCACTTCCACGGCTTCCGCAAGGCGGACCCCGAGGCACGTAAGGCACTGCGTACACGGGGTGCCACACCATGATCACAACCGTGATCACCGTCATCGGTACGGGAACGGGGTCGCCCCTTCCTCCGGACACCGAGGCCGAGTTGGCCACAGCGACGCTCGTCGTGGGCGCCCGTCGGCACCTGACGGCGGCCCGTCTGCCGGACACGACGGAACGGATCGTGCTCGGCCCGCTGCCCCCCGCCCTCGACGCGATCGAGCAGCACCTGAAGGAGCCCGCGGACCACACAGCTCAGCGGCGCGTCGTCGTACTGGCCTCCGGAGACCCCGGCTTCTTCGGCATCGTACGAGCACTCGCCGACCGCTTCGGCGCCCGCACCCTGGACGTACGCCCCGCTGTCTCGTCCGTCGCGACCGCCTTCGCGCGCCTGGGTCTGACCTGGGACGACGCGATCGTGGTGAGCGCCCACGGCCGGGACCCACGGACCGCGGTGAACGTCTGCCTGGCCCACCCCAAGGTGGCGGTGCTGACCGGCCCGGGCGCCGGGCCGGCGGAACTGGGCGCCGCGCTGCGATCGCAGTCACCCGAACGCGTCCTCGTCGTGGCCTCGGCCCTGGGCTCGGGCCCGGACGAGCGCGTCGAGCGGGTCACGCCCGCCGAGGCCGCCGCCCGCGACTGGGGACCGGCGGTCAGCGTCGTGCTGTGCCTCGACGAGTCACGCACCCTCTCCTCCGTACGCACGATCGCCGGGCCACCGGCCGGGCCCGCCCAATGGGCCCTGGACGAGGGCGAGTTCACCCACCGCGACTCGATGATCAGCAAGTTCGAGGTACGGGCCCTGGCACTGGCCCGGCTCGGGCCACGGCTCGGCGACCACGTCTGGGACATCGGCGCGGGTTCCGGCTCGGTCGCCGTGGAGTGCGCGCGGCTCGGGGCCGCCGTGACCGCCGTCGAGAAGAGCGGGGACGGCGTGGAGCGCGTACGCGCCAACGCCGCCGCACACGGCGTCGACGTGACCGTCGTGCGGGGCGTCGCACCCGCCGTACTGTCCGAACTCCCCGACCCCGACGCCGTGTTCATCGGCGGCGGCGGGCGTGAGCTGCCCGCGATCGTGGCGGACTGCGCACGGCGGGCGCGGCGGGCGGTCGTGGTGGCGATGGCCGCGCTGGACCGGGTTCCGGCGGCACGGGAGGCGCTGCTGGCCGCCGGGTTCGGCTGCGACGGCGTACTGCTGCAGTCGTCCCGGCTCGCGCCGTTGCCCGGGGACGTGACCCGGCTCGCGGCGACCAATCCCGTCTTTCTGCTGTGGGGCGTCCGGCTCCCGGCGCGTACCGAGGGAGTTGCCCAGTGATCGGCCTGATTTCGGCGACGGCGGCGGGTGCCAGGGCCCGTGAACGGGTGACCGCTGCCTGGCCGGATCGCACGCGGGTGTACGACGGCCCCGTTGGTGATGCCGTGCGGCGGGCCTTCGCGGAGTGTGAGCAGCTGGTGTGCTTCCTGGCAGCGGGGGCTGTGGTCCGGCTCGTCGCACCCCTGCTGGAGGACAAGGCGTCCGACCCCGGGATCGTGTGTGTCGACGAGGGCGGAAGGTTCGCCGTACCGCTCGTCGGCGGGCACGGGGGCGGCGCCAATGAACTCGCCCACGCGTTGGGTGAGTTGCTGGGCGCGCAGCCCGTGGTGACGACGGCGACGGACGCGGTCGGTCTGCCCGGCCTCGACACGCTCGGTCTTCCGGTCGAGGGGGATGTCACCGCCGTGACGCGCGCTCTGCTGGACGGGGAGCCCGTAGCCCTGGATGCGGAGGTGCCATGGCCGCTCCCACCGCTTCCCGTAACCCCGGCAGGTCCTACAGGTCCCCCTACAGGTCCTACGGGGCCTACAGGTCAGTACACGATCCGCGTCAGCGACCGGCTGGTCGAGCCCGCCGCGCATGAAGTCGTCCTCCGTCCGCCCTCCCTCGTCATCGGCGTCGGCGCTTCCAAGGGCGCGCCCTTGGACGAGGTGTTGGGGAACATCGAGGACGCCCTGCGCGATGCCGGGCTGTCCGCGAAGTCCGTCGCCGAACTCGCCACCGTCGACGCCAAGGCCGACGAGCCCGGCCTCCTGGAGGCAGCCGCCCGCCTCGGGGTCCCCCTGGTCACGTACTCCGCCGAGGAGTTGGCGGCCGTGGCCGTGCCGAACCCGTCGGACGCCCCGCTGACCGCCGTCGGTACGCCCTCCGTCGCGGAGGCCGCCGCGCTCGTACGGGGCGGTGAACTCCTCGTACCCAAGCGGAAGTCAGCCGGGCAGCCGGGACAGCCCGCGATGGCGACCTGCGCCGTCGTACGACGTCCGTCCCGCGGTCGGCTTGCCGTCGTCGGGCTCGGCCCCGGCGCGCGCGACCTCCTCACCCCACGCGCCAAGGACGAACTGCGGCGCGCCTCCGTGCTCGTCGGCCTCGACCAGTACGTCGACCAGATCCGCGACCTGCTTCGCCCCGGCACCCGGATCCTGGAGTCCGGGCTCGGAGCGGAGGAGGAACGAGCCCGAACTGCCGTCACGGAAGCCCGACTCGGTCACGCCGTCGCGCTCATCGGCAGCGGGGACGCGGGCGTGTACGCGATGGCCTCGCCCGCGCTCGCGGAGGCGTCCGACGACATCGACGTGGTCGGAGTGCCGGGAGTGACCGCCGCGCTCGCGGCCGGGGCGATCCTGGGCGCGCCGCTCGGCCATGACCACGTGTCGATCAGCCTGTCCGACCTGCACACTCCGTGGGAGGTCATCGAGCGTCGGGTACGGGCCGCGGCGGAGGCGGACATCGTGGTGACGTTCTACAACCCCCGTAGCCGGGGCCGCGACTGGCAGCTCCCCAAGGCCCTCGCGATCCTCGGGGAGCACCGGGAGCCGACGACACCCGTCGGTGTCGTACGCAACGCCTCGCGCCCGGACGAGTCCAGCCGCCTCACCGCACTCGCCGAACTCGACCCGGCCACCGTCGACATGATGACGGTCGTGACGGTGGGCAACACGGCGACCCGTGAGATCTCCGGCCGCATGGTGACGCCGCGCGGCTATCGCTGGCAGGAGGAGGCCCAGTGAGCCAAGTGTTCCCGGAGTCCCGGGCCGTGCATCCCATCGAAGCGGAGTCCTTCCGGCGGCTGCGCGCCCGGCTCGACACCTCGCACTTCCCGCCGCTGACGCGCGCGGTCGTGGAGCGGGTGATCCACTCGGCGGCCGACCTCGCGTACGCGGAGGATCTCGTCATGGACGAGGCCGCGTTGGAGAAGGCCCATGGCGCGCTCCACGACGGGGCGCCCGTCGTGGTGGACGTGGAGATGGTCGCGGCGGGCATCACCCGGCGCGAGACCGTATGCCGGCTGAAGGACGCCGGTTCCGGTCCCGGGCTTACCCGTTCGGCGCATGCGATCCGGCTTGCGTACGAGCAGGTCGGGCCCGGTGCGCTCTGGGTGATCGGCTGCGCTCCGACCGCGCTGGAGGAGCTGCTGACGCTGGACGCCGCTCCTGCGCTCGTCATCGGTCTGCCCGTGGGTTTCGTCGGCGCGGCGGAGTCCAAGGCCGCGTTGCGGGAAAGCGGGCTGCCCGCCGTCAGCAACGTCTCCGAGAAGGGCGGTTCGGCGGTCGCCGCGGCGGCGCTGAACGCCCTGCTGTATCACCCTGTACCCCCGACGCCCCCTGTACACCCCGTATCCGAGGCCTCAGAGCCCCTGAAGGAGAAACCGTGACCACGTCCCAGCCGCCCGCCCTGCTCATCGCCGGACACGGCACCCGGGACGACGCGGGCGCCGAGGCCTTCCGTGATTTCGTACGGGAGTTGGGCCGCCGCACCCCCGAACTCCCCGTCGCGGGCGGCTTCATCGAGCTGTCCCCGCCGCCGCTCGGCGACGCCGTGACGGAGCTGGTCGAGCAAGGGGTACGCCGGTTCGCCGCCGTCCCGCTGATGCTCGTGTCCGCCGGGCACGCCAAGGGTGACATTCCGGCGGCGCTGGCCCGTGAGAAGGAACGGCATCCGGGGCTCTCGTACACCTACGGGCGCCCGCTCGGCCCGCACCCCGCGCTGCTCACCGTGCTCGAGCGACGGCTCGACGAGGCGCTCGGCTCTACGGCGCGCACGCCCTTCGACCGGGCCGATGTGACCGTCCTCCTCGTCGGCCGCGGCTCGACCGACCCGGACGCCAATGCGGAGGTCCACAAGGCGGCGCGGCTGTTGTGGGAGGGGCGAGGTTACGCGGGCGTGGAGACCGCGTTCGTGTCGCTGGCGGCGCCGGATGTGCCGTCCGGCCTCGACCGCTGCGCGAGGCTGGGTGCCCGCCGGATCGTCGTGCTCCCGTACTTCCTGTTCACCGGCATCCTGCCGGACCGGGTGCGGCTGCAGACCGAGGGCTGGGCGGCAGCACACCCTGAGATCGAGGTACGGTCGGCCGAAGTCATCGGCCCGGAGCCGGAGTTGCTCGACCTGGTGATGGAGCGCTACCGGGAGGCCGTGGCCGGCGACCTCCGGATGAACTGCGACTCCTGCGTCTACCGCATCGCGCTGCCGGGCTTCGAGGACAAGGTGGGCATGCCCCAGCAGCCGCACTTCCACCCGGACGACGACGATCACCACCACGGTGGTCACCACCACGGGCATGCACACTCCCATGCGCACTGAGAGAGCCGAGGGACCCGAGAACCGGGCGCACGACCTCCGTCACCACGGTGACGCGGAGATACGCGACGACGGCTCGGCCCTCGTCGACCTCGCGGTCAACGTCCGCGCCGACACGCCCCCGGCGTGGCTGCGCGAGCGGATCGCCGGGTCGCTGGCCGGGCTGGCCGCCTACCCGGACGGGCGGTCCGCGCGTGCGGCGGTGGCTGCCCGGCACGGGGTCCCCGTGGAGCGCGTACTCCTCACGGCGGGCGCGGCGGAGGCTTTTGTGCTGCTTGCCCGCGCCCTGAAGGTACGTCAGCCGGTGGTGGTGCATCCGCAGTTCACCGAGCCGGAGGCGGCGTTGCGGGACGCGGGCCACAGCGTGGACCGGGTCCTGCTACGGGAAGCGGACGGCTTCCGTCTCGACCCCTCGGCCGTCCCCGAGGACGCGGACCTGGTGGTGATCGGAAACCCGACCAACCCGACGTCCGTGCTCCACCCGGCTGCGGGGATCGCCGAACTCGCCCGCCCCGGACGGACGTTGGTGGTCGACGAGGCGTTCATGGACGCGGTGCCGGGGGAACGCGAGGCCCTTGCCGGGCGGACGGACGTCCCCGGCCTGGTGGTGCTGCGCAGCCTCACAAAGACGTGGGGTCTGGCCGGGCTGCGGATCGGCTACGTGCTGGCTCCTCCGGAGGTGATCGCGGACCTGGAGCGGGCCCAGCCCCTCTGGCCGGTCTCCACGCCGGCCCTCGCGGCTGCGGAGGCCTGCATGTCCCCGCGGGCCCTCACGGAACAGTC
This sequence comes from Streptomyces vastus, assembly GCF_039532825.1. Taxonomy (NCBI): domain Bacteria; kingdom Bacillati; phylum Actinomycetota; class Actinomycetes; order Kitasatosporales; family Streptomycetaceae; genus Streptomyces; species Streptomyces vastus. The sequence goes on from NZ_BAAASJ010000059.1 coordinate 77,841, forward strand.
CGACGCGGCCCACCGCGTCGCCACGGACCGCGCCCATCTCGTCGAGGGCCTCAAGGAGTTCGCCTCCGACGGGTTGTCGGTGGCCGAGCCCGCCGAAGGCCCCTTCGTCCTCGTACGACTCCCCCACGCGGCGCTCGTACGCCATCACCTGCGCACCCTCGGATACGCGGTGCGCCGCGGCGACACGTTCCCGGGGTTGGGCGAGGACTGGCTGCGGCTGGCGGTCCGAGACCGGGCGACCGTGAACGGCTTCCTGCAGGCGCTGGACCGGGCGATGACGCTGGCGGGCGGCTGTGAGGCCACGGGGTTGTGAACTGCTGGCGGTTGACTGCGCACGGGCGTGCTCGGGCGCACATGAGTGAGTCCGGGCTGCGGCACGTGCGACTGCATGGGCGAGAACGAAAGTTCCTGTGTCGAATGTGTGACCTTCGAATCACCAAGGCCACCCACGATCAATGGGCGCTCGCCCGGCGCTGGCCAGCTCGCGTACATCCAGAGTCTGGAAGCGGGTGTGCGGACGATCGCGCACCGGCTCTCCCTCCCGGTCGGGGAGAACGGCGGCAAGCGCGCTCCGGGCGGCTACCGCAGCAAGCAGGAGTGGTTCGCCAAGACCGGCCGTCTGCACGTGCTCGCCGACCGGCTTGGGCGTCCGGCTGGCATGCGTCCTGGCAGCAGGACTCACTTCCGCTCAGTCACAGGCTCGGAACGCACCAAGCGGAAACGACGTCCGCCGGACGGCCACAGACCGATTTTCACCCCCACAGGGTGTCCCCGAAAGGGACCGGACTACTCAGTCTCTAGTACTACAGCCGGTGGTTTCACGGTGAGTGAGCTTGTGCGGCTCGGGTGCGGTAGTGGCTGGCTCGGGCCCGGATCTGGTGGCGGGTGCGCCAGCGG